>JAXDQF010000442.1:0-4008 GCA_034668025.1 Gammaproteobacteria bacterium | reverse complement strand
ATAAGGCTGGATGCCAACAGATTCTCGTCCAGGATGTCCCTGAAGGCGAGAAGTGGGATGCCATCCGCGACCGTTTGGTGCGGGCAGCCTCCAGTATCAGCGAGAGCGGCGACACCGGCGCGATGGCTGTCCTGCCGTAGGAGCCAACACGTATGCCGCGCCGCAGGCGCCCTGCATATGCATGCGCAGCCGGCCCAGTTGGTCTTCTAAGAGGCCACGCTTTTTGCCGGCGTGCGACGGAGCCGGGCTCCGCGCGGCCAGTGCCGCGCCAATTAACTAGTCTGCGGGCACGGTTCGCTCATGCGCCCACGCGCGCAAGGCCTCAATCTTTTCGCTCATGACCACAGACAACGGTTTCGTTGTCTTCAGTTCCTGCGCAATGGCCGCGGCGGTCACCGGATGACCGTTGGCGCGGGCGCTGTAAAGCGTGGCCACGATCGCCTGTTCCAGTTCCGCTCCGGAGAAACCCCCGCTGCGCTTCGCAAGTGCGAGGACTTCCTGGGGGGTGAGCTGCACCGAGCGTTTGCGCGCATGAATCGCGAGTATGGCGGCACGTGCGGCATCGTCGGGCAGATCGACAAAGAAGATCTCATCGAGTCGCCCCTTGCGAATCAACTCCGGCGGCAGGGCAGTGATGTCGTTGGCGGTAGCGACTACGAAGATCCGGGCACGCTGCTCCGCGAGCCAGGTGAGGAACGTGCCGAGCACGCGGCGCGACGTACCGCTGTCACCTTCTCCATCCGCGAGCGCTTTTTCGATTTCGTCGATCCACAACACACACGGGGCCAGGGCACCCGCTGCGACGAGCGATTCGCGCAGATTCTTTTCCGATTCCCCGTGCCACTTGCTGTAGAGCGCACCGAAGTCCAGTCGCAGCAGCGGCACACCGAAGATGCCGGCCGCGGCGCGCGCAGCCAGGCTCTTACCGCAGCCCTGCACGCCGAGGAGCAGCACGCCCTTGGGCGGATCCAACTCGGGCGCGGCGCCGTCGAAGGCGGGCTTGCGGCTCGTCAGCCAGTTGCGCAGGTTTTGCATCCCGCCCACGTCTGCGAATTTCGCGGTATCGGGCTCGTAGGTCAGCGTGCCACCGCGGTTGAGCAGTTGATACTTGGCGGCCAGCACCCCTTGCAGATCCGACATCGTCAGGGCGCCATCATCGAAGATCGCTTGGCGGACGAGGCGCTCGGCGTCGCCCGCTGTGAGACCGCACAGGTTGTCGACGAGTTTGCTCAGCGCATCCGGCTCGATGACGGCCGTGCGTCCTGGATTGGCTTTCGACCACTCCTGCGCGACGCGTTTGACGATCATCTGTCGCTCGCCGGCCGAGGGCAGAGCCAGCTGCATGCGCGTGGCGAAACTCTCGAGCTCTTCGGGCAGAGTGACCTCGTAGCTCATGAGGACCACGGTCCGGGCGACCTGCTCATAACCTTGCGCGACGTCCTTCAACATTCGCACATTGATGGGATCGGTGAGAAAGGGATGGAAGTCGAGGAGCACATAGATCCCCGGCATCGGTGTGGCTTTGAGGTGCCTGAGAAGCTGGGCCGGCTCGGCGAGCATGCGCTGCGGAGCGCCCATGTCGACATCGACCCGCTGCAACCCTTCCGTCACAGTCCATTGAAATACTCCCCAGCCACGTCCGCGGCGAGCCTTCAGGCTCGATTCGCGTACGAGCGAGAGCACACGGGCTTCCTCACGGGACTCGATGACGATGAGTGCAAACCGCGAGGCCAGGAGCATTTCGAGCTCGCGGCGCGGATCCTGCGGCACGGTAGGGGGACTCATGCGGCCGAGAATGTAGCAGAACTATCCGTTCTCCCTTGTCACGCCGTCACGTTTTTCTAACAATGAAGCCTATGCCAAGCCGAATTCAGCGTCCCCGTTTCATCGACCCCTTTCAGCCTGCCCACATCCGCCGCCTGGTGAAGGAATTTGGCTCACCGCTGCTGATTGTCGACGCCGAGCGGGTCCGCGTTCAATTCAGGAAACTGCGCAAGGCGTTGCCCGGGGTCGACCTGCACTACGCGCTCAAGCCCATGCCGCATCCGGCCGTGGTACGGATGGTGATGGAGGAGGGCGGCTTCCTCGACCTCGCCACGACCGGCGAGGTTCACCTCGTGCAGCGTCTGGGCGCGGATCCGAAGCGCTGTATCCATACGCATCCCATCAAACGCGATCAGGATATCCGCAACGCGGTGAATTTCGGCGTGCGGACCTTCGTCGCCGACAATCCCGACGAAGTGCGTAAGTTTGCTCGGTATACCGACAGCACCGAGCTGCTGTTGCGTGTCTCGTTTCGTAGCCCGGGCGCCGTGTGCGATCTGTCGCGCAAATTTGGCTGTGATCCCGAAGACCTGTTGGATCTCGCGCGCCTGGCAGCCGAGGTCGGCGTCCAGGTCCGGGGTTTGTCGTTCCACGTTGGCTCGCAGGCTGCGGATTCCGCCAAGCACGTGGAGGCGTTGGACGCCTGTGTGAAGTTGATGGCGGCCGCGCGCCGCGAAAAGCTGGGCATTTTCGATACGCTCGACATTGGCGGTGGCTTTCCTATCGACTACGCCCAGCCCGTGCAGGACATCAGCCGGTTTTGCGAGCCGATTCGCCACGCGTTGAAGAAGTTGCCGAAACGGGTCCGTGTGATCGCCGAACCGGGTCGTTACATTGTTGGGCCGTCGACGATCGGTGTGTCATCCGTCATGGGTCGCGCCAAGCGTGAGGGTCATTGGTGGTATTACCTCGACGACGGACTTTATGGGTCTTACAGCGGTCAGCTTTACGATCACGCCCGCTATCCCGTTGAGCCATTGCGAGACAGTCCGGAGCGGCTGCCCTCCGTGCTGGCCGGGCCGACCTGCGACAGCATCGACGTGATTGCCGAAAATCTGATGTTGCCCGAGCTGAAAGCGGGTGACCTGATTGTGGGGCGGTCGATGGGTGCCTACACCTGGGCGAGTGCCTCCGAATTCAATTTCTTTCCCAAGGCAACCGTGGTGGCAGTCAACACTGAGCCCGGGGACGAGGGGAGTGTGACGGCCCTATGAGCCGGCCACGGGCGCTGATCGCGGTCGCAGCAATTTTTACGTTGCCGGTGGGTGCCCAAGGGTTGGTTGAGCAGCGGCTGGAACTGACAAATCTGCACGGCGGCGAGAAGCTGACTGTCACCTTTCACGACGAGCACGATATGGCGCCGGATGCGGCGGCCGCATTGCGGCATCTGCTGCGGGATTATCGGGTGAACGAACAGCACGAGATGGATTTCGGCCTGTTCATGCAACTGGCCGAGCTGGCACGCGAATGTGGTGTGCCGGCAAAATATGAGGTCATTTCGGGCTATCGCTCGCCCGGAACGAATGCGAAGCTGCGGGCAGCGGGACATGCCGTGGCGGAGCGCAGTCAGCACATGGAAGGCCATGCGATGGATGTGCGCCTGAAAGACTGTCCGTTGGCGCGCCTTCATGAGCTGGCACTGGCCGCCAAACGCGGCGGCGTTGGGTTTTATCCGCGTTCCAATTTCGTTCATATCGATACGGGCAGGGTGCGCTCCTGGCAGGAGTGAGGGTCAGACGTAAAGCCATGAAAAACGAGTTGGGCATCGAGCCGGAAACCGAGATTCACAGGCTGGTTGCGGCGGCGCGGGAGGGCCGCGAGCCACGCGTCATCGCGCGTCTGTACTCGGGATGGGCTCTGTTTGGCGAGCGTCAGTTTCTGCGGGGTTACTCGCTCCTGTTACCGGATCCCGTAGTGCCAACACTGAATTCGTTGGGAGCGCAGGAACGAACGGCCTATATGCAGGACGTGTCACGGTTGGGTGACGCCATTCTGAAGCTGACAGGGGCTGCCCGGATCAACTACGCGATTCTGGGGAACCAGGAACCGGCACTGCATGCTCATGTGATACCGCGATACGCGGACGAGCCTGACAAGCTGCGCACCTCCCATCCCTGGGCCTATAACTGGGAAGCGGCGCCGCTGTTCAACAGGGCTACCTACCAGGATCTGGCGGAAGGGCTG
>JAXDQF010000441.1:0-5017 GCA_034668025.1 Gammaproteobacteria bacterium | reverse complement strand
GTGCTCACGCTGAGCGGGCTCGCGGTCCGGAAGAGCTCACCGCGGGGATTCGAGCTGCACTGCAGCGCCGCGGACCTACCGTGTTGGAAGCTGTCGAAGCTGACTTCCGCGTCGCCTGAAGTCGCGGCATCCGAGACGCTGAGGGTCAGTTCGGGAATACGCGGTCGCGGGTCTTGACCTGCATCTCCCGCATCCGGTAGTCGATCACCAGGACGTCGAAAGATCCCAGCACATCCATGCCCAGTAACAACGTGGGCTCGCGTGTCATCTTGAGATGGTCGAACAGATACATGTCTGCAAAGGTCACCCGGACCCCGCGCAGACGCAAAGTCCCGAGGTTCATGGGCGGTGTGCTGACCGTGTTGCCGTGCTGAAGATCCAGGGTTACGCCGATGATGTCCTCTGACACGGAATTCTTGGGCGGATACTTCTTCATTGCTTCCAGCAAAGCCATGTTGCCGACGGTCTGTTGGCCGCCGGTATCGATTATGGCCTGTGCGCGGATGGAGCCGATCCTGACTTCCGTGGACAGCAACCCGCCGTGAACCGATCGTAGCGGCACGACGTTGAATCCAGGAGGGGCCTTCTCGCGATGGGAGCGCGAGATGGTCAGCACATCTTTGGTGAAATCCGCGAAGATCCGCTTGTCCGGCATGCCTTCGCGACCGAGCACGCCTTCGGCACCCCCGAAGACATCGGCGACGATCGGCAGAGTCGATGGCTCGATCAACACTGCACCCACTTCCATGCGATCCACGTGGAGGGCGGGGACGACAGCGGATCCGGTGACCCCGCGAACCACAATCGTGTCAGTCTGGCTCGCCAGACCTAAACTGTCGGCAACCCGCGAGATGATCGCCGAATGGCTGGCGCCCGTATCGAGCACCAGCCGGAAGGGGCCCTTGCCGTTGATCAACACCGGCGCCCAGATCCGTCCGATCCGGTCGCGCAGGGTAGGGGCTACATATTTCGGTTCGACGGCCTCGATGACCACTTCCGAAGGATCATCTTTCAGGCTCGGCGGGAGGCTGCTCGTGCCGATGGCAGGAGGCGGATCCGGTGTGGGTGTGGCCGAGAGGGCGGCCGACGGACTCAAAAGAAACCACCCGAGCACTCCCCACAACAGGGTGCCCCCGCCCGACGGGCGGATTCTCGCGACCAGCGGAATCTGGATGGCCACGTTCAAGAGTGTACGCCTGCGCCGCCCCGGTGGCTCAGTGGACCTCACGTTTTGTGATTGAGTGGTTGAATCCGTCCAGGGGAACATCGCAGGTATATTGGCAACCGTTTGATGGTCAGTGGGGGAAGGGCGAGTGACCTGGCGAACCTGGTTGGCGTTTGGGGCTCTGGGCATGGTCTGGGGACTGCCCTACTTCTTCATCAAGCTCGCGTTGGTGGATCTGTCTGCGGCGGATGTGGCGTGGGGGCGGGTCTCACTAGGTGCCCTGGTCCTGTTGCCGATTGCGTGGAAGCGCGGAGCGCTGCGTTCCCTGGCGGCTCACAAGGGCGCCGTGGTCGCATTCGCATTCGCGGAGCTCATCGGCCCGTTTTTTCTCATTTCAGTGGGCGAGCGCTGGATCGGCTCGTCGCTGGCCGGGATCCTGGTCGCAACTCTGCCGCTCACCCTCATTCTATTGTCACCCGCATTCGGGTTGCGCGAGCCCCTGGGAACACGCCGCCTGGTCGGGCTCACTACCGGCTTCATCGGTGTCGTGGTCCTGCTGGGAATCGGCTCGGTTCATGGATTGACGGCCTGGGCAGGTGTCGGCTGCGTCCTGCTGGCAACCTTGGGATATGCGGTCGGCTCCATCATCGTACAGAAGTACCTTTCCAACACAGACGAGCTCGGTGCGGTCGCCATGAGTCTCGGTATCGCTGCGATCGTCCTGTTGCCCGGTGCCCTTTGGACGGCTCCCACTCACATGCCGGCGTTGCTGTCCCTGTTGTCCGTGGGCGTGCTCGGAATCGTCTGCACGGCGCTGGCTCTGCAGCTCTACTTCTATCTGATCCGGCGCGCGGGCGCGGCGCGGGCCTCAGTCATTACCTATATCAACCCCGCGGTTGCAGCACTACTGGGCGTCGGCGTTCTGCATGAGCCCTTTGGTCTGGCAGGCGGGCTGGGGTTGGCCCTGATCCTGCTCGGCTCCTGGCTGTCGACGAGCCGCGCCCCGGCGGTTCTCGAATCAGAGCTTGGCCCGGCGCGCTGAGCTCAAGAGCCGGCCCAGCATCGAGTTTGGAGTCGCGCGCTCGGCGACGTGCAGGTAGGCCCCCGCCGCCAACTGTCGCAGGCGCCGTGACGAGGCCTGCACGCCTTCGCACGTCACGATCTCTTCCGGTTTCCAACGCAGCTTCGACAAATCCCGCCCCGTTGACAGGTCCACTCCGCGCAGTCCCTGTTGGATCGCCCATTTGATCGATTCCGCCACTACCGTGGTCATGACGCTGTGTTGCGCCCAGTTGACGCGGTAGCCCGAATAGTACAGATACAGCTCCTGACCGAGCACGAATCCAACGCGCGTTGCCACTACTTCGCCGCCGACCACCAGTTGGAAGATGCGCAGCTGATCGCGCTCTGCCATCCGTTGTGCGTATTCAAGAAGGAAGTCGCGCGCCGCCGGGCGAGCAAACACATTCGCATGCGGGGGCAGGGTGGTGGCTCGCGAGCGCTCGGCATGCAGCTCAAAGAAGGTAGCCAGCGCAGCCGCAACCTCTGCAGGCTGACTGACCGCGCGAAACGTAAATTCGTGGCCGGCGCGCTTCAGTGAGTTGTAGCACTTGCGCAGCGCCTCCTTCATGTTGCGCGACAGCCCTGACTTGAACTCCTCCCAGCTGTCCTGCAAGGGCAGGTAGTAGTTGGGGACCGCGCGGCCCCACTGGATGCGGCCGGCGCGCTGCAACAACTCGCGCGACTGCGCGTTGTCCGGGATTCCACCCCATTGCAGCCAGTCCCAGCCGTCGGCCGTCGCCCGGAAATACGCGCTCAAGGCTGCCAGTACTGCAGACAGGTGTTCGGTCCGCGCTATCACGCTGCGCAGCTCGGTGACATTCTCATCCGCCCCCAGCAGTTGCAGTCCGCGCACTCGCAAGGGACCAAAGGCCGGGCGCGAGGTCAACATCATCGGCGCCACTGCGATCAACTCGTTGAATTCATTTCGCACGGTGTGGACAAAGAGCTCATCGCGGACCCACGCACCGTCCACCCGGAAATGTTTCCACCACAGCAGATTCCACAATGGCGAGGTGAATGGAGTGCGCGGTTGCAGACTCCCTTCCAGCTTTCCCCATTCCACTGCGAGCTTTTCTATGGCGCCGAGACCGGCAGCTCGTTCAACGTGCAACATTCATCTCGATCATCGTCCGTAAACCGTCCGAGCTTGCACCTGCATGCGAACGCTGTCCATACCACGATCGACGCCTCGCTCGATGTTTGCCGCGCAAAGTGTTCCAACGGTGCGAAGTTTTCTTTAGTGCTGCCGGACGAAGTGGCAATTCGTGACCTGGCACACTGCACGCGCGCGACAATGATTGCAGCGCATCGGATGGTAGCGCTATCATCAAGTTACTTGCTGTGATGCGGCAAGAAGGGGGAAGACATGACTGCACGGCTCCAGAATCCAGGAAGGTCCCGGGGCGACCCGGTGCTCTCACGGCGCGACTTCGGTCAATTGTTGGTTGGTGCTACGGCGGCGGCAGCGGTTCCGCTGATCCTGCCGGCGCGTCTGCTGGGCGCAGAAGCTCCCAGCAACCGGCTACGCGTGGGACAGATCGGCTGCGGGCGGATTGCACAGGTCCACGACGTGCCGGCCGTGTTGAAGGCGGGCTCGGCGGATTACGTGGCGGTGTGCGACCTGGATTCCCGTCGCGCGGCTGACAGCAAAGAGCAGATAGCCGCGTTCTATCGGAAGTCAGGGGGCGTGGCGCCCGAGACCAGCGTTTATTCCAACTACCGCGAGTTGCTGGCGCATCCTGACCTGGATGCGGTTGTCATCAGCACACCCGATCACTGGCACGCACAACTCGTGGCCGCTGCGGTTCTGGCGGGCAAGGACGTGTACGTGCAGAAACCCTTCACCATGACAGTGGCGGAAGGAAAGCTGTTGCGTGACCTGGTCGCCAAGACCGGGCGCATCGTGCAGGTCGGCAGCCAGCAACGCTCGACACCCCAGTTTCGCCTCGCGTGCGAGCTCGTCCGCTCCGGCCGCATCGGCCAGGTGCGTCGTGTTGAGATCGGGCTGCCGATTGATCCCACTCAGCCCGATGATCCGCGTCAGCCGGTTCCCCCCAACCTGCACTATGACGAGTGGCTCGGCAGCACGCCGCAAGTTTACTACACCGAGCAGCGGGTTCATCCCCAAAAGGGCTACAGCCGGCCGGGTTGGCTGCGCAACGAATCCTTCTGTCTCGGCATGATCACGGGTTGGGGCTCGCACCATTACGACACGATGCACTGGGCGCTCAACACCGAGCTCAGCGGCCCCGGCCGGGTGGAGGCACGGGCCGATTTTCCCCACAACAAAATCTGGAACGTACACGGTGCCTACCAGGTCGATCTCACGTATCCGGGGGATGTGCGTGTCAGTGTGTCGGACAAACATCCCAACGGGTTGAAATTCATCGGCACCGAAGGTTGGATCTGGGTGACGCGCGAAGGCCAGACGACCGCTTCCGATCCGGGCTCGCCGGGGACTGCCCTGCCGCCGCTGGATGCGAGCGATCACCGCTTGTTGGTTCCGGAAGGGTTGAGCGTGCAACTTCCCCGCAGTGATGAGCATCACCGCAACTGGCTCGAGAGCATTCGCTCGCGCCGCGAGCCGATCGCGCCGGCGCGGATCGCTCACCGCAGCGGCTCGGCCTGTATCGTGAGCTGGATTGCAATGAAGCTCGGCAGGCCGGTCAATTGGGATGTGCGCGCAGAAAAATTTGTAAATGACAGCCAGGCGGATGCCTTGCTGGCGCGTCACGAGCGTTCCCCATACGGAGTGCAGCATCTGGTGGGGGAACAAAAGTGGCAGCCCAC
>JAXDQF010000440.1:0-3611 GCA_034668025.1 Gammaproteobacteria bacterium | reverse complement strand
GTACCGCCTCCTGCGGCTGCTTCAGCGGATCGCGCAGATACTGCAGCACTCGGAGGTTATTCAGGGGATGAATGTCACAGGCGATGATTTGTGCGAGTCCCCGTACACGAGCGCGCCCCGCAGCATCAGCCGGCAACAGTGCCGGGGCGGGCACGATCTCGTCCAGATATTCGACGATCGCGAGCGATTGGCTGATCGCTTCCGCGTTGGCAAGCAACGTCGGTACCAGTCCCTGGGGATTGAGGCTCAGATAATTCGGGTCCCGCTGCTCGCCTCGACGCAGATGATGGGTGATGCTGTCGTATGGGACCCCTTTCAGGTTCAGGGCGATGCGCACGCGAAAGCTAGCCGACGAGCGGTAGTACCCATGCAGTGTCAATTTCAGATCGGCAGCCATCGTCACACGAGCCTTGGGGCGACCACGGTCGTCCACAGGTCCTCGAGTCCGTCGACATGACCCTCCATCACATCGCCTGCCCTGACCGGGCCAACCCCTTCGGGCGTGCCGGTAAAGATCAGGTCCCCCGGGCACAGGGTGACGAAGCGCGAGAGGTGTTGGATGACCTCCGGGACACTCCAGATCAGATGAGCGATATCACTCTTCTGGCGTACTTCACCGTTTACCTCGAGACAGATCGCGCCTCGCTCCAGATAACCACACACCGAGGCAGGAATGAGGGGCGCGCACGGCGCGGATTCATCAAAGCCCTTCCCCATGTCCCACGGCCTGCCCTGCTTGCGCGCGTTCATCTGCAGGTCTCGGCGTGTCATATCGAGGCCTACGGCATAGCCGAAAACGTGCCGGTGCGCCTGTTCGGCTGAAATCGCCCGCCCCCCCTCACCGATGGCCACCACCAACTCGATCTCGTGTTGGAAGTCGTGCGTCATCGGCGGATAGGCGATGTCCTTTCCGGAGGCCACGAGCGCGTCCGCAGGTTTCAAGAAGAAGAACGGCTCCTCGCGGTTCGGGTCGAATCCCATCTCGCGCGTATGGGCCGCATAGTTGCGGCCGACGCAGTAAATACGGTGAACTGGAAAGGCACCGCCGCCGGAAACGGCCAGAGTCGGTACGGGCTGCGGGACGGGGATGGACAGCATCAAGTACTCCGGGTGTCGTAGGGATAGGAGGTGTCGGCCCGCTCTTCGCGCCAGAAGCCGAGATCTTCCTGCACGGGACGGTCAGAGAAGCTGAAGATCACCGCGTCCTCACTCGCCTCATGGGTGTGCCAGTGCCAGCTGGGCACCACAAAAATGTCTTTCGGTCCCCACGTGAAGGTCTGCTCGCCGATCACCGTGCGCCCTTCTCCCTCCACCACCGCGTACACGGTGCCATCGGTGGAGCGATAACCGGCGGACTTGAAGTGTGCCGGCAACAGTTGGATGAAGGCCCCGATGGTCGGCATGGGCGACTTGCCGGTGGCCGGATTGACGTAGCGCAATTTGTAGCCGTGCACCAGGTCCGGGGGCTGCTTGCGCCTCATGGCATCCAACGTCTCGCACGAGCGCTCGTACGGATAGTTGATCAAGGGCGAGTTCCTATCGCCCGGCTTCCAGTCCACCGGAAACAGGTTATTCCCGAATTGCAGCCGGCTATCGTCCGCAGGCTTCTGTACCGGCTGCGTGTCGGCGGTCGAGCGTTCCGCAAAACTCGCATCCAGAAACAACACCAACGGAATGTCCAGCCCATCCAGCCAGACCATCGGCTCGGAGGTTTCATTCCCGTGGTCGTGCCAACGCCAGTTCGGCGTCAGAACGAAGTCTCCCGGCTTCATGATCGTGCGCTCACCGTTGACCGAGGTATACGCTCCCTTGCCTTCCACGATGAAGCGAAGCGCCGATTGCACGTGTCGATGGGCCGGCGCGATCTCGCCCGGCAGGATCAACTGCAGACCCGCATAGAGCGAACGCGTAATGGAGGCGCTACCGCGAAGGGCTGGATTCTCCAGGATGAGTACCCGGCGTTCGGCCTCCTTGGCCGTGATCAAATCACCGCATTCCATCAGAAAGGGCCGCACGACCCGCGCGTAGTCCCATTTCGCCGGAACCGTCTGGCTGCGCGGAGTTGGTTTGACGAGCGAATGCAGGCTCTCCCACAACGGGGCCATAGCATGGTCGGACAGACTCCCGTACATCTGTTGCAGCCTCGCCCGGCGAGTTGGATCCAAAGTCGGCGCTTCGCTCATGGGGTTTTCCTCAATTGGTGCGTCCGTTCGCGCGTACGATTGCCTCTGCCATCGCAGGTTCGCGCAACATCGCCTCCTGAAGGGCTGCCGCTTCGATCCTTCTGAATCGCTCGAGTCCGGCCGTCTCGCCGAGCACGCCCGGCTGCGACCACAGGTGCTCGAGCTCCACCAGACCCGTGAAATTCTCGAGCATCGCGTGTAACAACACAGCGCCGACGTCGAGCACACCGCCGCCCACTTCCACTCGGCCCGGTAAATCCGCAAGCTGCAGCACCATGACGTGGTCGTAGGCTTCTTCGAACAGCCTCGCCAGATTCTCCGGATCATCCATCGAAGCAACGTGACCGGTATCGAACACGAGCCCGAACTCGGGATGGTTCACGGCCGCGATCAGCTCCAACGCCTCCCCTGTGGTCTGCAGCAACATGTCGGGGAAGGCAATCATCGGCTCCACCGCCACCTCGAGACCGGCGGTCGTTGCGATATCCAACACGTAATGCAAATTGTCGATCACCGCGGACCTTTGCTGGGTGCGTGACGAGTGGGCATCACCGGCCAGGAGCACCACCAGGATCTGTGAATTCACTTGGCGGGCCGCGGCCACGCTGCGCCTGACGTGCCCGAGCAACTCATTCCGGGCGCCGGATCCCGACTGGACCCACAAGGGTTGTGGGATCACTTCAAACGGCGCGTACGCGGTACACCCTGCGGCCATGCCGTGCTTCTCGAGCGCTGCCGCGACCCGCGCGACCTCTTCCTCGGGGCGGGTCGCTACCCAGGGGTAGAGCACACCGTGGAACCCGAGGCGCGCGGCGAACTCGATGTGCGCGACCGGATCGAGGCTCCCCACGCTGTCGCGAAAGAGCGGCTCGTCCACCGACAGATACCCCAGGTGGGAGGCCAGACGCAGGCCCGCGCTCATGGGCGATGCCCCGGTGGCGTGGCTGACCGCCTCACGACCGACAGACTACGCACTACCGCCGACGTTGACGGGGATGTCGTGGCGTTGCGCTCCTCCAGGACCATCCGGGCGATGCGCTCGCCCGTCATGATGGCCGCTAGGTTGGTACCGGCCATCATCAGCGTGGGAAACAGCGAGGTATCGGCCACCCGCAAACCCTCCACGCCCAACACCCTGCCGCGGGAATCGGTCACCGCGAAAGGATCGCTCGCGCTTCCCATGCGGCACGTGCCGCAGACATGACCACCCGGAAGGGCGTATTGGGCCACGGCGGCCTCGAAGGCGCCCGGCTCATGCAAGTCCTCGAGGCGCACGACGCCGTTGCGCAAGAGTCGACGCCGCAGGAAGCCAGGCCCTCCGAGCGCCCAGGAGGCCGCGGTGCCGTACAGATGACCGGCCATCGAGTCGGAAAACAGGACCTGGTTGTTGGGCGTCGGGAGCGACAGAAAGGCCTCGTCGATGAGTCC
>JAXDQF010000439.1:0-31327 GCA_034668025.1 Gammaproteobacteria bacterium | reverse complement strand
CGGATGATCGCCTGCGCCTGGAGGTGCTCGAGGCAAAGAAGAAAGAACAGGAAGCCGAAGCGGCGTTGGCTGTCATTGTCGCGCAAAAGGAGAGTGGGAAGCGACGCTGGATTGTAGTGGGCGTGGTGGCTGTTCTGGCGTTGATCGGCGTGGGAATTACGGTTCGAAACGGGCAGGTCACTCGCAAATCGAACGCCAACCTCGCGTTGCAACTGGAAGGTCTGCGCTCGCAGGTACTGACCCAGGACCAACTGCTCGAGCGCGTGCAAAAGAGTCGCGAGGCAGACAGCCAGCAGTTGACCGCATCGGTGGGCAAGCAGTTGGAAGCATTGCGGGCCGAGAGCGCGGAGCTGCGCAAGCAGATCTCCACCTCGAGCGGACCCTCCCTGTCTGATCTCGACGATCGTTTGAAGCAGACCTACTCCCGGATCGGGAAGCTCGAGAGCGAGTCACGCATCGCGCAGGAGATCGTCCGGGATTATTCAAACAGTGTCTGTCTCATCTACGCCATTGTGGGGTTTCACGAAAGGAGTAGTGGCGCACGGCTGAAATTTGCAGGGATTGACGCGAATGGCCGGCCGGTCGTCGACGGCAAGGGAAATGTCGTCGTCACCACCGAAGGCGGCAGCCGGCCGGTGCAACTCCATGTGTTCGGCAGTGGCTTTTTGATCGATTCCGCGGGGCACATCCTCACCAATCACCATGTGCTCGAGCCGTGGTGGCACAACGCGGCCGAAATCCCCGTACCCACCGAAACCTTCGAGCCGAAAATCGAGTCGCTCTGGGCCTATTTTCCGGGGTACCAGGCGCCTATGGCCTTGCATGTGCAGCGCGTCGTCGAGGACTTTGACCTCGGGCTGGCATCAGTCGAACTACCGCAGAACCCTCCGCGGCCGATCGCACTCGAGCAGCAGACCGCCGTTTCAGGCAGCCCGGTCGTCCTGATTGGATATCCCACCGGAGTCGAGGGGATTCTCGCGCGTATTGACGACGGTGCGCTCAAATCGATCGCACAGTTGGTCGGCAACGACACGGAGGGCCTCGTGCAGGAACTGGGGCGCAGAAAATTGATACGGCCCTTGGTCACACAGGGCCACCTGGGTGTTGTGGGTGCCGATCGCCTGGTCTACGACGCACAAACAACTCATGGCGGGTCCGGTGGCCCGGTGTTTAATACCAGCGGCAAGGTGATCGGCGTGAACTTCGCGATCCTGTCGGACTTCACCGGCTCGAATTTCGCTGTTCCGATCGCTCGGGCCGCAAAAATAGTCGCAACGTCACAACCCGCGCAGGCTGTGCGCTGAACGGCACTATTTCTGCCTCACCACGTGACCGGTCGTTCCGTTGACCGTAACGACTTCACCGTTTTCGAGCGCTGCCAGGACACCGCGGACGGACATCACCGCCGGCAGCCCGATTTCCCGGGCAGTGACGGCACCATGTGATAGCGGGCCACCGCATTCGGTAATGACTGCGGCCGCTTTAAAGAAAAGCGCAGTCCAGGCGGGATTGGTGGTGCGGGCAACGAGGACGGCGCCTTGCGGGAATTTACCGAAGTCCTCGCTACCGAAAACCCGGAAGACGGGGCCACTTGCGGTTCCGGGGCTGCCGGCAAGCCCCTTCAGGACGCCGCTGCCGGCCGGCAAACCCTCGCTGGCAGTCGCGGCATCCTGTGAAGCTGCGTCGGCGGGAGCACCTGACTCCCAGGCCGGAGATTCGTTTCGTCGCTGCAGATACGCGGCCTTCTCCGCTTGGATCTGAATGCGCAGCGCGTGCCACACATCGGGATTATTCGCCTTCACGGCGTTATCGAGTGGTTCGTACTGAGCGAAGTACACGTCCATCGGGTCGTCGATGACACCCAGGACTCGGAGTCGGACGCCGAGCATCTTCAGGCCCTTCCGCAACGGCAGGGTCAGTCGGGTGGTCTGGTAGTGCTCCACGTCATCCAGGCTCGTGTACACGCGCGCCAGGCGAATGATCTCCCGGACCAGGAAGCGCAGGTCCTCAGGAACCCGGCTGACAATGACGGATTCGGTCTCCGCCATGACGATCTTGAGCTCACGCTCCTTGATCGCCGGATCCTCGCGCTGGCTGTGCAGCATGGCTTTCAGATTTTCGACCACCAGCTCGGGCGCATCGATCCACGTGGGATGGTAGGGATCAAACTCAACCTCGCGGTGGCCATGATCCCGCAGGAACTTGTTGAAGGTGGCCTGCAACGCGGGGTGCGGCTCGAAGCCGCCGCGCCGCAGGAACTCAGCAGCATCGGTGGACTCGAGTTGCGCAACCAACGCCGGCAGCTGTGCAATCCGGCGCGCAAACCGATGCAGCTCCTTGTTGATCGCACCCGTCTTGGTCTCGCAGTACGCCAACAGGCGATCGAACAGCACGGGAGCCTGCTCAGCACCCGCAGCCATCTGCAATAGTCCGTGCAACACGCGGTACAGCGTCCGCTGGGTGATGGAAATGGCGATATTCGGTAGAAAGTACTCCGCCCCCAGGTCCCGCACACGCTTCACAAAGTCCCAGACTTCGGCCGTTGAGCTGCGTTCGAGATCCTCGGACATCAACTCGCCGATTTGAATGAGGTAGTGATCGAGATCGCGTGACCACGTCAGCGGCAGCTCGAGCACCCAGCCGTATTGCTCGCGAAGCGTGGGCAGCGCCGCCATGATATCCGCGATCGATGCGATCTTCAGATGCGACGCCGCGCCATTGGCGTACACCTCGACGGCGTTCTGATTACCGTAGATGTAGTGACCAAACATGGCGAACCATTTGCCGTGAAACGGCGGCATGCCCATCAGCGCGAAGGAATAATTCAACGACTTGTGGAATCCATCCTCCACGAGCGCCCAGGCGAGCGGCGTAATGACAGAAGGAAATCGCTCGGCGGATTCCTCGCGGGTCCACCTGGCCGGAATTCTCGTAATGGGCCTCGACTGCAACAATCGCACCTGGCCGTTCTCAAAACCCCACTCAATGTCCTGCGGAAACCCATACAACCGCTCGACACCCACGAGCAACTGCGAGAGCTCTTTGACCTGGGCAGCCGCGAGGCAGGGCTCGGTCCGCTCGGCTCCAGTCAACTCGACCGTTCGGGTACCGGACGTGCCCGCCCCTGCGGCCACAATCTTCTCGTGCTTCTCAGCGATAGCCGCATGCACGATGTTGCCCGTAGCCTTTTCAACCACAAAGTGATCGATCTGCGCCTCACCGCCCACCACGGACTCGCCGAGCCCATGGTTCGCATCAAACACCTGCTCGCGCAGGTTGCCGCTGATCGGGTTGAACGAGAAGCCTACGCCGGCGCTGTCGCAAAACGCCATGCGCTGCACGACCACCGCCATGCGCGCCTCCCGTAACGTAAAGCCGCTGCCGCGCCGATACACCACCGCCCGACCGCTCCAAAGAGAGGCCCAGCAATGTCTGACTTTATCGACTATGTCATCGAGTCCCACGACGTTGAGATAGGTATCGTGTTGGCCGGCGAAGGCCGCGCCGCCCAGGTCTTCGGTCGTTGCCGAGGAACGAACCGATACCGGCGTATCCAACGCCAACAATTGAAGTTTCTCCCGAATCGCAGCGATCACGGCAGCCGGCACCGGCAGGCTCACGAGTTGCCCGACCAGTTGCCCGCAGCGCAGCTCGAGCGCCGCAGAGTCAGTGAACGGAAAGCCGTCCACCGGCTCGAGGAGGGCGGCGGCGTCCCGCTCAAAAAGCGAGTACGCCTCCGCAGTGACGACGAAACCATTCGGTACGGGAAGGCCGGCCTGCGTCAGCTTCGCAAGATTGGCGCCCTTGCCGCCCGTGAGGGTGGCGAGCGGGGCGTGGGGATCAGCGAATGACAGAGCGAGTTGCATTGATTTCCCTTTCAGTGACCCGGTGTCGACGTTCCACATGAATCGCTGCCGCGAGACCTATGAATGCGAGCACGAGGCCACAAATGACGTCGATCAGATAGTGATACCGCAGATAGACAGTTGAGACACAAATGCCGGCAACTGGAATCAGCAGCCACCAGAACTCACGCCGCGCATGTCGGTACGCAAAGGCGAGAATGAAAACTGACACAGCCGTGTGCAGGCTGGGAAACACATCAACCCCGTTACTGCCCGCCGTAACCATGGCGTGATTCAGATGCCAGAAAAATCCGCCCTCGAGCGGTGTCGAGAATAGACGCGCGAAGGCTACATGAGGGCCTGCCGCCGGAACCAACAGGTAGCCGAGGAAGCCGATACCGTAGACAGTGAAAAGGCCGCCCATAAAGCCTGCCCGCAAGTGACGCCGCCAGAAGAAGTACCGCACGAGATGGAAGAACAACAGGGGCATGAAGAATAAGTAACACAGGCTCATGACTTCCGTGAGTACGGGGCCTGTCAACGGCTCGAGTCGCAAGCTCCAGCTGCCACCCAGAAAGCGCGCATCCAATGCAAACAAGGCGGCGTCGAACCGCATTGGCCGCACCGCGGGCACCGCACCTGCCATCGCCGGGAAGGCGGTATTGAGCGCGACGGGATAGAACGCATCGGCCGCAATCGTCCAACCAGAACCAGGGTCAGGTGTCGCTCGCAGCGTGAGTAGTACCTGGACTGCCAGCAAGCCACCGAAGAACGCGGCGTACGCCCAACTGGAATGAATCAACAGGGCCGCGGTCATTGCGACCAGGTAGCTACCGAAAGCCAGTGTATGCGGGCGTGCTCTCCCCTCACGCATGAGCGAGGTACTCGGCAACGGAGCGCATCAGTTTGCGCATGGGGGGTTCAATTCGGGCGGCGAGCAAGGCATTGTGCACCGCCACGGCGCGAGTCTTTAGCGGGCGAACAGCCTTGACGCCCACGGCCGATAGAAGCAGGTAACACAGTGCAAACCATGGGCTGAATTTCAGTGACGACCCAACAATCAAAAACAGTGCCCAAATGATGCCCGCCGGGAGCCCAACCGCGGCACGCCAGAAGGCAACGACATTCAGGTCGTCCGGCAGCCGCCTGCTGGCCCATGATGCCAGCAGACAGACTGGCGCATTGAGAGCCAACATCGCGGCCACGAGCGGGAACAGCAGCAGCAACTCGAGCAACTCGCGCAGTAGCGAGTGTGTGGGTACCAACGGAAGCTCCTGGAACAGCCACGCGCCGGACCAGCGAGCGGTGTTCCAAACCTCTTCGAGGTTCGTCCGCAGCTCAGTCGGAATGTTTCTCTCCAGCCGCTTGAGATTCTGAGCGTAGCTATGATCCGTGCCGAGTGTGCCTGCGAATGCCAGCGCTTCAACAGCGCGCAGAATTTGCTCGGAATCGACATTGACGCCGGTGGCTTCCAGGCTATCTGAAATCGTCTGCATTGCGGCTGCCGGTGGATTGGCACCTGCGGCTTCGAGTTGGATCGCGGCTCCGATGACGATCTCGACCCTGCTCTGCCACGACCAGGCGCGCTCATAATGAATTGCAAGCGGGACGAGCCTGACCGAGGCGCCGCGAGTCACCGCGGCCGCGGCGATTTGAGCGGCGCCGGGCTTGAAAGGCAGGTGCCGGGGCCCGAGCGTGCTGGTGCCTTCCGGCAGAACAAACAAGCTCCCGCCCGCTGCGAGGACCTCGGTGCAAGCGTCCAACCAATCAGTGTTGTCAGCCTAAATACCCCGGTCGCGATCTTTCCTGCGTGCGACGGCTATTCCAGGCATGAGCGCCCGCATCAACGCCGAGCGATGTAGTTGCGCTGAGATGAGATAGGTTGCTTCGGGGGCTGCCTGAAGGTAGGGGACGCCGTCCAGAGCCCCGTTTCTATGGAGTCCGACAAACAGAATCGGCTGGGGAGCCGTCGCCGTGTCCGACCTGCGGATAGTAACTCTGTTGAACAGCACGTACGCCGCCATTCGGTACAGCGTGCGATGCAAACCAGAGGGCTTTCCGTGGCCGGGACGTGGCATCCGTCAACATTATGGAAATCGGACCGATCCGCCCATCGAATCGGTCACGCTACCTCATTGTTTGAGCTCAGGCCGTTATGTAGGCTGGCTTGGATGCGAGACGCCACACGGCATGGCAATGTTGAGCGGCGAGCCACGGTGGACAATCACGCGCGTCAATCACGAGATCATTTTTCTTCAACGGTCCGTAGAGAGCCGGGTCCGAGGCTTGGAATAGTGCCACCGTGGGGACCGGCGTTGCACTCGCGAGATGCATGGGCCCCGTGTCCGCCGAAACGAACATGCGCGTCGTGGAGATCGCGGCGGTCAAGTCACGGACGGACGGAAAGTGCAGTGACGCGAGTCGCTCATCCGTCGGGGTCGTTGAGGGACTGGGGAGAAACTCCACAGGAATCGCGGTCGGCTCCAACTCCAGGAATGCCTTCCAGAAGGCCACCCACCAGGCACGCTCCAGGGGTTTGGATCCGGTGCCATGAGCGAAGAAGCCGAAGGTGCTGGTGGCGGCTGCGCGAGGGTTTTTGCGATGGATGGCGTCGGTGATTGCGGATCGGCCGGCCTCGATTTCAGGTGACTGCAGGCAAAGTGACAGGCGTACGGCCTGTGGGTCGTAGGGCAATCCGAAAACATGACACAGCAGGTACACCGGGACGACCGCCTGGTGCATGCGCTCGGCCGACTCGGGTACGGCGTGAGTCAACGGGGCCCATTGAGAAGAGGTTGCAAAGCCGATCCGGTACTTGGCGCGACAAAGTGTCAACACGATGCGGCCACTCGTTGATTCAGGCGTCGGATCAATCACCACGTCGTAGACCGTCGCACGCATCCGGCGCACGGCTGCAAAGTAATTCCAGACCATCCCCACGCCCTTGTGCGGGAACGAGATGATCTGCCGCACGCCGGGCTGCTTTTTCAGCAGGCTCATGGCCTGCGGATAGCTCATGGCCAGGTCAATGGTTGCGCCGGGAAACAGCTCATGAATGCGATTGATGAGCGGCGTGAGGAAGATCGTATTGCCCAGCCGGCCATTGATGCGACAGACGAGCACGCTGGAGACGACAGTGGTACTCAGGCTCGTCGCATAGTCCCGCGGACCCATCATCCGCGCCACCGATCGACCGAGTAGTAAGCGGGAATTACGCCGCAGGCTCTTACGTGCCGCGCGTAGATACAAAAGCGTGTCGCGCAGTCTTCGGGAGAAAGAGCTCACGCCGCACCCTGGAGCGTGCGGTTCTCGAGTTGCATAAAGATATCTCGATCTCCGTGCGGTTCGGGTTGCAAAATAACTCAGATGCTGCGCTACACCGCCCCCTCGCGGCGCGCAATACAATCTATGATTATGCATAACCCCGCAGCGCGCGGAAATCAAGTCCTGATTACGGCCGGCACGCAAGTGCCGGCCGTAAGAACCCTCAATGATCTGCGTACATCTTCATGGCATCGCTGCGTAACGCGAGTTGGCTCGCGCTACGGCTGTAGAACATGTGGCCGCCCGCGTATTCCCGCACGCGTACCCGACTTTGGTTTCCCATAATGGGCATTTGGTCGGCAATCAGCACGGAAGCCATGAACGGACACGACAGATCGCTCCATCCGTGGACGATGAGGACATTCATTTTGGGATCTACCGCAACGGCCTCCCGCAGCTCTTTCACCGAGCCGCGCAGAACACCATCGCCGTCCTCGCCCTTTTCCTTTTCATCGCCATCGTTCCACAGCGCGTTCACTTCGTAGCTCAAAGCGTTATAGCGCGCGGCGTACTTCCAGCCTGCGGTGTGAGTTATGAAGTCCACGACGGCCGTGGTAGTCGGCGCGATGATGCTGTCGAGGATGGGGTCATTGTTGAGTTGCGTCGGAGAAAATGGAAACGGATCCCAACTCGTGACGTTGGAGTCATAACGGCTGCCGAGCTTGCCTTCAGAGCGGAACACCTCGCGCAGGTAGGCCTGGGTCTCGAGGCGCCCGCCGGACCGGCGGACAAATGTCGGATCGAGGCCGGAAAGATCGGTGACGCGCTTGACGATCCGCTCCAGCGCCTGTGGATCGGAGTGCCCCTTCAACAGGTCAGCCACGTATTCGCCGCGTGTGTAGTCGATGACTTCGCCCATCTTCGCGTCGGTCAGCTTTCCCTGGCGCTCGAGATTGGCTGCCACGATGCTCGGCAGTGTCAGCATCCAGGGCAATGGTGACAGCTCGCGATCATTGGACGCGCCGGGATCGAGGTAGGGTGACACGAGCACCACGCCATTCATCGCAACACCGAGTCGCGTTTGCAGGTAGTAGGTGATACGCGGGCCGCGGAATCCGCCGTAGCTCTCGCCAACGATGTACTTCCGTGAAGTCAGACGCTCGTTCTTGGTCAGCCAGTCGAAGATGACCCGCGACAGGTACTCGATATCTGCCTTGGCATTGTAGAAGCGCTTCTTGGCTTCCTCGTCCTTGACGCGGGAGTGACTGAACCCCGTGCCCACGGGGTCAATAAACACCAGGTCCGTAAAATCCAGCCACGTGCCCGGATTGTCCTTGGGTGTTGCGGGATCGGAAGGACTGTCCCCCTCAGCGCCAAATTGCACACGCTTCGGACCGATGGCGCCCAGGTTCAGATACACAGAGGAAGCGCCGGGACCTCCATTCAAAGCGAAGGTGACGGGCCGGCCGGCCCCGGGAACGGTGTAGGCAATGAACATGACGTCGGCCACCGTTTTGCCTTTTTCGTCGAGCACGGGCAAAGAACCGACCGTTGCATCGTAATTGACCGTGCGGCCGCCGACCTGGACGCTCTGGCGGACCGTCTTGTCCTGCGGAAAGGGTGGCAACTTAATGTCATCATCCGATGGCGGATGCTCGTCCTTGGAAGGACCTTTGCCGTCTTCCTTCGCAGCCGGCGCGTCACTCTTGTCTTTCGCCGGCAGCTGCGGGGCGCCCATCAATCCAAACACCAGCAGCACGGCTGCCGCGCAGGCGAGAACTCTCAATCGCATAGCTATTCCTTTTCAGGTGGATAGCCGTGGATTAAGCCTCACGCACCGCGTTCATTCAACAGGCGCAGCACATCATCGGTTGAACCGGTTTCCCCGAGTCGCGGAAAGATCTTTTCGACGCTGTGTCGATGGTTCTCCTCGATACGATCCGTCATCGCATCCCCGACAAAGGTCACGTTGTAACCGAAGTCATAGGCGCTCCTGGCCGTCGATTCCACGCCGATGCTCGTGGCAACCCCGGCGAGTACGATTTGGGTCACGCCTTGCTTGCGCAGGTGGCTGTCCAGATCGGTGCCGATAAACGCACCGAAACTCTGCTTGGCGACGAGGTGGTCGCCCGGCTGCCTTTCCAACTCGGGAACCAGCTCCAGCCAGTCAGGGGGAAATGCAAAATTGGGGCGACCGGCATCGGTGCGACCGGGAGCCACTCCGGTTACATGGACGAGCACGACAGGCAGGCTCTTTGCGCGAAAGGCTCGTGCCAGCCGCGCTGCGCGGCCAACTATGTCCCCTGCCGGATGGGCGGCCGGCATGCCCACTATGCCCTTCTGCAGGTCAATCAGGACGAGGGCCGTGACATCATCGAGTTGGGTGAGAGGCATGGTTCTTCCTTATCAGCTGGAATGGTTCGGTCAAACACGGTGGCGATGAGCAGCACCGCACTGCATGCGCCGATGACAATCGACAGACGATGCAACCCGTAGTCGGTAGCGCGTTGTCCATACATGAACGCGAGCAGACCGGCGCCGGCACTGGCGCCCAGGTACTGGAAGGTCCGCTGCAGCCCGGCTGCCGCGCCAATGGCTCCTGCGGATGATTGAATATAGACAGCAGCCTGAGTGGTGGTGGACAACGTCCCCATCGGCACCCCGAAAAACATGACCGCCCCGGCGAGCAGCCAGACCGACGTGCCGCTGTCCACCAGAAACAAACAGACGCTACCGATCGAGGCGGCGCCAATGCCGACAAGAAAAGGGGCACGCAGGCTTTTCGTGCGCACTCCGGTAAACGAGGACACCGCAGCCACAATGGACAGAGGCAGTGTAACGAGACCTGCCGTCGTGCTCGATAGACCCGCTGCGCTTTGCAACCATTGCGCGAAGCCATAATAGACGCACATGATCATCATTGAGACGGCAGCTGCGCGCAGATAGGTCACGGTCAGTGGTAAGTTGTGAACGAACGCTCCCATGTCGATAAAAGGCTGTGCGCGGTGCTCGACTGAAGTTGCGCCCGACTCATCGCGCGGAATCCAAAGCAGAATCAACGCAGCGGTCAACAGCGACAGCGGGACATTGACCGCGAAGATCGAGTGCCAACCAAACGCACCCGTCAGAACACCCCCGAGAAAAGGACCGACCGCGGTAGTGGACAGCGCAGCCAGGGACAGCACACCCATTGCAACACGCGGTGGCCTGGAGCCAATCCGTTCCGCACGCACGCGGAAGATGCGCATTGCCGCGGGATAAGCAGCTGACGTCCCGATTCCCAACAGAACGCGTACTACCACCAGCGCCGTTAGTGAGGAGGCGAGCCAACCCAGAACGCCCGCTGCGGCCACAAACAGCAGCGAAATGAGAAAGATGCGGCGCGGACCGAAGCGATCCGCCAAATGGCCCATTGAGGGCTGAGCGACGGCGCTCGTCAGATACAGAGCCACGACGAGCCACCCGGTGGCGCCGACACTCACATGAAGACTGCTCGCGATCGGCACGAGCGCCGTTGCGATCATTGTTGAATTGATGGGATTGAGTACCGCCCCGAGCGCCAGCGGTGCGACAAACCTGAACCCGAATGGCGCGGGGCTGCGGCGCACCGACGCCGTCATTGTCCGTCGCGTTCCACCAGGCGCTTGATGATCTCACCCGCCGCGAACAGGGTCTGTTGCTCCCGCTCGTCGAGTTGCGAGATGGCTTGCTGGATCCACGCCCGCTTGGCATCACCGGTCCGTTTCAGCTCGGCAGCCCCTTTCGCCGTGAGCCTGATGTTCATCTGGCGACCGTCGGTGGGGTGCGGTGTCCGCTCGACCAGTTCCAGCTCTTCGAGAGCCGCGACAGTGGTTCCCATCGACTGCGGTTTCACACTCTCAGCCCGCGCAAGATCCGCGATTGTCACGGGCCCGGCGGCGCCGAGGCGCTTCATGACACTCATTTGTGACCACGACACATCCTGCGCGCCACCGGCCGCGCGCACACGCCTCACCAGCAGACCGATGGCCTGGACAAAGTCGGCTGTAGCAGTCTCGAGGGCCTTTTTGATCATGGCCCATTCTATCGACAAGACAGTTCAACTTGCAAGTTTACCTTGCAAGGTTGACTGCTATCTTGTGGGCACGGCGACTTCGGCGCGAGCTATGGCGGGTCGGATATCGCGCTGGTAGCTCCAGGGCACGCTGTGCAGATGGGTCAGCAGCGCACGGACAAACCGATCCTGCCGGCGCCGCGCTTCCGGCACCGGTACCCCGTGATTGAGTATCGCGAAGTACACGGTACCCTGATCACTCGTTGAGATAGCTCCGACGAGGGCGCTTGCCCCGTAGTCACCGAAGGTCCCGGTTTTTCCAACCACCCGGCCTGCTTCCTCGGCTTGGTCCAGGCGGTGGCGCAACGTGCCATCGTCAATACCCGAGACGGGGAGGATGTCGAACAGAGCGTGTCCGGTAGTACTCAACTCCTTGTCGAGCGCGCGCAGCAGACTCACCGCGGCGCGTGGACTCAGACGATTGGTCGGATCCGTGCCGGCGCCATCACCGAGGATGATCTCGGAACGCATGGACTGCGGCACGGCGCTGCGAGCCAGAGTCTCCACCGCTGCAGCGCCACCGGCCTCGTCCGCAAGGGGCTTGAAGATGTTGTTGGAATAGTCATTCAACGACTTCGCCAATGGCAGGAGCGGTTGGGAGCGATGTATGAGCAGCGGTCGTGCGGTTGAAGACGGGGGCGACACATTCGGGGCGGTGAGAAATTTGATTCCCGTGGGTAGCAGCGCGGCCGGCGCGGGCCCCGTTGGACTCTCGAGCTCGAACGCACGTACCGCTGCCAGCGCGGCCGGTGAAATCGTCCCCGCTAGCGCACGACGCAATCGCGCTCCGTCCTCGTCGCTCTGCCAGTCAAACGTCAATCGGCCACGCAACCGCAGCTCACCCGCTACCTGGGTGATACCCAACTCGCGCAAGCGGTCCGTCACCAACAACGCATTTTCATCGACGAAGGCGGGGTCCCCGTTACTCTCCACCAGCAAATCGCCGTGGAGTGTGCCGCCTGAGACCGCACCGCGCGACGTAAAGGTCGTGACGAACCGATACTCGGGGCCCAACTTGCGCAACAGTGCCAGTGTGGTAGGGACCTTCGAAACCGAAGCTGGATGCACGGGCTTTGCAGCGGCCTGCGCGAGCAACGCCGTGCCATCAGCCGCCTCAACGTACACACCCTGGTCATCGCCCAGGATGATCCGGGCTTCAGTCGCCAGACTGAGCGGCGACTCGGCGCTCGTTGCTGCCTGGGAGGCAAGCAACCCGACAATCAGAATCACGACATGACGCACAATGACTTTCCGCAGGCGGCCGACGGGGCGCCCATCATGCCATCAACGAGTCCCGGAGGGTGCCACGGGCCAATTGGCGCACACGAGCGCCCCGCCGAGCGCGGATTTGTCGATGTGCACCTCGCCGCCGTGCCATTCGATTGCGCGCTTGACGATCGCCAGGCCGAGGCCGTAGCCCACCTTCTTGCCCGGCGTGGGATTCAGCTGCACAAAGGATTGAAACACGCGGCTACGCTCGGCTTGCGGAATGCCGGGCCCATCGTCCTCCACCCGCAGCTCATTCAAACCCGCACGGGATGTAAACGTCACGCTGACCTGGCTGACGGCGTACCGGCTCGCGTTGTAAATCAGATTCCGGATCACGGACTCAAACAAGTGGATGTCGCAGATGACGTGCTGTGCGTCGTTTTGTACATTCGAAGTAATCGTGAGCCCGGAGCGGGCACCGCTTTGTATCGACTCGACGATGGCGGGAATCAGGCTCGTGAAATTGTGCTCACAGAGGTTGAGCGACAGGTCCGCCCGCTCCAGGATCGCGTAGCCGAGGGTCGCCTTGACGAGGCCGTCAATGGCCTCGATATCCGCCTTGATGTTGGCAAGCGAGCGGCGGATTCCCGCAACACTGGGGGCATTGCGCGCCAGCTCGATCTCAAACTGCATGCGCGACAGCGGTGTCTTGATCTCGTGGGAGACGGCGCTCGACATGTCCTTGTGAGAGGCGATCAGGCCGTCGATGCGGGCAGCCATCCTGCGAAACGTCTGCGCCAGGGGATAGATCTGTGAGTGTTGCTTGATCGCGGCTTCGAACTGCCAGTTGCGATTTCCATACTGCGCCGCGGCCTTCTCGAGGGCACGCAGATCGCGCGTCAGAGGCCACACCCAGAACATGAGAACGAGGGCGATCACCGCATAAAACAGCAAGGTGAAGGCCCACTCCAACGGCCCGCGTTGCCCGGCAGGCTCGCGGGATCGCAGCGCAAGCACATGCTCGCTGTCGATCCGTTTCAAGATCCACGAATCACCCTGCGACGAACGCATGTAGGCATTCTCGCCGCGACTGAGCTTCTGCAGCGTATCGCCGCCCGCGATCTCCTCGGTGGCAAACACCTCCATGTCGATTCCACTGCGACCCGCAACGCCGGCCACCAGGCTCTTCCAACTCTCAGCGGGGGCGCCTTGCAGCCTGTCAGCCAGGATGGCCATCACAGCGGCGGTGGGTTTGTCGTCAGCCGCGTCCGGATTGCTGTAAAGCTGCAACAGCCGGTCCTGACCCCAGCTCACCACCGCCAGGGTGACTACAATGAGCAGATACAGACCGAGAAAGTGCCGCGCCACGGATCACCAGGCATCCGGTACGAACAGATATCCTTGTCCCCAGATTGTCTTGATACGCTGCGGATGCTCCGCATCGTCATCGAGCTTCTTGCGCAGCCGCGAGATCCGGATATCCAACATCCGGTCCAGGCCGTCGTAGTCGCGGTTGTAGAGGCTCTTGAACAGCCGCTCGCGCGATTGAATCTCCCCGGGATGGCTCGCCAGGAACACCAGCAGATCAAACTCATTCCGGGACAACGCGATTTGGTTACCGTCCCACTTGACCGCGCGGGAGCTCACATTGATCTGCAGGCGGCCGAAGGAGAGAGCCTTGCCTGGCGAGGACACTGCGGGTGGCTTGCTGCGCCTCAAGAGCACGCCGATTCTCGCAAGCAACACTCGCGGCTCGACGGGTTTGATGACGTAGTCATCCGCTCCCAACTCGAGACCCAACACGTGATCGATGTCGTTGTCGCGTGCCGTCAAAATCAGAATCGGATTGGTATAGGCCGGCCGCAATCGCCTGCAGATGGTGAAACCATCCTCCCCCGGCAGTCCCAGGTCCAGTATCACGAGGTCCGGATTGTCGCGCTGCACCCGCGGCACCACCTCATCGCCCCGGCTGACAATGGTGATGTTGAAGCCGTGATTGTCCAGGTAACGGCTCACCAACTCGGCGAGGCGCAGATCGTCCTCCACCAGCAGAATCGAAGGTTGGGGTAGCGTGCTCATGCGCCGTGGCGACTACTCGAAGATATTCCAGGGCTGGCGACGCTTGTGGCGATACCGGATGGCCTCCCTGATGACGCGCAGCGCCTCCGAGGCGAGCACGTGCTCCAGAGAGACGTCGCGCAGCTGAAACACCAGATCCTCGGTGAAGGTGAGCTCTATCGTATAGTTGCCGGCCGAGTAGTGCTCCCAACAGTGCTTCACTTCGGGCCGCGCGAGAATCACCAGACAGAGGGATTCCTCATGGGCGGACCGCCATTGGGCGTGTACGGGTGTCACGCACTGTTTGTCGTTTCCCGTCAGCGTGCAGATGCGGGGGTTGATTTCCAGGTGGATGCCGTCAGCCGCCGGACTCATGGCCGCGTGCGCTCCGGATGAGACCGACAAACTGGCCGCCACGGCCAAAACCGCGAAGCCGCGCCAGGTCGCCGTGAAGCTACTCAATGTGTACGCCCGTCCGCTGGTGCATGTTTATGCAGTCTACTTGTGAAAGACGTAGGTGGCGCCGAGGAATGCCGTCGTCACGTAGTGCCTGTCCACGATCGGACTGTCCGCAATTGAGTTTCCCAGCCGCTCACAGTGCACGAAGGCATCGAACGTCCATTTCCGGCTCAGGGCGCGGGAGTAGCCGATTTTTGCGAATGGATTCAAAGCCCAGCGGGCCTCATACAGACCGGGGTAGCCATAATAGTAATTGACGATAGCGGCACTCTTCCAGGTAACGCCCGCATTGGCGCTCCAGGAGCCGCCCAATGCCTTCCCCAGGGGGACTCCCAGGCCCGCACGAATCTCGTCGCCGTGATTGCGACCGGTAATCTCGTGCAGGTAATCGAGCTGGCCTGAGATGCCGGCGTGTTTGAAAGTCCACTCCGGTCCCGCGAGGTAGGTCACCTTGCGCGAGCGGCTGGGAAATTCCCGTACCACCTGTTCCGGATGGGACCCCGGTTGAGCCGGCGGAGAGACGGCCCCGCTGCTGCCCCCGGAAAACGAGGTGGTAGAGCCGAGGAAAATATTCTGCAGATCGCTACGATAGAAGAAGACGCGGTCGTAGCCCGGGCTCGCGATGAGACTCACGGTGTTCGACTCGCCCTCGAACAGCGTCACCCCGGGATCCAGGTTGTCGATGAAGAAGCGCTTGCCGTAGTAGCTGAACTGGGGAACGACCACCAGGGGAATATCCTGGCCGTGTACGAGCGGATTGGTGCGGACGCCCGCGCCCAGGGCGACACTCAGGCTCCAGCCCCCTACCGCGACACAATCATCGGATGGGGCCTTGCAGTCGTCTTCGGCGAACGCCGCGCCCGAGCAGCAAAGCCAGACTATAGCCGCAGCCGCGGTACCGACTCTCCTCCTGGCCACGGACCTCGTCTCCTGATCGTCACAATGAGATTACTCGCTCCGCGGATGGTCGCAGAACCACCGATGGCGCGCCATCGGCATCTGTAGCTGTTTGTAGTGAACTGTATCCGGGCGGATCGTTTCCGGATGGGTGCATCGCCTGCAACCGCATCTACCCTACAAATCACCTACAGCGACACCGCACTCCACCGCAAACAATCCACAGCGGTCGCCGCGGCCAAAGCAACCAACGCGACGGAGTTGTTGTTTATTGGGACGATGTTGGATCCTTCGAAAGGACCGTGAGGTCCTTCGAAGAATAAGCGCCCCGCGAAGGTCGTTGCTCAGCCGAAGAGGTGTTCCAGGGAGTTGGCGAAGCTCAACCAGGCCTGCGTGCCTGAGATGGGCACCACCAGGAAGGTCTCCAGCAACACGAGCAGGCCGCCGTAGACATAGACTTTGTGGGGACGACCGCGCGTCCGCCAGTCATACACAATCGCGACGACGATCAGCAGGCTTGCGACCAACGCGGGTGGCACGGCCACAAACGGCGGTGGCGGACCGCCTTCCGCGGCGCCAGGGGGAGCCAGAAGCGTCAGAAAGACGCGCGCCAGAGCGGGTGTCATCATGCTCGCCATCAATACATACATGAGCCGCTTGTGTACTTCGGGCCGACGTACGTTTGCGATGGCTGTGGCAAACAGGCCAATCATCAGAGGCAAAGCGAGAATCGCTACGGCCGAAAATCGGCGACCCGCCTCTCCCAGGCCGCGCGCATCCTCCAGCTTCAGAAGTGTCACCCTGGTAGCAATAATGGAGCACACCATGACACTGAACAGCGCTATGCCAAAGAGTCCCCACGAGCGGTGGGACGGGGTTCGTCCGGATGCAACCAGCGCTGTCTGCACGAAATAAAACAGTGTCCAGGAAAACAGCAGAAAGCCGTGGATGTGGAGAATGGGTGGGGCGTGGAAGGTGCCGCTGGCCAGCCGGGCCCAATAGGTCGGCGTGAACCCGCCGAAGGCAATCAGGACGAATACCCCGGCCATCCACAGGTGAAAGTGTCGGGCATCGGAGCGGACGGCAGAGCCGTTGGCGAGGACAGTTTCCACGGGAAGACCCCTGTTATTTTGATTTCGGGGTCATTGTGCCTGTCGGGGCGGCGTTTGACCAATTGAGTGTTGCGAGCGCAACTACGGTGGCTAGAGCCATTTGAAGCCTTTCGCCATGATGAATAGGAAGCTGCCGGCGAGGGCGATGTATAGGCCGAGTGCCCATACCTTCATGGACGCCATATCACTCGTGACGGCGGTAAAGCCGTCGTTCATCTTCTCGGTTAGCTCGGAGCGAAGACCATCGATCTTCCCAGTCAGATCCAGGCGAACACCTTCGATCTTTTCGGTCAGTCTCAACTCAACCTGAGAGACACGCATATCGAGCTGATGGACACGCTCGTCTATTGAGTTGAGCCTTCCATCGATGCGACGCACGTCCACCTTGATGTCCGCAACATTCGTTTCAATATGCTGGACATCCGATGTCAGCCGCGCAAGCTGCGTCTGAATCGCCTCATCCATGCCAAACGCCTGCCGCTGCCGATCCGATGACGGATCGTTCTCGGATTCCAACAACAACACAGGACCCATACCTCACCATGACCTCGCTTCGAACAACTCGAGCACACCAGGGACAGTGAGTATTTTGAACCACCCGCAGCGCCCGAAACAACAGCGCGCACGGGTTTTCGCACAAAGTGCGATTAGAGACGCCCGCAAAAGCGGGCGTTTTGTTGCCGATATCTAGGCGTCAGAAGGCTGCGGCGACAATACGTCCGACATCGCGCAGTACATCCTCACGCTGCTTCAGACGTGTACCGCTGCGCGAGTAAAGCGCGGCAACGATGATCGGCTCTCGATCGGTCGGCCAAATGACACCGACGTCGTTTGTCTGATCGGACCACGTGCCCGTCTTATGAGCGATGTGCCAGTCCGTCGGTAGTCCGGCTGGAAGCCGATGTTCACCGACTTTCGCGTCGAGCATCCATCCTTGAAGACGCGACCGCGAACCGGTGGAAAGCACCTTGCCGAGAACGACGGAGTTGAGGAGCACCACCATGCTCGCCGCCGTCGTCGTGTCGTGCAATTCCCCCGGGCGAACAACATTCAATTCGGTTTCCGTCTTGTCGAGCCGTGTGACCTGGTCACCGGTCGACCTGATAAACGCGGTGACAACTTCGGGTCCGCCCAGGACCTTCAGCATGAGATTGGCTGCGGTGTTATCGCTCCATTGCACCGCTGCCGCGCACAGAGCGTCGAGGGTCATGGCCCCTTCGTTCACGTGCTCTTTGGTGACCGGCGCGTATTCCAACAAGTCGCTTTCGCCGTAGGCCACCCGTCGATCGAGATGCTCGGTACCCTGATCGACGCGCCGGAGAACCGCCGCAGCGGCGAGAAACTTGAATGTGCTGCACATTCCAAATCGCTCCCCGCTTCGATGTTGGAAACGCCGGCCCGTCGCAGTATCGAGCGCTTCAACTCCCAGCCGCCCGCCCTCGCGCTTCTCCAGCGCGGCAAGTCGCCCCGCGGCATTTTTGGCGGGTGAATTGGCACTCTCTCCCGCCTCTGCCAGCGCAACCCGCCAGCCGCACGCAATCGTGGCCGCCCCAAATAGCAATCCGCGTCGACTCATCTGGATTTTCATATCGCTTCCCTATAGCTCCACACTCACCACCCACCTTGTGGCAATGATGTGGCGCCGCCGTGGGGCAATTAGGGCAGAAGATGGCAGGCGCGGTGTGTGCGATCCCCGGCTGTGGCATCCCTAAAGCGCAGCAAACTCCCGGGCCTCTTCCCCCCACGCGGGAGCCCGGCTCAACGCCTCAGGCACTTCCTCAGGCTGCGCGACCACTTCCCACATCTGCGCATGGCGCTCATCCATGAAGTTCTCCTCGATGGCATGGCCGAGCAGATCCAGCAGCGGATTGAAGAAGCCCCGGGTGTTGACCAACAGAATGGGATTCAGGTACAGCCCGAGCCGCTTCAAGGTGATCGCCTCGAGCAACTCCTCGAGCGTGCCGGAACCACCGGGCAGGGCAATCGCCGCCTGGCTGCGGGTCAGCATCAGGTGTTTGCGGATCCGCATGTCCTCGACGAGCTCCAGCTCAGACAGGCCCGTGTGTCCCCATTCCAGGTCGGCCATGAATCGCGGCAAAATGCCGACGACCCGGCCGCCCTTGCTCAGGGCGCCATCAGCGAGCGCACCCATTGATCCCCGCGCGCCGCCCCCATAGACGACGCTGAGTCCCTGCTTCGCCAGAACCACGCCCAGCCTGAATGCGGCTTCCCGATATTCGGGGTGCGAGGTCCGACTGGAAGCGCAATAAACGCAAACGGCGCGTGGCGGCCGCGATTCATCGTTGGTGTTCATGAGACGATGATCTCACGATGTCGAGCAGCTCGCGAATCAACGCCGGGCCGCGATAAATCAAGCCGGTGTACAACTGCAGGAGATCTGCACCCGCATCAAGGGTGGCCATACCGGCCTCGGGCGAAATGATTCCGCCCACACCGATGATGGGAAAATCCGGCCCCATCGCGGCTCGCAGGGAACGCAACACTGCGACGCTTCGCGAATGCAACGGACGCCCGCTCAGTCCACCCGTTTCGACTGCCGCGGCTGACTTCAAGGGTCCAGGGCGCGTTGTCGTCGTGTTGGTAGCCACAATTGCGTCGACCGGCAGCTCGCGCAGCTCCCGAGCAACCTCGAGCACCTGCTCATCGCTGAGATCGGGAGACAGCTTCACCAACAACGGAACGCGCTTGGAGTGCACCGGCGCAAGCTGCTCCCGCAAGTTCGCAAGCTCCAGCAACAGAGGCCGTAATGCACCCGGGTCCTGCAGCCCCCGTAACCCCGGCGTATTGGGGGACGAAACGTTGATGGTTACGTAGTCAGCGACCGCGTACACAGTCCGCAGGCAACTCGCGTAGTCGTTGACTGAGCTCTCCAGCGGCGTATCGAAATTCTTGCCGATGTTGACTCCGCAGATCCCCGCATAGCGACGCACTTCCAAGCGGCGAACGACGGCGGCGGCGCCTTCGTTATTGAACCCCAAGCGATTGATGAGCGCCTCATCGGGGACGAGGCGAAAGAGATTGGGGCGAGGATTGCCCGGCTGCGGTCGCGGCGTCACGGTGCCGACTTCGATGAAGCCGAAGCCCAGTCGGCCCAGCGAGTCGACGTCATAGGCGTTTTTGTCGAACCCGGCCGCAAGGCCAACGCGGTTGGGAAAATTCAGACCCATGAGCTGGACGCCCGCGACCCCGGGGTCAACGCCCGTCGCGTCGGCGACAAACGCCGCCAGCGCATCCCGCGCGAACACGTTCCGCACTCGCAACATCGCCATCGCAACAGCCTGAGCGCGGTGCGGATCCAGGCCAAAAAGCCAGGGTCGAATCAGGCCATATAACAGCCTGTCAACGCTGCTCAGGTCTTCGTCGCCTTCGCTGCCGCAAGATCGAACGGCAACTTGCGCAGCTTGATTCCCGTCGCCGCTCGGACCGCATTGGCAACGGCCGGCCCGATCGGCGGCGTACCCGGCTCGCCCACGCCCGACGGCGGGTTCGTTGACGGGACGATGTGAATCTCAATCGACCGCGGCATCTCGTTTATCCGCAACACACGATACTGATGAAAGTTGGTCTGATCCACGCGGCCGTCAGTCAGTGAGATCTTTCCGTACAACGCTGCCGACAACCCGTAGCCGATGCAGCTTTGCATCTGCGCCCGGACAACGTCCGGGGTAACAGCGATTCCACAATCCACCGCCGTGACGACTCGATCAACCTTGACCGAGCCATCGGTCACGGTGACCTCAACAACGTGCGCAACAACCGTGCCGAACGACTCGTGGACCGCAACACCGCGTCCGCGGAACGAACCATTGGCCGCCTTCCCCGTCGGGAAGGGCTTGTCCCACCCGGCTTTTTCAGCTGCCAGCTTCAACACCGCAGCGCTGCGCGGATGTTTCTCCATCAGCGACAGACGGTAGGCAACCGGATCCTTGCCAGCGGCGGCTGCCAACTCGTCCGCCACGACCTCTTTCACGAAGGCCGTGTGCGTGTGGCCTACCGAGCGCCACCACAGAATTGGCACGCCCACCTTCGCCTGTGTCCAGGTAACGTGCGCGTTCTCTACTTCGTACTGCTCAGTGGTGCCACCTTCAACTGAAGTTGGGTCGACGCCCTCCTTCATCATGCCCGCAAACGGAGTACCCGCCATGATCGACTGATTCACCACATCCTGCTTGACGGCCACCAGTTTTCCGTCCTGGCTCAATCCCGCTGTTACATGATGATAGGTGGCCGGACGGTAGCGACCTCCAGTGATGTCATCTTCACGAGTCCAGATGAGCTTCACCGGGTAGTTGCCGCCCGTCGCCTTCGCGATGCTGACCGCCTCCACAATGTAATCCGACTCGGCATTGGCGCGACGCCCGAAAGTACCGCCCGCCGCGAGCGTGTTGATTATCACCTGTTCAGGCTTCAGGCCCGCCGCCTGGGCCGCGTTGGCCTGGTCGATGGTCTGGAACTGACAGCCGGCCCAGATCTCACACTTGCCGGGACTCAACTTCGCGGCCGCCGTCAACGGCTCCATGGGCGCATGGGCGAGGTAGGGAAATTCAAACTCGAAGTCGAGGACTTTGGCCGCCGTCTTCAAGGCCGCATCCGCGTCGCCCTTTTTCTCGACTTTGACCGCGTCAGGTCCACCACTCATCTGGCGGTATTCCTTGAAGAGCGCGTCAGTGCCGCGCTTTTCCGCGTTGGACTCGTCCCAAGTAACCTTCAACGCCTCGCGGCCTTTCTTCGCTGACCAGGTGTCACGTGCAACAACGGCCACGCCGCGAGGAATCTGCACGACATCAACGACTCCAGGGACCGCTTTGGCAGCCGCCGAGTCGATCGACTGAACCTTCGCACCGAAGCGCGGAGGCCGCAACACAACTGCGGTCATCATGTCCGGCAGCATCACGTCTATCGCAAACGTCTGGGTGCCATTTGACTTCGAATGGCTGTCGAGCCGCTGCAACCGCTTCTCACTGCCAATGAGCTTGAACTGGCTGGGATCCTTGAGTTTGACGTCTTTGGGCAGCGGCAGCTTTCCCGCAGCAGCAGCCAGCTCGCCGAACGTCGCTTTCTTGCCGGAGCTATGGGACACAACGCCGTCACTGACGGTGATCTGCGACGCGGGCACTTTCCAACGATTTGCCGCCGCCTGAACCAACATCGCACGGGCATACGCACCCGCATGGCGAAGCTGATCCCACGAATTGGCCATCGAAGTCGAACCGCCAGTGCCTTGCACGTTGCCCTTCGGCCCGAACGCAAAGTTACCGTACGTCGGCACTTGAGCCGGCGAGCTCTCCGCTCGCATCTGGCTCCAGGATGCATCCAACTCCTCGGCTACGACAGCAGGCAGGCCCGTCCACACGCCCTGACCCGCCTCAACATGTTTGCAAATGACGGTGACCGTATTGTCCGTGTCGATTCGTACGAACGGCGTCGAATAGTCGCCCGGTGTGCCCTCGATACCTAACACCGTCAACCCTGTGCTTTTGGCAACCGCGGGAACGACCACACCGAGCGTCAACCCGGAGCCAGCGATCGTCGTGAACTTCAGGAAGTCGCGGCGGGTGATATTCGCGGCCAGCCGCGCCAGCGGCGGCCATGACGCCAACGAGTCTTCAATATTGCGCAGGTACATGGTGGCGCTCCTCAGCTCTTGGCCTGTGAGGCCGGCAGTGAGTCGGCAGCTTGATGAATCGCCGCCCGGATACGCACGTAAGTGGCGCATCGGCAGATGTTGCCCGCCATCGCGGCATCGATGTCTGCGTCGGTCGGTTTGGCATTTCCCGCCAGCAACGCCGAGGCGGACATGATCTGGCCGCTCTGGCAATAACCGCATTGCGGCACATCGAGGCTGACCCAGGCTGTCTGCACCGCCTTACCCGCGTCCCCTGACAATCCTTCGATGGTCGTGATATTTTTGCCTGCGACGGCCGAGATCGGAGTGACGCACGAGCGCGTCGCCTGGCCCTCAATGTGTACAGTGCAAGCGCCGCACAGGGCCATGCCGCAACCGAACTTGGTCCCCGTGAGCTTCAGATGGTCCCGAAGCGCCCACAGCAGCGGCATGTCGGGGTCGACATCCAGCTCCTGCGGCTGATTGTTTACTGTCAATTTGATTGCCATGACACGCCTTCCGGGTTGCCCTACACCATTATTCGCAGGCCAGTTCAGCCTACGCTACTCGCCTGAAGAGGGAGAAGTCCCGCCGGCGGCAGCCTGCTCAGTGCGCCGCGGCGACTGCCTGTACCGGTCAAACCACGCCAGGATCGCGCTGGCTTTCGCGGCTGACTGAGACGGTCGCGCCGCCAGTCCACCATGTGAAGCTCCCGGAACCTTGACGAGCGCAGTCGGCACACCGCGAAGCTGAAGCGCCTCGTAATACTGCTCCGAGTCGCTCACGGGCGTACGGTAGTCCTCGCCACCGACTACGACCAGTGTCGGCGTGGTCACGTTCCCGACTAATGACAGCGGTGAGTGCTTCCAATAGCCGTCCGGATCCTCCCAGGGAAGCTTCCCGAACCAGTACTTGGGGACATAGGTCGCGATATCGGTGGTCAGTGCGAAGCTGCCCCAGTTGATCACGGGCTTCTGCGTCGCGGCTGCCCGGAATCGGTGAGTGCGGCCGACGATCCATGCGGTCAATACTCCACCGCCCGAGCCTCCGGTTACAAACAGCTGATCGGGATTGACAGAGCCCTTGGCAATCGCCGCATCGACCGCGCTGATCAAGTCGTCGTAGTCGTGACTCGGGTAGTCGTGCTGGATGAAGTTGGCGAACTCCTCGCCATACGATGTCGAGCCACGCGGGTTGGTATATAGGACCAGGTACCCCGCCGCGGCATACAACTGATCATCTGTGGAAAAGACCGGGCCGTAACTCGCGTAGGGCCCGCCGTGAATCTCGAGTATGAGGGGATACTTCTTGCTGGAGTCAAAGTTGGGCGGAGTCACCAGCCATGCATCAATGGGACGTTTGTCCACTGACGAGTTGACCGCTAACGGCTCAACTTTCGCGAGTTGCCTGATGGCGAACAGGTCATCGTTGAGTCGTGTCAAGCGCGTAATGCGTGTGCCCCGCGCAATCGACAAATCCGGCGGATGATCGGTCGCCCCGCTCGTAAAGGCGACGATGCCGTTGGCGGAAACGCTGAACTGCCCACCGGTGTAAGGGCGATCCAATCCTGAGCCAGCCAATCCATCGGCCAACTGCTGCAGGTGGCCATCGAGTGTGAGGCGGGCAATGCGCGTCACAGCCTTATCAGTGTACTGAACAAACAGACTGCGGCCGTCAGATGCCCACTGCGCGTCATCAATCGACCGGTCGAGTGCGTCGCTGATGGAGTGGTCATTACGACCGTCACGGTCCATCACGTACACGCGGACATTCTGATATCCGAGAAAATGGTCGTCAAATGCGAGGTAGGCAATCTTCTTGCCATCCGGCGAGATCCGGGGCGCTTTGTCGGGTCCAACACGATGGGTCAGGGGCGTCACCGCAGCATCCGCGATGGAGACCTGGTAGATCTGGGAGGTGACTGCCTCACGCTGCCAGCCTTCAGTTCGGTTGCCACTCAGGAGCACGTTCCGGCCGTCAGGCGTCCACGAAACCGGGCCCTCCTCGTTGAAAGCGCCAAAGGTGAGTTGGCGCGGGAAGCCGCCTTCCGCGGAAACAACAAACGCATGCGAGTAGCCCGGCTTCAAATAGCCTTCGCCGTCCGCCCGGTATTTGACATCGGTAATGACGGTGAGGGGCTCGGCCCAATTGGCGCCTTCCGGCCGCGGCGGCGACACTCCCAGGTTGGTCTTCTCATCCGCGGTCATCATGATGAACGCGATGGAGCGGCCATCCGGCGACCACTGCAGATCTTCCGGCGTTTCCGTCAGATCGGTGATGCGAGCCGCCTGATCCGTCTGCATCCAGCGAACAAACAACTGCGACCGTCCGCCCTCACTTGCAACATAGGCGAGGCGCTTGCCATCCGGCGACCAACGGGGCGAATAATTCGATCCGGGCCCGGCGGCCAGGGGTGTCTGCGTTCCCGTGTCGGCATCGACGAGCCAGATCGAGCGGCGCGGGCGGTCAGTCATGATGTCGTACGACACCCGGACATACGCTACAACATGGCCATCCGGACGGATCTGCGGATCCGTGACACATTGAAGGCTGAAGATGTCTTTGCCTTCGAATACATGCGAGGGTGATTCGGCGGGCGCGGCACTTGCAACTCCCGCGGCGGCGAGTGCGATGAGGGCAAAGGAAATGAGGCGCATGGAGACTCCCTGGAGCTCGCAACGAGCATCCGCGGGATTATAGAGTCTTCCGGAGCTCAGCCTCGCGAGAGAAGGGCCGCGCAGCGGGCTGGAGGCCCTTGCGTCATTGCAGATGCCTTCCGCCGGGCAACACGGCCGAGCCAGCCCAGGCCTACGAGCCGGCCTCCGCCATCACCTGTCCGAAACGCCGCTGCCGACTATGGTAGTAATCCAGCGCTGCATGGAACCCCGTTGCGCCGAAGTCGGGCCACATGCAGTCCGCAAAATAAAGCTCGGCGTACGCGGCTTGCCACAGCAGGAAATCGCTGAGGCGTTTCTCCGCGCCGGTGCGGATCAGCAGGTCCAGCGCGCCCGCGGGTGCCGCCGAATGGTCCACCTCGTCCAGCAACTCCTGAAACCGGCTTGCGTCGACATTGGATTGTGAGCCCGCCAGGCGGGCCGCCTCGAGAATGCTGTGCTGAGCGGAATAATCGACGGCGATTCGCAGGTGCATGCCCGTACAGGCGGCGGTGAGCTGCTCACTCTGCTCGATGGCACGAACCAGGCTCGGGGTGAGGCGGTCGCGGCGGCCGATGATGTTGATCCGGATCGACTGCTCGATGCAGCGGCGCGTCTCAGTCATCAGGTAACGGCGCAGCAGGCTCATCAGCGCCGAGACTTCCGCACCCGGCCGGCGCCAGTTGTCGGCCGAGAAGGCATACAGGCTGAGTACGCGAACACGCGCGCGGGCAGCGGTTTCGACAATGTCGTTGACGGCTTTTGCGCCCTCAACGTGGCCGGCAGTTCGGGGCAATCCGCGGCGCTGAGCCCAGCGACCATTGCCATCCATGATGATGCCAACGTGCAGGTTATGCATTGACAAGTACTTTGTTTTGCAGAGTTATTGGACGTATCAGCCGAGGGTTCCCAGTATTCATGCCCTGCGCGTCGCCTTGATGACAGCCTCGATGTGCTCGAGGTAGCGATGCAGCGCCTTGCGGCCCACCGGGGTCAGACGATATTCCGATTTCGGCCGCCGGCCCTCGAATGACTTGGAGCAGGCGATGTAGCCCGCTTCTTCCAGCTTGCGAGCATGCGCGCTCAGATTCCCATCACTGACCTGGAACAGCGTCTTCAGCTCATTGAACGTGAGCTGCTCGTTGACTGCCAGTGCGCTCATGATTCCCAGGCGCACGCGCTCATACACCAGCCGGTCGAACCGGGCATCGTCAGTGGTGCTGGGCGGGATTGGCACACTAACCGGCTTGCTTGGCGGTGCGACCGGCTCGTCGCGCCTCACGGGGGGCGGCTTGTGGGTAGCGGCTTTATTCGACACGATCGGTACGTCCAATCAGGATGCCGAAAAACAGGTGCAGTGAGCCGAAGCCCATTCCCAACGCGAAGTTGTGCCAGCGCGGCGGCAAGTGGAATGCCACCATTCCACACACAACAAACAACCCGCCCATCATCGCAATCAGGCGCATCATCGCCGCATTCGTCATCATGCTGGCCGACAACACGGCGCAGCCATACAAAACCAACCACATGCCCGGAATCAGCGAGCTCAGCCCTTCCTGCCACAGCACTACGGTGAGTACCGCACCGGCCAGCAATGCCGGGCACAGCGACAGGACAAATTTGCGCGCGGGTCCCCGGTAGAGCATGAAGCCGCGGGCCGGCTGACGCGAGTGTCGCGCGATGAGCAACACTCCGCTGGCGGAGGCCGCCATGGCCGCTATCAGCCAGATCTCCAGCCAATGGGAGGCGAGCCCGGGAATTGAGGCAATGATCGTGGCCACGACGCCTACCGCACCCATCGCGATCCCGGCTATTCCCGGAACCGCAAACGCCCCGGCCGCCTCGATCGAGGCGCGTATATAGTTGAGAGTCCCGAGAGCGTGACTGTCGATGGCAACAGTATTGTTCGATCTTGAGTTGCTCACATCCGCCCCGCAGTTTGTGTAATGACTCTAGGGGTCGGCTGTTGCACCGTCAAGTACTTTGCGTTACGGAGCGATGACAGCCTCGGCATCCGGCATGCGAGCGTCAGCGGATGGCTGCTCGCTGCGTTCCTGGTATGTAATGAGCCCGCATTTAACTTTGCGTAGCCGCGCCGCTGGGGGCGTTACGGCCCGTGCCAGCGTGCTGCTGGGGTTAGCGCTCGCGGCAGCCACTTCCTCGCTGCCCGCGACAGCAGCGAGCTCACTCACGCGCCAGGACATGCTCTGGCTCGACCGTGTGACCTACGGCCCCACCAGTGCCGTCGTCGACCAGTATCGCGAGCTCGGGCGGCGGCGCTTTCTGAAGGAGCAGTTGCACCCATCCGATCTGCACCTGCCGCCCATCGCGGCCAAGCAGATCGCAGCGCTCGAAGTCTCCCACTCGGACCCCGCGATCGTGCTGCCGGTCGTCTCGCAGGAACAGCAGCGAATCAACGCGCTCCCGGATGAGGCCGCGAAGCAGGCGGAGCGCAAGACACTCAACGACAAAGGCAACCGACTCGCATATGAAGCCGCGCGCCGCGAGATCCTGCGAGCGTTGTACTCACCGGCACAACTGCAGGAGCAACTCAACTGGTTCTGGCTGAATCACTTCAGCGTGTTCCAGTACAAGGGAAACGATCCCTGGTTGGTCGGGGACTATGCCGAGCATGCCATCCGCCCCCATTCCCTGGGTCACTTCCGCGACCTGGTGTTGGCCACGCTCCAACACCCCGCCATGTTGCAGTATCTGGACAATGCTCAGAACGCCGCCGGGCACATCAACGAAAACTACGCCCGTGAGTTGATGGAGCTGCACACATTGGGAGTGGGATCCGGTTACACCCAACAGGATATTCAAGAGCTGGCGCGGGTGTTGACCGGCGTCGGCGTCAACATGTCCGGTAACGAGCCCAAGCTCAAACCGGAATGGACGCGGCTGTACCGCCATCAGGGTGCATTCGAGTTCAATCCCGCGCGCCACGATTTTGGTGCCAAAACCTTGCTCGGTCAGCACATCGAGGGCGGCGGTTTCTCTGAAGTAGAGCAGGCCGTCGATCTGTTGGTGTCGCAACCCGCGTGCGCCCAGTTCATCTCGCGCAAGCTCGCGGTTTATTTCGTGGCCGATGATCCGCCACGCTCGTTAACCGACCGCATGGCGAAGACATTCCAACAGACGCACGGTGACATGGCGGAGGTACTCGACACTCTGTTCGAGTCTCGTGAATTCCAGGCATCGCTGGGCGGCAAGTTCAAAGACCCGATGCACTACGTCATCTCCACTATTCGTCTCGCCTATGACGGCAAGCAGGTCATCAATACGCACCCGGTGGTCAACTGGCTCAACGCATTGGGAGAACCTCTGTTTGGTCGTCAGACACCTGATGGCTACCCGCTGACGGAGAGTGGTTGGGCCAGCTCAGGCCAGGTGAGCCGCCGCTTTGAGATCGCGCGGACCATCAGCAGTGGCAATGGCGGCCTATTCGAACCCGAAGACGGTAGCCCGCCAACCACTAGCGGATTTCCGCAACTTTCCGGCCGACTGTATTTCACGGCGGTCGAGCCATTTCTGTCGGCCCATGCCCGCACCGCATTGGACCGGGCGAGCTCGCAGCTCGAATGGAATACCTTTCTGCTCGCCTCACCTGATTTCAACTATCGCTAAAGGTCACTCATGCAACGTCGTGACTTCCTACAAATGATGGCCCTGGCGGCTCCTGCACTCACAGTCAGTGGACGGCTGTTTGCCGCGCCTCCTGGCTCACCGCGTTTTCTGTTGGTCTTCCTGCGTGGCGGATATGATTGCGCGAACGTCGTGATCCCGTATTCCAGTTCTTACTATTATGAATCGCGTCCCAACATAGCAGTCGCAAAGCCAACGGGTCCGAACGCTACTGACGGAGCGGTTGCACTCGACTCCGACTGGGCGCTCGCCCCGGTTCTGCGGACCTCGATCGCGCCTCTTTACGCGAGCCGTCAGGCGCTGTTTATTCCCTTTGCGGGAACCGACGATCTGTCTCGCAGCCATTTTGAAACACAGGACAGCATCGAGCTGGGGCAGCCATTGCAGGGAAGCCATGACCTGCAGTCGGGGTTTCTATCCCGCCTTGCGGGCGTTGTAAACGGCGCGGACCCCATCGCGTTCACGGATTCTCTGCCCGTATGCTTCCGCGGCGACACGGACATTCCCAACATTTCCCTGAAGGGTGTCGGCAAGCCGGTCTTCGATACGCGGCAGGCGTCGATTCTGTCTGACATGTATGCCGGTAATCCCCTGCAGTCCAAGGTGATCGATGGATTGGAGCTGCGCCAGGAAGTCGGTCGTGCCTTGGAAATGGAGATGAAGGAAGCCAGCCGCGATGCCATCACGCCCAAGGGTTTTGAGTTGGAGGCACGGCGCATCGGCCGGCTGATGCGCGATCAATATCGCATCGGCTTCATCGACGTTGGCGGTTGGGACACGCATGTCAACGAGGGCGCCGCACAGGGCGCACTCGCCAACAACATTGAAAGCCTGGGCCGTGGGCTTGCAGCAATGTCCCAGGAACTGGGAGGCGAGTGGCGCAACACCGTTGTCGCTGTTGTGTCGGAGTTCGGCCGCACCTTCCGGGAGAACGGCAACAAGGGAACGGACCATGGTCACGGCTCCGTGCATTGGATACTCGGTGGCAGTATCAACGGGGGACGGATTGCGGGGGAGCAGGCGCGTGTGCAAAAGGCGTCGCTGTTTCAGGACCGCGACTACCCTGTGCTCAATGAATATCGCGCCGTATTTGGTGGATTGTTCGTTACTCTTTGGGGATTATCAGCCGATCAGGTGCAACGCGTGTTCCCTGGTTCCACGCCCGTCAACCTGCAACTCGTTTAACGGCGCAGCCTATTGAAAGCTGACGCTCAACGGTCCTGGGTGTTCTATTATGAGTGCGGGGATCGGCGAATGGCATAGTCACCTGAGTTGTGAATCCATGACCATCTACCGCGATAAAACATTCCGAAATCCAACTCTGACAGCCTTCGCGGCCGCATTTCTGGTGCTCCTCTCGGCACTCGCGGGCGCAAAGCCAATTGCCATTGTCGACGTCACTGTTGTCTCCGTCGTTGATGGCAAGCTACTGCCTGGTCAGACGGTGGTGATCCGAGACAGCCGGATCGTGGCGGTCGGCTCAGCGGGCGCCACCGCGATCCCTGCAGACGCGCGAAGGATTAATGGCCGCAACCGCTATCTCTCTCCCGGCCTGGCAGATATGCACGTGCACTTCTCGCGCGCTCCGACTCCGGGCAAGGAGATTCAGTTCGGGACGCTCGATCATCGGGAAAGGAACACGCTCTACGCCTTTCTCTACATCGCGAATGGCGTGACCACCGTACGGAATCTTTGGGGTAGCCCTCAGTCGGACCAACTTACAGCTGACATCAAAGCCGGAAGACTTCCTGGCCCCACTATCTATTCGACCGGACCGGTCACGGACGGGGACCCGCCGATATGGAAGGAGGCTCGGACGGTCACCACCGCGGCTGAGGCAGAGACTGCCGTTCGTTCCGACAAAGCGAACGGATATGTAGCCATCAAAGTCTATGACAACCTGACGCCGTCCCAGTATGGCGCTATCGTGGATGCAGCCAAGGCGCAAAACTTCCCCGTCGTGGGGCACGTACCTCTAGCGGTACCGCTCGGGGATGTGATTGATGCCCGCCAGAAATCTATTGAGCACTCGGATAGCTTCCTCAGCGATATTTCCACCGTGCCGTGGGCTGAAGCAGCGAAGATGCCGGGCAGAGCCCTCTACGAAGCGGGGATCGATCCCGGGAAGCTCGCCAGGTTCTCACGAGCGCTGCAGCAGGCGGACATCTGGGTCTGCCCGACCATTGCGGTCAATCAGATGGAATGGCCCGAAGGGCGAATCGGTCCGGGCATGCAGTACGTTCCGCCGCGATATTTCGCGAAGTTACGCGCGGCCTATGCGGAAGTACATTATGCCAAAGCCGCGCTCGAGATCGCATTCGGGCTGAAGCTCATTCAGGGTTTGCATGCCGCGGGTGTTCGGCTGCTTCCGGGTACGGATGCCTCGAGACCGAACGTGGTACCGGGCTTCTCGTTGCATAACGAGCTGCGGTATTTTGTGGACGCCGGCATGACCGCACAGGAAG
>JAXDQF010000438.1:0-3308 GCA_034668025.1 Gammaproteobacteria bacterium | reverse complement strand
GGCGGAAAGCATGGGCTTCACGCTGGTCGGCGCCCTTTTGGTCATCCCGTTCATCCTCGGCTATTCCGCATGGTCCTACTACGTGTTCCGCGGAAAGGTGAAAGCCGGTGAAGGATATCACTGATGGATACGCAATTGTCCGCGGGGACGCAGACATTGCTCCGCCGCGTGGGCTGGCTTGTTTTGATCTGGGCGGCCAGCGTTCTGGCGCTGGGCGTTGTCGCAAGCGTTTTCAGAGCGCTGATGATGTTCGCAGGGCTGACCGCGTGATGCTCCAGAAAATCTGCGCGCCAGGCATGGAACGATCTGGCGAGTCAGTTATTGACGGGGGCGCGGCTTCCCGTCTCAACTCGCCAAGCTCCACGAACCTGTCGATCGAGCGCAGCAGATGATCGGACAGCACATGCCGTTCGAGCGAGAACTCGTAGAACAAAGCAGCCTGTTGGACCTGCCGATGCCCCATCATGATTCAGCCCTCTCGCGGGGACTGAATCAGCGACTTTCACCCCGCGCAACCGCGGACTTTTTCAACGAAATCGACCCGAAGCGGACCTCGTAACACCCACTTCACACCCCATACCTCTCCTTCATCTCGCTATCCTTCACTGCGCAGTTGGAAAATTGGGCAACGCGAAGTTAACAGCCGCAAGAATTCATAAGAACGTGGCGGGCGGTCAGGTTATGAATTTAGCCTCGCTCATTTGGAGGCAGAAGCGTGGACACCCTGTTCGCCGTTCCGTCTCTGTCAACCCGCCGGCGCTTTCTCGGCACAGTCGGCGCCGCGACCCTGGCCCCGCTGACCGCGGTTGCCGAGAACACAATCAAGCTTCCTCTCCCCGGCGGGCCGGACGAGCGTGCAATCACCACGGCCTTTCCGCAGAAGGGCGCGATGATCCTTCAGCGCACCCGTCCGCCTCTGCTTGAAACGCCGATGGAGGTGTTCGACAAATCGATATTCACGCCAAACGACCAATTTTACGTGCGCTGGCACTGGTCAGGTATTCCAAACGAAATCGACGTGAACAGCTTCCGGTTGACCGTGCACGGGCAGGTGAACCGGACCTTGTCGCTGTCGCTCGACGAACTCCTCGCATTACCGCGGATGGAGCTCGCTGCGGTCAATCAATGCTCTGGCAACTCGCGTGGTTACTTTCAGCCGCGCGTTCCCGGTGCGCAGTGGTCGCACGGCGCCATGGGCAACGCGCGCTGGACCGGCGTAAGCCTCAAGACCGTGCTCGATCGCGCCGGCATGAAGGCAGGCGCCGTGCAGGTTCGCTTCAACGGCATGGACGACGCCGTGCTCCCCGAAGCGCCGAAACTCATGAAATCGCTCGACGTCGATCATGCTCGCAATGGCGAGGTCATGCTTGCTTACGCGATGAATGGTGAGCAGCTCCCGTTGCTCAACGGATTCCCGCTCCGGCTGATCGTGCCGGGCTGGTATTCGACCTATTGGGTGAAGACGCTCAACGATATCGAGGTGCTGAACCAGCCGGATACGAACTACTGGATGAAGATCGCCTACACCATTCCGGACACGCCGCATGCAAACGTGCGGCCGGGGGAAACGGGCTTCAAGTCGGTCCCGATCACCAGAATGGTGCCGCGCTCCCTCATCACCAACATCAAGGCGGGCGACAAGCTGCAGGCCGGCGCCCCGACGCTCGTCCGCGGCATCGCCTTTGGCGGCGACAGCGGCGTGGCTCGGGTCGATTTCTCCGGCGACGGCGGAAAGGGCTGGCAACAGGCTCAGATTGGCAAGGACGAAGGCAAATACAGCTTCCGCCAGTGGCAGCTCTCGTTCGCGCCTACGGCCGGCGCGCAGGTTCTGATGGTCCGATGCACCAACAGCAGCGGCGAGACGCAACCCAACACGCCGAATTGGAATCCAAGCGGCTTCATGCGCAATGTCGTCGAGCAGACGCCGGTCGTCACCGCGTAAGGAGAAGACCGTGTTCCGCAAGCCATTGCTGATGACGCTGATCACAACCGCCGTGCTTTCGCCGTTTACGGCGGGCGCCCAGCAGAAGCTTTCGCTGAAATCGGTGAGCGTGGATCTGCCTTTCGGCGATCGCACGTTCCCGGACGGCCCGGGCTCCGATCTGGTCAGCAACAACTGCCTAGCGTGCCACTCCGCGGGCATGGTGCTCAATCAGCCAGCCATGTCCAAGGCGCAGTGGCACAGCGAAGTCGAAAAGATGCGCATCGCCTACAAGGCGCCAATCGATCCCAAGGACGTCGACCCCATAGCCGACTATCTTGTGCAACTCGGGCAACGAAGCAAGTGAAACAGCGCTGTTTCGCAAAGCCAAGCAACTCAATCGCGATGGCGGGCCTTATCGCCGTGCTCGTCGTGCCTGCGGGTGCCTTGGTCGTGTGAGCGGGTGATCCGTCTCAAACCACAGAGGTCGATTCTCGTGCATTTTCAGCGCTGCGGTTGGATCCCAGTCGCTCTCCCTGGAGCAAGATTATTGCTACAAATTCAGAGACCGTTGGATCCCAGTCGCACTCCCTCCGCCAACTAGTCTTTTATTCCTACTGAAGCTATGCACGAAACGCGATAACCGGCGTTTTCCGGCCGAAATCGCCCCTTTCTGCCGACAACCGAACCACCAGAAAAAGCGAAGAGAGCGCTCTAGCGGCACACACGGGGCAAATTCTCCAAATCCCTCGGCCGCGGTTCGCTTCTCGAATGCTCGGCATTCGGCCGGACGACGCGCGACATCACTTGTACTGCAGAGACCATGATCCGCTGCGTCAGATACAAATTCTTCCGCTATTGCCGAAGTGCAGACGAGCGGCCGACGGACTCGTACGACAGCTTGTGACCTTGGTCGTGTAAAAACGCTTTCTGTTGAAGCGTTGAGGCGTCGCGGTCTCGGTGAGTTGGCGACGCGCGGCGATTTTCCCGCTTGGCCGCTCGTCTTGCTTGGAGGTGCCTCCTGACGCGGATTTGAGCTGTTTTGTGCGGATCAGCGGAGGGATGTTGGTGCGTGTCTACGAGGAGTATGCCCTCGTGGCCGCGACGAGCCGTCCGGTACCCATGATGTTCATGACGCGCGTGAGATTGTAGGCGAGCACGTGCAGCGCCATCTCGGTGGCAACCCGTGGCAGTGTCTTCATCAGGAAGTGAGTTGCTCCCATCCGGGCCTTGATCGTGCCGAAGGGGTGCTCGACCGTTTCGCGCCGCTGGCGCATCTTCTCCGGATGTTCGTCGAGCCGGCGCTGCACGGCTTCGAGAATGTGCTCGTGCTCCCATCGGGTGATCCGTCGCTCCTTGCCGGTGGTGCAGCTGTGCTTGATGGCGC
>JAXDQF010000437.1:0-3709 GCA_034668025.1 Gammaproteobacteria bacterium | reverse complement strand
GATATTGCAACTGTTCGGCGGCTGCCAACACCCGCGCGCGCGTCTCGGGTCTGACATTGGGCTCGTCATTCAGTACGCGCGAGACTGTTTTGATGGCCACGCCTGCGGCCTTGGCAACGTCGTGAATCGTCTTTCTGCTCACGGTGTGCACGCGAGCAGGGTATCCGTGCCGGTTTCGAGCTGGATGTTGGCCACACTCAGCTCGAGCGGTGCTGCGGAGTTGAGCTCGAAAGGCTGCGTGATGGAATCCATACGAGCTCCGGCCGTCGCAAAGCACTGCAGAGGTACCCTCACATGATTCCACTGCCCGGCCGTTGCGTTGGTGAATACCTTGGTGAGGTCAACCGCGCCCTTGCAGTCCGGACCACATTCCATCCGGGCTGTCACATTCGAGCTGGGCGGCTGTCCGACTTTGTAGTCGAAGCCGATGGAGAGTTGGCCGTTCGCCTCGCGTTGCAGGTTGATCGGCGTTGCGGCGATCAGACCGACCGAGGCGGCTGTTTTGCCGTTCCAGTGAATTTGCCGGGCATCTTCCTGCACGGCCCGGTCAGTGGCTGACATCCGTACGTTGCCAACGACGCCGACACCGCTCGGTATATCCGCTATATGCGTGTCAACACTTGCGACCCATCGCCAGCCTGCCCCCGGTTTTCCGGCCGTGAAAAACACTCGGGTGTCAGTCGCGACTGTGCTGGCCGTGGCTCCTCCCTCGGGCAGCTTGGGCAAGTTGCCGTTGTCGCCGTACCTCAAACCGTAGCCATAAGGAAACAGTGGCTTGGTCCCGTCTCCGCGATTCACAGCGGTCTGTAGAGGTGTGAGTGGCCAGGAGAACGACAGCTTCCCCTGGAAGTTGTGAGCAACGGAACCGTCGGGTGACTTGAAGAGTACATCCGCGATGCCGCCACCCTCGGTCCCGGGAAGCCACGCAGCGACGAATGCGTCGGCGACATTAATATGCGGATTTACCCACAAGGGTCGCCCCGACAAGAACACCGCCACGACAGGCACACCGTGCCCGCGTAACTCGCGTAGCAACTCGAGGTCCGAGCGATTACCGGGGCTGTACTCCACAGAGCCCACGTCGCCCTGGAATTCAGCGTAGGGATTCTCCCCGAAGACCACGATTGCCACGTCCGGCTTCGTCTTGAAATGGCCGGCTGCATTGAGCTCAGCCGTACCCCCGGCGGCCGTGACGGCTGACAGAATTCCCGCGTAGAGGGTGTCACCGTGCGGAAAATTCATGTTGGTCACCCCGGTACCCTGCCAGGTGATCGTCCAACCGCCGCTCTGCTTGCCGATACTGTTGGCCCCGTCGCCCGCCACGAGCACGTGCTGGTGCGGATTCAACGGCAGTAAACGATTTTGATTTTTGATCAACACCAGGGATTCGCGCACGGCGCGGCGTGCGACCGCCCGATGCTGCGCCGAGCCGAGCAACTCGAAATGACCTGCCAATGGTCGAGACGAAGGTCTACCTTCTTCAAACAGGTGCGCGCGCAACTTCACGCGCAGAATGCGGCGGTCCGCATCTTCTATACGGGTCAGCGGAATCTCACCGGACCTGACTTGCGCGAGCGTGTTGACATACAGCTGTTTCCAGCTGTCAGGCGCCATGATCACGTCCATTCCCGCATTGATCGCGGCAGCACAGCTGACTTTCGTACAGCCCGGCACCTGCGCATGGCCATTCCAGTCGCCAACCACGAGACCATCGAAATGCAGGCGCTGTTTCAACACGTCGGTGAGCAACGCGCGACTGCCGTGCATTTTCACGCCTTGCCAGCTCGAGAACGACGCCATTACAGCCTGGGCTCCGGCGGCCAGTGCAGGCGGATAACCGGGGAAATGAATGTCTCGCAGCTCGATCTCGGTCGCACGATTGTCGCCTTGATCGCGACCGCCCGTGCCGCCATCTCCCACAAAGTGTTTGGCGGTTGCAATCACGTGGGATGAATCGAGAAATTGCGCTGAACCCAGTCTGCCCTGCAGGCCTGTCACCATCTGGCCCGCGTATTCGCGCACTATCTGCGGATCTTCCGAGTAGCTTTCATACGTGCGACCCCAACGATCATCACGTACAACGGCCAAAGTGGGTCCAAATGTCCACTCCATGCCGGTCGCTCGCACCTCACGCGCAGTCACTTCGCCGATCTGGCGAATCAGCTCCGGGTCACGTGCGGCCCCGAGCCCGATGTTGTGAGGGAATATGGTTGCCCCCACCAGGTTGTTATGACCGTGTACTGCATCGGTACCCCACATCGTCGGAATTGGACGCGGTCCATGTGATGCATCCATTGAAGCCTCATAGAACCGATCGGCCAGCGTCAGCCACTCACTCGGTGGCGAAAATTCGTTGTTGCCAGGTGAAGAACTGCCACCGTTCAGGATCGATCCGAGGGGATAGTGCCGAAGATCATCAGGTGTGATGCTGCCAATGTCGGCCTGGATCAATTGGCCGACCTTCTGCTCGAGCGTCATCTCGCCGAGCAATTGGCCGATGCGCGCCTCCAGGGCGGTATCGGGGGCGAAGGCAGGGGGCTGCTCGGGCCACAGGGCGGGGTGGATCGCGTCTGCGGCTGTCGCGGGCGCGGCAGCCAGGACGACGCCGGACAACAACGGAACCACGCCCAAAACCATTTTCAATCCGAGCCGTATGAATCTGAGTTCCATGGAAACACCCGACGTGCCCTCTTTCGGGGCGGCATTTCGGGGTGAGGATCACACGGCCATGACAGCGCTGTCAACGAAAGGTCATTTCCTATGCTGGAGCAATCAAGACTTCCCCATTCCTCGGATGCAGCGAGCGGGTTGCAGTCCAAGCGCGCTGTAGACTCGGTGCAGTCGTTCGCCGACTTGCCGGATCTGTTGCTCGTCGAGCGTACTCGCGGGCGGGATACGCGTGCCTTCGAGACCCTCATGCGCAGGTACAACCGCCGGTTGTACCGGATAGCACGGAGCATTCTGAGCAACGACGACATGGCGGAAGAGGCCGTCCGGGCTGCTTACATCCGCGCATTCGCGAACCTCGATCGCTACGAGCCGGCAGGCAAGTTCGGTGCCTGGCTGGCACGTCTCGCATTTAATGAGGCGCTTACCCTTCGCCGGCATCCGCCGGGTGCCGCATTTTTGGCAGTGGCACCACCGCCTGCGGCTGAGGCAGCGCCCGCGGGGGAAGGCTCTGATGCTGTCGCCAGCAGGCAGCAGCTCGAAGATGCGATCGACGCCTTGCCGGAAGTGTTTCGCACCGTGCTCGTGCTGCGCGTGGTGGAAGACCTCAGCGGAGTTGAGGTCGCGGTCTGCCTCGGTCTGAATGAGACCACCGTGCGAACGCGGCTGTATCGCGCGCAGCAGAGATTGAAGGTCGATGTTGCCCGCCGCTTGCGCGCGGAGCCATTCAACATCTTCGATCTCTCGACTGAGCGCTGCGACCGGATCGTGGCGCAAGTGTTTTCGAAGGTGCACGCCGTGAGCCCCGTGGTTTCAGACGCCCGCTGAGCTTTTTCGCGGGAGCCTCCAGCCACAAAGGCTCCTAAGTGGCCCTGTCGCGGGGGGCGCGGGCCGGTATCATGCGCCGCCTATGCGTTCCCATACCCGACTGGTGGCAGCGGCACTGTCACTTTTAGCAGCCGGCGCTGTGTGCGTGCCGGCTCTTTCTCCTGCCGCCCAGGACACTTCGCTGCAAACCGTGGCGGAGAAGTCAAATTTCGTG
>JAXDQF010000436.1:0-65766 GCA_034668025.1 Gammaproteobacteria bacterium | reverse complement strand
CGGGCCAACCTGGGCGGCGTAGCTTACCCACTCGAGTGAGCCCGATTCCCTGCAACAGGCACAGGGCGCGCGCGGCGTGCGCCGGAGCCGGGGATGAATAACAAGAGTATGGGTTGGCCACGGTGCTGGATCCAAACCCTGATTGTGCGGTGCGATCGGGAGCCGCCGCGTGGCTGACACACAACTCGAGAAGCGGGTGGCCGAATTGACGCGGCAACTCGAGGCGGCGGACAAGGATCTCGAGAGCTTCAGCTACGCCGTTTCGCATGACCTGCGGGCGCCGTTGCGCGCCATTGACAACTTTTCGAGCATTCTCAACAAGGAGTACGCAGACAAGCTCGACCCGGAAGGGCGCCGGCTGATCGGCATCGTGCGTAAGAACGCTGCCCGGATGGGTACGCTCATCAAGGACATTCTCGCCTTCGCGCATGCCGGAGACCGCCAGCTCATCCTGGCCGACATCGACCTGGAGGCTCTCTCCCGCGACGTCCTGGACGAGCTCAAACCGTCTTTCGCCGGCAGACAGGTGGTGGTGCAGCTGCAGGCACTCCCCCACATCAGGGCTGATACAACGGACATCCGCAAGGTGTTGCTGAACCTGCTCGCCAACGCCATCAAGTTCACGCGGCCGCGCGAGCTCGCGCAGATCGAAATCCACGCGCAGGTGGCCAGCGACGAAGTCATCTGTTCGGTGAAGGACAATGGAGTGGGTTTCGAGCCGCAGTACGCACACAAGCTGTTCGGTATCTTTCAACGACTGCACGATACCGAGGAGTTCGAGGGTACCGGCGTCGGCCTCGGTATCGTCAAGCGCATCATTGACAAGCATGGCGGGCGCGTCTGGGCGCAGGGTGCGCCCGGTGTTGGTGCGACCTTCTTTTTTTCCGTTCCTGCAACCAACACGTGAGGTGCAGCGTGCGCGAAGCGGTCCACGACGTCGAGATCCTGCTCATTGAAGACAGTCCCGAGGACGCGGAACTGACGATCCGCGTGCTGCAGGCGCAAAATCTGGCCAACCGGCTGGTCTGGCTGAAGAACGGCGCCCTGGGACTGGATTTTCTCTTTGCCCGGGGTGCCTATGCCGACCGCAACGGGGTCGAGACACCCCGCCTGGTGCTGCTCGACCTGAGCTTGCCCAAGGTGAGCGGCCTCGAAGTCCTCCAGCAACTGAAGTCGGATCCGCGCACGCGGAAAATCCCCGTCGTGGTGTTGAGCTCGTCCACGCAGGACAAGGATATTTTGCGCACGTATGACCTGGGCGTGAACAGCTACGTGAGCAAGCCTGTGCACTTCGAAGAGTTCGCCAGTGTCGTCACGCAGCTGGGCCTGTACTGGATGCTGATCAACAAGCCGCCCACCGGGAGTTGACAGCCAGGATGTCCGGTGAACTGAGAATCTTGATGCTGGAAGACGTTCCGGAGGAAGCGGAAGTGTTACAGCGCGAGCTGCACGAGTCGGGTCTTGCGTTCGTTGCGCGGCGTGTGCAGACGAGGTCGGCCTTTGGTGAAGCGTTGGAGGAGTTTGCGCCCGACCTGATTCTCGCTGATTCCAAGTTACCGGCGTTTGACGGGCGCAGCGCGCTGCAGATGGCGCGACAGAAGGACCCCCTCATACCGGTGATCATGGTGACCGGTGCCCTGGGTGACGAGGCGGCAGTTGAGCTCCTGATTGCGGGCGCCAGTGACTACGTTCTCAAAGATCGCCTGGCGCGCCTCGCGCCGGCGGTACGGCGAGCCGTTCGCGAAACAGCCATGAGCCGTGAGCGGCAGGAATCCGAGCACCGAATCCGGCGTCTCACGCGTGTCCTGCAAATGCTTTCCGGTATCAACACCGCGGTCGTGCGGATTCGTGAGCAGCGGGAACTGCTGGTGGAAGCATGCCGCATCGCCTATCAGGTGGGCCACTATGCCTATGCCTTCGTCGCGTTGATCGATCCTGGCAAATCCATTGCCCGGCCAGCGGCTTGGACTGGATATGGCGCCGAAGGCCATGGGGCCGTGAGCTTTCGCGTTGCTAAAAGTGCTGAAACCGACTGCAGCGTGACCGGCCGCGTCCTGCGCACAGGCGAAATGATCGCGTTCAACGACGCGGCCGAGTATGCCGGGCCAATCTCAGCCAACGAGCGGATCGCGACGGTCACAAACTACTGCCTGGCATCTGTACCGCTGCTCGTCGACGGTACTCCTGTTGGTGCCTTCACTGTCGCATCGACGAAGCAGGACACCATCGGCACGGACGAGCTCGATCTGCTTCAGGAAATGGTCGCCAACCTGTCTTTCGCACTCCAATATCTTCGCAAGGATCACGCGCTGCGCTATCTCTCCTATTTCGACCCGATTACCGACCTTGCCAATCGCACGCTCTTCTGTGAACGGGTCGCACGCCTGATCGGCCAGCCCTCGATGTCAGCTTCGGGGACGGCGGTGGTGGCGTTCAACGTGCAGTGCCTCACCCTCGTTAACGACTCGTTCGGGCGCCACATGGGTGATCTGCTGCTTCAGTGCGTGGCAGACCGTCTCAGGCAACGATTCGATGGCAGTGAGCGCGTGGCTCACTTGGGCGGTGGCGCATTCGCCGTTGTCATCCCGCAGAGCGCAACGACACCGGCGCCGCAAGATCAGATTCGCGATGCCTTTGCTCAACCGCTGATTGTCAGAGGACGGGAGATTCCGGCACCGGTCAAATGCGGGCTCGCTCGTTTTCCCGCGGACGGGAGCGCGGCGGAAACACTGATAGAGAATGCTGAAGCAGCACTGCACGCGGCCCGCGGCGACAGCTCCAGCTACCATTACTACCGCGAAGGAATGAGCTCTGGTACCGCCGCACGTCTCGCTCTCGAACACCGTCTGCGCGGCGCGCTCGACCGGGGAGAATTCGTGCTCCATTACCAACCGCAGATTCATCGACGTGACCATCGCATGGTTGGTGTTGAGGCGCTGATACGTTGGCGGGATCCGGAGCGTGGGCTCATCGCGCCGGGTGAGTTTCTTCCCGTGCTGGAATCGACCGGGCTGATTCTCAGGGTCGGCGAGTGGGTCCTGCGCCAGGCGGCGGAGGATTGCCGGCGTTGGCGACGCCTGGGCCTGCGAGCCGTGCGTATGGCGGTCAACGTTTCAACAATGGAGTTGAGTCAGCCCGGACTGCCTGCACGCCTGCTGCATCTTTCCGGAACGGGCAAGGGTTCGGGTGTTGACCTCGACATCGAAATCACTGAAGGCGAGCTCCTGGGGGATTCGGCCTCCACCATCGACACATTGCAACAGCTGCGCACCGCCGGCGTTCGGGTCGCGATTGACGATTTTGGAACGGGCTTCTCATCCCTCAGCCGGCTCGCCGACCTGCCGATCGACATTCTCAAGATCGACTGCTCGTTCGTGAGGCGCCTGACGCCGGAGCGCGCGAGCCACGCTATCGTCTCGACGATCATCGCCCTCGCTCGTTCCTACGGTCTCGAAACAGTCGCCGAGGGCGTCGAGACCGTGGGTCAGCTCGAAATTCTCGCGGCGTTGGGTTGTGAGCAATCGCAGGGATATCTGCACAGTCCCGCCGTTCCCGCGGAAACCATCGAGGCGTTGCTGCGCGCCAGCCCGGAGCGCGGCCGCCCAACAGGAAACCCATGAGTACTCACTCTGACTTGAAGATTCTCATGCTGGAGGATGTGCCCGAGGAAGCGGAGGTCCTGGAGCGCGAATTGCGCAAGGCAGGACTGACATTCAATGCCCGGCGCGTCCAGACCAGGGCGGATTTCGCCGCGGCGCTGGAGGAATTCGCACCCGACCTGATTCTGGCCGACGCGAAGCTCCCGGCATTCGATGGACGCAGTGCTTTGCAGATGGTCCGCGACGGCAGGACGCGAATTCCGGTCATCATGGTGACCGGTGCCTTGGGAGACGAGGCCGCCGTGGAATACCTCCTCGCGGGTGCAAGCGACTACGTGCTCAAAGATCGGCCGGCAAGACTCGGTCCCGCGGTGGTGCGGGCATTGCAGGATGAGGAGGACCGACGCGGTCGCGAGGCGGCCGGGAATGAGCGCAAGCGACTCGAGCGCGCCCTGCGTGAAGCGGCCGCCGAGGAGCGCGGCCGGCTCGCCAAGGAGCTGCACGACGGCCTCGGCCAGGAACTAACGGGTTTCGCAATGCTCGCGGACGGATTGGCAAAGCAGATCGAGCGGTCCGGGTCGCCGGTTCCCACGGAGCTCGAGCGACTGGCGAGCATGGCGAGACGTGCCATTACGACCTGTCGCGATATTGCGCGCGGCCTTTCCCCTCTCAGCGGCGCGCGAAGCGGGCTCACCGAGGCTCTACGCGACCTGACGGATCGCGCCAACGGTCCGCCCGGGCCGCGCGTGTCGCTCTGTGTCGAGCTGCATGATCCGCTCACGACATCGCGGGAGGTCAGCGAGCATCTGTATCGAATCGCGCAGGAAGGACTCACTAACGCCATGAAGCACGCACGGGCAGAAACAGTGGAAGTACGGCTCGATGTCGATGCCCACACCGTAAGAATGCGTGTGCTCGATGATGGTGTCGGGCCCCCGGATCCAGCCGTCAGCTCTTCCGGGCTCGGATTGAAAACCATGCGCGATCGTGCAGCCGCGATTGGGGGTCGCTTGTCAGTTGTAGCGCGTCATGAGCGAGGGACTGCTGTGATCTGCGAAGCCCCGCAAGGGCCCAGGCCGCCTGCAGCCGGCGCGTGAGCTGACAGAGCTTCAGCGACGCCCGTTGGCTGGTGTTGCCCGAAGGTCGTCACTTGCAAAGAAAGCGGCATGTCGCACCAACTCGAGATCAGTCAACAATCCGAGCTTGCGGCGCAGCTGGTGTTTGTGGACGTCGACCGTCTTGTCGGAGATGTTCAGGCGTCGCGCGATTGACTTGCTGGGCAATCCGGCCTTCACCAGCAACAACACTTCATGTTCGCGCCTGGTCAGCCGCGGGGTGAGGGTCTGTGCGCGCCGCGGCGGCTCGATCGCGGCGCCGGAGCCCGCGGCCAGCAATGCCAGCCGGATTCGGTGTAAAGCTGCCAGAATCTGCGCTGTCGGCTCCTGTTTCATCACATAGGCTGCGGCACCGCGGCGCGTCAATTCCTGACCCACGACGCGCTCGTCTTCCATGCTCAGCATGAGAACCCGCGGCGGATTCGGGTGTGCAGCGAGCGCATCGAGAACGCGATCGCCGTTCTCGGCTCCGAGCCCGAAATCGAGCAACACGATGTCGGGCCGCCGTGCCTCGATTTCGTGTAGCGCCGTTGCCACGGAATACGCCTCGCCGACAATCTCAAAGTCCGGCTCACCGGATAACAGGAAGCGCAGGCCCGCGCGCACGCTCTCGTGATCGTCCACGATCAGGAGCCGCAAAGCCAAGGTGCCGGTCTTCGGATTCACCCGGCAAATCTGGCACTACCCGAGCCTCATAACAAGGTAATCGTCCCATTCGCAAGGTCGCAAGGCTAAGGGATTCCTTTAGTGGGCGCGGTGAGGGGTCTAAAGAAAGACCCGAGTGCGGGCAGCTGCAGAATCCGGTTTACATGCCGCTGTCAGATATGGGAGCGAACTTCGCCCGCACGGCGAGACTTCAACAGGGGTGTGAATGAACCGACCTGAAGCGGCACGCATCCTCATTGTGGACGACGATCGGGCCATCCACGACGAGTATCGCAGGATCCTGGCCTTTTCCGGGAGCGATAGTTCGCTCACCGAACTGGAGCGCAAACTCCGGGGTGCCGCCGGGCGGCCGAGCGCGCCGACACTCGAGTTTCGTGTGGACTCCGCGTACGACGGGCAGGAGGCGTTACGTCTGGTAGAGCAGGCCGCCGGCGAACAGTTCCCTTACTGCCTCGCGTTTGTTGATATTTGCATGCCACCCGGATGGGACGGTCTGGAAACAGTTCAGTGGCTGTGGGTCGCGGACCCGCGGCTCCAGGTCGTCATCTGCACGGCGCAGGCAGATTACAACGCCAGTGAGATCACGGAGCGTCTCGGCCAATCGCACCGGCTGTTGGTGCTGAAGAAACCGTTCGAGCCCATCGAGGCACTGCAGTTTGCGCACGCGCTCACGCGGAAGTGGCGCAACGAGCGTGTGCTGCGGGAGCAGCTCGATTCACTCGAGAGAGTCGTTGCGGCCAGCACCGAAGGGCTGGAGGCGGCCAACCGGCAGCTGCGGCACATGGCGACCCACGACGCACTCACCGCGTTGCCAAACCGCTCGTTGCTGGATGATCGGCTGAATCAAGCCATTGCCCACGCCGGCAGCACGGGGGAACGCTTCGCGCTGGCGGTGCTCGATCTCGATCGCTTCAAGCTCATCAACGATTCCTTCGGCCATCGGGCAGGAGACGAACTGCTGCGGGAGGTCGCGCGCCGACTGACGAGCACGTTGCGGAGCGTTGATACGCTGGCGCGTCCGGGCGGCGACGAATTTATCATGATTATCCGGGAGCTCGGCGCGCCCGAAGAGGCGAAGCGGTTGGCACACAAGATCCTGGAGGTCCTGCAACAGCCCATCCGGCTCGGGGAGATCGATGTTCACCCCTCGGCAAGCATCGGCATCGCCTTCTTCCCGTGGCACGGCTCGACCGTGGAGGAGCTCTTCGCCCGTGCGGATACCGCCATGTATGTTGCTAAACAACGGGGCCGGAAAAACGTGAAGTGCTTTGCGCCCGAGATGGATACTCTGACCCTGGAACGGGTGCGGCTCGAAAGCGATCTGTACCAGGCGCTGCAGTGCGAGCAATTCGAGTTGCACTATCAACCCAAGATTGATGCTGCCTCGGGACGGATTCGCGGTGCCGAGGCGCTGATCCGCTGGCGACACCCGCAGCGCGGGCTCATCCCGCCGGACAACTTCATACCGTTGGCGGAGGAGAGCGGGCTCATCGTGCCGATCGGAGAGTGGGTCATACGGGAGGCGTGCCGCCAGATCCGTTCCTGGCAGAGCGACGGTCTGCCACCGGTGCGGATCGCCGTCAACGTGTCCGCAACGCAATTCCAACAACGCGACCTGCTCGACATCATTCGCCGCGCTTTGGACGAAGCCGGTGTCGATGCCTCTCATCTCGAAATCGAGCTGACCGAGAGCGCGGTCATGAGCAATCCCGACGAGTCCGCCGAGATATTGCAGCAGCTGAGCCGAATGGGCGTCGCGGTCTCCGTGGACGACTTCGGCACGGGCTACTCGAGCATGAGCTGCCTGCATCGGTTTCCGCTCGACAAGCTGAAAATCGACCGCAGCTTCATCAACAACCTGATGTCGAGCGCGGAAGCCGCGGCGGTCGTGGCGGGAATCATTTGCCTGGCCCACAGCCTGCGCCTGAAGGTCATTGCCGAGGGCGTCGAAACACTGGAGCAGGTCCGCTTTCTGCAAAGCCACGGGTGTGACCAGTACCAGGGCTTCTACCTGAGTCCGCCGCTGAACGCCGTCGCCTACGAGGCGTTGATACGGGCGGAGCTGCAATCAACACTCGATGAGTGTGAGGACGATGCCGTCCGCACCCACAGTAAGCTCGCTGGAATCGGCTCGGGCCGCCAGTGAGACGTCCGCTGCTCGAGTCCTGCCCACTTGCCCGGGTCCTGCCAAGAGAGTAAACCGCGTGTTGGACGCATATGAGTCCCGTTGTCGGAGACATTCTGTTGGTCGCGACGTCCCAGATTGGAGCCGCCCCGCACGGTGGCACGGCGACTATTCTCATTGTCGATGACACACCAGCCAATCTGGCGCTCATAGTCGAATACCTGGAAGCCCGGCATTTCCGCATGCTGGTCGCGCAGGGCGGCGAGGAGGGCCTGCAGCGCGCGTTCCTCGTGCAGCCCGATCTGATTCTGCTCGATGCGATCATGCCGGGAATCGATGGATTCGAGGTCTGCCGGCGACTGAAGGCGCGCGAGTCCACGCGCGACATTCCAGTGATTTTCATGACCTCACTGGCGGACACGCAGGACAAGCTCGCCGCGTTTGAGGTAGGCGCGGTTGACTACGTGGTGAAGCCGCTGCAGGTGGAAGAGGTGATGGCCCGCGTCAACGCCCAACTCGCTCTGCGTGCGATGCACAGGCAGCTTACGGCCGCCAACCGGGAGCTCGAAGCCTTCAGCTATTCGGTCTCCCACGACCTGCGTGCGCCGCTGCGGGCCATCGCCGGTTTTGCCCAAATCCTGCACAAGAACTGTCACGCCAGCATGGGTGAGGACGATCGGCGGTACCTGGACACGATCATCGCCACCAGCGCCCGCATGGGCAAGCTGATTGAGGACCTGCTGTTTTACGCCCGCACCGCACGCATCACCTCGGTGGCAGTACCCGTTCCGCTGGCGCCGCTCGTGCAGCACCTGGCTACGATCTTCGGCGAGCGTATCGCCGCGGCCGGGGCCCGATTCGAGATTCCGGAACCACTGGCAACGCCGCTCGGGGATGCCACCCTCATCGGCCAGATTCTCAATAACCTGGTGGACAATGCGCTGACGTATCGCTCCCATGACAGCACACCGGAAATCAGGATAACTGCCAAGCGGGCCGGTGAGGACGTTGTGATCAGTGTTGCAGACAACGGGATCGGCATTGAGCGGCAGTACCACGAGAAAATCTTTCAGGTATTCCAACGCCTGCACTCGAGCGATGAGTACCCGGGAACCGGCCTCGGCCTGGCGATCGTGGCACAGGCCGTGCGCGCAATGGAGGGTGATGTCAGTATCGAGTCGACGCCGGGCCGGGGCAGCACTTTTGCGGTCCGTCTGCCGGCCGCGGATCAAAAGCGGTAACGGATTCCCGCCAGGTACTGGCGGTCATCAATATAAGTCGCGCTCGGCGAGTGGACCGAGCCGATGAACGTCTGGTGCTTGGCTCGCGTCAGGTTGGTGCCGGCGAGGGTCAAGGTGCAGTGCTCGCTTGGCCTGTAGTTGAGTGCGGCGGTGAGTTGGCCGAAGGATTCGCTTTCGACAGGCACGACACCGACCCCGGAGGCGACGGCGATGCTTTGCAGGAATTGCGAGCGCCAGAAGTAGGCGATCCGGCCGGACCAGCGGGCGCGCTCGTAGATTGCCACCGTGTTGTAGCTCCACCGGGAGAGATTCGGCAGCGGCGCGGTATATCCGGCTACTGCGGTAGGCGTCGAGCTGTTGACGTACGTGAGGTTGGCTTGCAGCCCGAGGCCGCTGAACGGTCGTGGCAGCCACGTGTAGAACTGCTGGTAGCCGCCCTCGAAGCCCGCCACCTTGCCCGCGCCGCTGTTGAGCGGCTGGGAGATGATATAACTCGAGCCGCCGACGACCCGGCTGGTCCCCGCAGTGAATGGGAATCCGCGCACCCTCTTGAAAAATGCGTTGCCGTGGATGCTGCCGGCCTCGGCAAAATACCACTCCAGCGTCGCGTCATAATTCGTCGCTGTGTAAGGAGCGAGCTGCGGATTGCCCTGGCTTCCTGTCAGGTTGGCCGGAACGAGCGTAAGACCGGGGTTGAGATTCGAGAACTCCGGCCGGGTGATCGAGGCGTACGCTGCAAGCCGCAGCAGCACGGTTTCGCTCAGGTGCGCACGCAAATTCGAGCTCGGCAGCAGCTTGCTGTAGTTGTTCGCCAGGCGCAGCGGCTGATAGAGGGTGACGGGAGCGCTGATTGTTTCGGTGCCGCTCAGAGAGTCCCCGGTGTGCACCAGCCGCAAGCCCAGGTTGCCATCAACCCGGGCGCGGCCACCCGACACGAAATTCACCTTCAGATAAGCGGCGCTGTCGCGTTCACGGATCGTGTAGATGCCTTGGGACTGAACCACCGGGTACTGCGTGAGGCCGAGGGCAGCGATGACTGTGTCGATGTTTTGCAGCAGCGCCGGGTTGACTGTCAGATAGCTGTTGATTGTCGAGCCACCGGCGCTCGCGAAGGCGGTGCCGAGCGGGTACTGCTCGATCAGCCCGGAATTCGTGGCGGCCGGGCGGTTTGCCGGGGTGTTGAAATAGCGGGTCGGAGTCAGTCCGTCGTCGAGATCGGCGTAGCGGGCGCCGAGCTCCAGGCTGCGGACCGGTCCCCACCCGAGGTCGAAGCTCGCATCCAGCTGCAGGGCCGTTTCCCGCCCTGCCCACAGGTTCACGCTGTTGGTCAGGCCGGAAAACGTGTAGTTAGCGATATTGCCCAGATCGACGCCGCTGTAGCTTTGCGCCGGTGGCGAGCCGGACGTGTCAATGCTGAAGGTCGGCAGCGTCGTTTGCAGGTCGAGTTCGTTGTAACGCAGTTGCTCCTTCGTATTCAGGTAGCTGAGATCGGCCTTCACGGCCAGCGGTCCCGCGGCCCACTTCGCGCCGATCGCCGCTTGCCACTCGGTATCCTTTTGAAAGCGATTGATCGACAGCGTGTGCAGCGGTTGCTGCAGGTAGGTTGCTGACTCGATGAGGTTCGTGCCGGGAAACAGACGCGTCGCCGAGCGCGTCAGGTTGCCGTTCGGCAGGGGGTAGGTCCCAAAATCCAATTGGGGTGTCTCGAAGCGCATGTAGTTGCCATCGAGATACAACTCGACACGCTCGCCGGGCCGCCATTGCAGGGCCCCGTTGAAGCCCATCCGCCGGCGCTCGGCCGTGTACTGCGGATTGTAGAAGCCATTGGGGCCGATGATTCCGCTCGTGCAGACGCCGGCTGCCACGGGGCCGTAGCAAGTCGGGGCGCCGGCCGAGATATAGTCCTCCTGCAACTGACGCTCCTGGTAGGAGGCGCTCAACAGCGCGCCCAATTCGCCGCCGCTGACTCGCCAACGGTCACTGAGCAGCGCCGACAGTTGCGGCCGGGACTTCCTTGCCAGGTCGCCCAGGTTGCCCAGAACAGCGGCCTGCGCGGTGAGGCCGTCGAACTCGAGCGGCCTGCGGGTGCGCACGTTGATGAGGCCGCCGAGGGCCCCTTCGACCTGCTCAGCAGACGGGGTTTTGTACACATCGACACCCGACAGCAACTCGGATGGGATGAACTCGAAGTTCAAGGTGCGCGTACCGGCGGCGGTGAAGGTTTCCCGCCCGTCCAGCAGGGTCTCAACCTGGCCGAGGCCGCGGATCACCACAGTGGATCCTTCGCCCAGGTCAGTGTTGATCTGTACCCCGGGGACTCGCTGTAACGCTTCGGCAGTGTTGGTGTCGGGAAGCTTGCCGATGTCATCCGCGACGATTGAATCGACAATCTGGCTGGCAGCCCGTTTTTTCGACTGGGCGTCCTGCAAGCTCTGGCGGTAGCCGTTGATGACCACTACCTGCAACTCGGGATCGCGCGCGGAGTGCTCCGGGTATGCCTCGCTATCGGCAGCCGTGCTGAGTTGGGCCGCGGACAGCGCCGGTCCAAGGTATCCCACGGCAAGCAGGGCGGTGCCGAACGAAACTCCGGTGGTGACGCGCATATTCAAACCCCCCCATTGCCCCGTCCGGCTGGGTTGATGCTTCGTCGCGCCAGCGGCTCACGGACTCGCGGATGTTAGCAATTGTGGGCGTGAACTTGCTGCACAGCGTGCGCCCCTCCTATCATGAACTTTTGGAACCTTAGGCTGCGGGACCGCCTGTTGGGGTGATTGGGCGCGCTTGCACGACCGGCGGTTGAATCCGGCGAGGGGCGATGAATGGGGTAGGGCAATGCGAATCCGCAAGCGGTGGGAACGGCTACCGGGTGTGTGCCCGTGCCGTCGTAGTTGCGGTCCTGATTGCGCTTCCAGCAGGGGCCCTCTGTCAGTCGCCCCAGCCACTTGTTGCAATGCAACTCGATTCGTGGCGCGCCGAGGCCGGCCGCGTACGGACGCTGGCAGAGAACGATGCTCCACGCGCTTATGAGGCAGCGAAGCGCTTGCAGGCGAGCCTGCCACCGAACGCCACGCCCTCCGACAAAGCCCGCGCGTTGAATCTGCTGTCGCGGATCGAAACCTATCTTGCGCTGACGGAACCGGCAGCGGCCCACGCAACAGAGGCATTTCAACTCGCGGCGGCCGGTGCAGATCGGGTCGGCCAGGCCGAATCGGATCTGAACGTGGCCTTGAACTCAGTCAACCGCGGCCAGCTCGACGAGATGCTGCAGGCCACGCAACACAGCGTGGCCGTGCTCGAAGGGGTGAACCGGCCGGACCTCCTGGGCGAAGCCCTGCTGCGAACCACACAGCGCTATCGCCGGTTCGAGTTATTCGACGATTCCGTTGCCGTCGCCGTGCAGGCCATGCAGCGGGCCCAGCGTTCCAACAATCCTCTCGTGCTGGCCTACGCCCATAGCGGATTGGCGATGGTGTTCGACCAAAGCGGTCGGCTCGCCGAGTCGCGTGAGCACGCAGAGCAGATGCGTGTCCAGGCGCGCGCGGCGCACTCCCGGCTGCTGGAAGCCAATGCGGTCGCAACGTTGGGCGCGTTGAGCACCGAAGCCGGCGATGTAGTCGGCGCGGAACGGCAGATTCGCGAATCGATCGCGATGTATCGCGAGGTGGGGGCGCCCTTTGCGACGAGCTACGGGATATTCGCCCTGGCCGCTCTGCTGATGCGCGAGGGGCATCATCAGGAAGCCATGCAATATCTCGACGAAACACTGGAAATCTATCGACGCTATCCGAATCGCATCAGCGAGTGGTTTACGCTGAACGCTCGCAGTGCCAACTACCAGTCGCTCGGGGAAATGGCCAGGGCCGATGCCGATGCCGAGCGAGGTTACGAGCTCGCGAAAGATCTGGGTAACGCCGTGTATCTGAGCGGAAGTGCGACGCGCCTGGCGGCGATCGCCTCCGCCAAAGGAAATTACCGGCGTGCTTACGAGCTTTCGGTGGAAGCCAGCGAGATGACCGCCAAGGCGGCCCGCGAAAAGGCCGGAGCGCAAGTTGTGCAATTGATCAGACGGTACGAGAAGGAGGGCCGGCAACGCGAAATCGACTCGTTGCTGCATCGCAGCGAGCAACAGGCCGCGCAGCTGCTGCAGCGCGAGCTGCAGCAGCGCTGGCTATGGACCCTGCTTGCCGGCGTCGCTCTGGCGCTTTTGGGCGCGGCGCTGTTCGTATATCGCCTGCGTCAGTCCCAACGTCTGCTCAGGGCACTGAACCAACAGCTACAACGCTCCGAGAACGACATCCGCGCCCTCAACACCGACCTGGAACAGCGGGTGCAACTACGTACTCAGGAATCTCGTCAGCAAGCGCGTTACCTGCGGACCCTGATCGACATGCTGCCGATGTGGGCCTGGTTCAAGGACACTCACAGCCGTTACCTGGTTGTAAACCAGGCTCACGCGGCGGCCCGCGGCTACTTAGTCGACGCCATGATTGGCAAATCCGACCTGCAACTGCTGGCGCCAACCCTGGCCCGGCAACAACTGGCTGACGATGCGTACGTGATGGAGTCACGCCAACGCAAGACCACGGAGGAGTGGGCATCCGACCAGGATCGTGGTGTATGGATGGAAACCTACAAAGCCGCCGTGATCGACGAGGACGGCACTGTCCTAGGCACGGTCGGTGCGGCCCGCGACATCAGCGAACGCAAGGCGGTAGAGGCGGCGCGCGAGGCTGCGCTTTCCGAAGCCCAACACCTGGCCCGTCAGCGTAGTGAGTTTCTTGCCCAGATGAGCCACGAGCTGCGAACACCTCTCAACGCCATCATGGGCTTTGCGCAAATTCTGCAGCGCGACAAGACGCTCGTCGAACGTCAGACCCGGGCGCTCGGGATCATTGACGCGAGCGGGCACCACCTGCTGAATCTCATCAACGACATCCTCGACCTGGCGCGCATCGACGCGGCCAAACTCGAGTTGTACCCGGGTGAAGTGAGCCTGGCAGCGTTCATGGAGATTGTCTGCGACACCATCCGAGTCAAGGCGGAGGACAAGGGCCTGTTATTCATGTATCAGTCCGGATCCGATCTGCCCGGCACCATCTGCGTGGATGAAAAGCGCTTGCGGCAGGTTCTGCTCAACCTCCTGTCGAACGCGGTCAAATTCACAGACTCGGGACACATAACTTTGCGCATGCTGCGCCTGGTGCCGTCGATTGCCGAGACCGCTAACTCGGCGCGCCTGCTTTTCGAGGTCGAGGACGAGGGAATTGGTATGACCGAGGCGCAGATGGCGCGCCTGTTCCAGCCCTTCGAGCAGGTAGCGGAGTCGAAACGCCGCGAGGGGGGGGCGGGACTCGGCCTCGCCATCAGCCGGCAGTTGATCCGCCTGATGGGTGGGGACATCGCGGTGCGGAGTGTGCCGGGGAAGGGCAGCGTTTTTTCGTTCCAGATCGATGTGCCGGCTTCGCAGCTGCGTGCCCAGGATGCGCTGGTGCAGACCTCACCGACCGGCTACAGCGGCGCGCGGCGGAAGGTTCTCGTGGTCGACGACGTGCTGCAGAACCGAGCGATGCTGCTCGAAGAGTTGACCACCCTCGGCTTTGAGGTGGCCGAGGCGGTCAATGGCTCGGAGGCGTTGGAAATGGTCGCGCGCCTGCGGCCGGACCTGGTCATCATGGACCTCACCATGCCGGTCATGGACGGGCTGGAAGCGACCCGCCGATTGCGCAATTCGCAGGAAAACATTGCTCTGCCCATCATCGCCACCTCGGCGAGTGTGACCACGGAAATCGAAGTCCGCAGCCGCGAAGCAGGCGCGAACGCGTTCGTCGGAAAGCCCATACAACTTTCGGCCCTCGCACGCACAATCGGTGTTGTGTTGCGCCTGGAGTGGATCTTCGACCCGATCGAGGCGCCTCACACGAAAGCGGCGGCGGGCGACGACGGCGATGTCATACCGCCGCCGCCCGATGAGATGCAGGTGCTGCGGGGACTCGCTCTGGCCGGCAACATGCGCTCGATTCGTGATCGCGCCGACCACGTGAAGGGACTGGACCCACGGTACGCGAGCTTTGCCGCCCGGTTGCAAACTCTCGCGGACGGCTATCAGTCGAGTGCCATTACCACGATGATCGAGCGTTACAGCCCAAAACGGTTTACTGACCGCTAACCCTCCTGCCCAGCCATCACCGCTCCGGCAGCCCGCCGACTCCAGTCACGTACAACACCGATTCCGATACACCATCGATTCCCAGATCCGTCTCGATCAAGGAATCCTTCAGAGCAGCGGTACTAAACGGTGCAAGACCGATCCGGGTTGCCGTGAGACAAAACGTCTGCGCGAGATGGCCCGCGTCGAGCAGGACGACTCGATAGGCGCGAGGGTGTGGGTACTTCCACATGGTTCGCTCAAAGACGCCCGTCATGATGAAAAGTGCTGCCGACTCGGCGGCAAACCGCTGATCCGCGCAATAGGCCCGCGCCTTCTGTGCGGTCGCTTCAGAAGAAATCCTGGCCAGCGCGTGGTCCTCAGCGTCGTAGTGATAGAGCCCGGTATCGAGTCCGTTCACGCGTAGCGCCAGCAAATACACTTCCACAGGATTGCGTGCACCGCCGGACGGACTGGTCTTGAGGGGGAGGGATCCGAAATATTTCGACTCAACATATCCCTGAACGCCCCAGGTCGTATGCAGCAACTTTGAAATGTTGTCGAGCGATATTTCCGCCGCCGAGAATTTTCGGTGCGTCCTGCGCGCGTGCAACGTCCGGAAGAAGTCGTCCTGTTCCGTTGGGTGAAGCGGCAGTGAGATCGATTCGGCACCATCCGTCTTCTTGAACAGAGGCGGTTGCGGCGTGCGCGGCAGCGACTGCAACTTCTGCTCCAGAGTCGAATCTCCCGCGATGTAAGGGGCGTCTTTCGTCAGAAAGTGAAATCCGCCCTCTGGCAGCCAGGGCTTCCACAACGAGTCGAGCAACTCATCACGAGCCGATTCCGGCGACTCACACTCCAGCAGGAGTTGCGCCTCGATCATCTTCAGTATCGTCTCTCCCACACTCTCCCGGGTGTAGGAGTTGAATCCAACCATCGCGTCCCGGATTGTCCTGGGGGAGAGGAAAAATCGCACGAGCTCGAGCACGATCGGATTTGCGGCAAACCGGTCCCGCGTCAGAAAGTTGACTATCCGCAGCTCGCCACAGTCCCAATATGCCGACTGGCAGCGGGCACTTCTCAACCGCATGGCGCGTGTCCGGGGCGCAGGGGCGGCGGGCCGCCCTTCGGCATTCACTTGGGCTCGTGCCCCTCACCCGAATCCGCGTCATCGGACTCGATGTCGGCTTTGTGTTGATGGACACCCAGGGCCTTCAACCGCTCCTGCAGCTGCTTGAGGCCTGCCTCCAACGTGATCCTGTCGAGCGTGCCCGACTGCAGATCCAACAGAAGGTCCTGAATCTCTTCCTGGGCCCGCGCCAGCGTGGACCGTTGTGACTTAGAAGTCATCTTGGATTCCCCTGTCAAACAATGTTGAGTGGTTATCGATGCTGGTGGCCTACTCCGGCAACCGCAGCTCGGTCAGTAGAGCCCGGAACCTGCGATCGCCGCGCAGGCTACGCAGCAAGGGGTCTGTCTTGATCCATAGTATATTGGAATCGTGCCGTTGGTAACTGCGCTGCAGCCATTCGAACGCCAGGTCCGCTTCCCCACGAAAGGCGTGTATTTGAGCGATTGCGTAGGCGTCCTTCGCTGCAAACCTGGTTTCGAGGGTCTTCAGTGCCGCTTCTGATTCCGCGCGCCTGCCCATCGCCGTGTAGACTGCCGCAAGTCCCGCCAACCTGCGATCTTCCTCGGGTTCCATTTCCATGTTATCCAGCGCCTCGGCGAGTTGACCCAGGTACAACCGCGCCATGCCGACGGAGCTATTGACTCCTCCGTAGTCCGGGTGAAGTTGCTGAAGCTTCAGGCGGTACTGCAGGCACTCCGGCAGCCGGTCCGACGCGCACAAGGCGGCACTGATCGCCTCCAGGGAGAGCGCATCCAGCGGGTTCAGCTCGATCACCCGTTCATATTGCTCCAGCGCTTCGGCGACGTGCCCGGAGACCAGGGCCATTTCGCCCACGGCGCTCGGCAAGAGGTAGCTATTGTGCGGATCGAGCGCGCGTATACGTTCGTGATCCGCTTTCGCAGCCGCCCAGTTCCATTTGACTGCCATCTCGAATCCGGCGCGCGTGAAATACGACCAGACCAGTTTCGGGTCCAGGCGGATGGCCCGGTCCAGAGCGTCGATGATCTTCGCGTTGTCTTCGGGAGACGGCGTTCCTTTGAGGTCCTCCAGGTTGAAATAGGCACTCGCGAGCCGTGCCCACGCCAATGCAGAGTTGGGTCGGATGTCGATCGCCTTGCTGTAGAGTTGGACCGCCTTCTCCACATCGGCTCTGGTTCTGCGCGCTTTGTAGTAGTTCCCTTCCAATACGAGGTTGTAGGCCTCGACATCAGGTTTCTGCGCTGCCGTGTGATCAACGATCGCGAGCGTTGCGTTGAGCGCCTTGGCTACACTTTCCGCAATTTCATCCTGCACCGTGAATATGTCGGTCAGGTTTCGATCGTAGGTTTGAGACCACAGTTGCACGCCGTCGGACGCCCGGATCAATTGCGTGGTGACGCGAATCGCCTGGCCGGCCTTGCGGACGCTGCCTTCCAGTAGCTGCGCAACTCCGAGTTTGCCCGCGATGGAACGCGCGTCTTCGTTCCTTCCCTTGAATTGGAAGGAGGAGGTGCGTGCGATGACCTTCAGGCCGGCGCTGTGTGAGAGGTGATTGATCAACTCCTCCGAGAGGCCGTCGGAGAAGTACTCCTGGTCCTTGCTTTCGCTCATGTCGACAAACGGCAAAACCGCGACCGACTTGTCCAGTTCGGCCGGCCTGGCCGTGACACGGACTGTGGAGTTGATGGACATCGCGGTGTGCAGGGGCAATGTCACCGCATATACGAGTGCTGCGACGGCCACGATACCAGCCAATGCGGCCACCCACTCAGTGGAACGCCGTTGGATCAGTTTCCTGAAGCGGTAGCTGAAACGATCGGGCCGCGCCGCGACGGGTTGCCCCTCGAGGTAACGCTGCAAGTCGGCCGCTAACGTTGCTGCGCTGCCATATCGATCGGACTGTTCCTTTGCCAATGCCTTCATCGCTATCGCATCGAGGTCACCGCGCAGTTGCCGTACGAGCTTGTTCTGCGTTACAGACCTGTAGTCGGCGGCGTCGAGCGCCAGGTGAGTGCTGGGCCTTGTCACCTCTGCGGCAATGATCGATTGCTCCAGCTCTGCCGCCGAGCCGCGTCCCTTGATTCCATACGGAAGGCCCCCGGTGAGCAGCTCGTAGAGCACCACCCCAACAGAATATATGTCGCTTGCCGGTTGGACGGACTCACCTCTCGCCATCTCGGGACTGGCGTACTCGGGCGTGAGAGCGCGCCCATACACTACTGTGAGGCGCGACTCTCTCTCGTCCTCCGCCAGCAGCTTCGCTATCCCGAAGTCTAGTAACTGCACCTGACCGGCCTCATTTACGAGGATATTCGAGGGCTTGATGTCGCGGTGGATCACCAGATGCGCATGTGCGTATTGCAAGGCATCCAGCGCCTGGAGAACGAGCTTCAGGCGATCTGGCACTCCAAGATGGTGCGTATCACACCAAACGGTGAGCTTCTCGCCCCGCACATATTCCATCGCAAAGTACGGCAGTCCGTTGGGGTCGATCCCCGCATCGTAGAAACGGGCGATCTGGGGATGCTCGAGGCTCGCGAGGATGTCGCGTTCCTGAATGAAACGCTGCTCCAAATCGCCTCGTAGATGTCTCGTCGAGGGTAGCTTCAATGCCACCTCCCGCTTGAATGCGCCGTCTGCACGCCGAGCCAACCACACTTCGGCCATACCCCCGACGCCCAGGCGTCGGATCAACTCGTAGGGCCCCACTCGCGCACCGATCCGCACACCTGGCGTCTCGTGGGCAGTCACCTCGCCGTCGTATTCGAGTTTCGGCAAGGTGTCGAGTGCTTTGACAGCTGCCGCTGCAGACTCGTCAGGCAGCAGTACACGACGGAGCGTCGGAGCAATATCCTCGTGTTGGGGCGGAAGCCGCTCGAGCCAAGCGCGACGCCCAGCGGCATCTAGCGGCAACGCCTCATCGAGCAGCCGGCTCATCACCGCAATTTGAGAAATCGACAGCCCCATGGTCTCTCGAGCGTGCGAAGGATTGCGCTTTCTAACGGCTAACGGTTGGATTCACCGTATCAGCTGAGCAAGGATCAACCTTGCCTTCTCCCAGTCGCGTCGCACCGTGCGCTCGCCGATGTTTAGCGCTTCAGCAATTTCCGGCTCGCTGTAGCCACCAAAGTAGCGCATCTCCGCCACTCGAGCCAAACGAGGGTCCGCTTGCTCCAGCTTTTCGAGCGCCTCGTGCACATTGACGACCATATCCTGGTCGTCGGGCACGTCGACCACAAGTTGGGTTGATAGTGTCAGCGGCGCCCAGTCACCGCCCCGCTTCTGCGCGACCCGCTCTCGCGCGCTGTTCACGATTACGGAGCGCATGACCTGCGAGGCGTAGGCAAAAAAGGCCCGCCGGTCCTGCGCACGCAGTTCCCCAGCACTCACAAAGCGCAAGTACGCTTCGTGTACCAGGCAGGTAGTATCCATTACCGTGTTATGTCCTCCGGCGCGCAGCCGGGATCGGGCAAGCCGGTGCAACTCGGTGTACGCGGCCTCGAAAAGCGCATCGCGCGCTTGATTATCACCTGCCTGCTGCTTCCCTAGCAGTTCGGTGAGCTTACTCATCGAGTGCCCCACGTTTGCAACGGTTTGGGACAGCCAACTTAACGCGCCCACACACCAGTGTCACGGTAAAGGCCTTCCAACCGACAACGGGGTCAAAGCGATGACTAACGCCTGCAGCTCCAGGCCGGGCAGATTCATGAATAATCATGGAACCGATGTGCAATTGCCAAGCCTTCGCTTTGTGACGGGGGAACGCGCTCGCGACTGGCGGTACAGCGCGGGAAACATTTCAGAAGTTTCCGCGTGGGATGGCCGGGTTGGCTCGGGGACAGTGTCTGCCTGAGTACGGCGGCGGAATTTGCCCGCCGATGAGCAATCCTAACCAGTTTTATCAACCATTTCCGGAGACGACTGTGAACACTATCAACACCTCCCCGCGCCTCCTCGGCCTGCTCGCTACAGCAATTGTTTGCGCAGTTGCATCGAGCGCTGCCACAGTGTGCGCTGCCACCGACAGCAACGACTTCCCCAGCGTCGTTGTGAAATTCGCCGATCTCAACCTATCGAACCCTGCAGGCGTGGCCGCGCTCTACAGGCGAATCGATGCAGCTGCCCGCGACGTCTGCAAATCTTATGACGTCAGCAGCGGCCGTTTCACGGCAGCGAGAACCGATCCTTGCGTTCGCAAAGCGATCGAGGATGCGGTGACCAAAGTCGGCCACCCTGCGTTGTTCGCGATATACAACGCGAAGCACCCGCAGCCGTTGCCAATTACTGTCGCTTCCGCCAAAACTCACTAGTGCTTCTGCTGGGCGGTGGAGATCGCCATCGCCCGGCTTCACGAGCAAATCACCCGAAGACACCGCCACTACACACCAATACATCGCAAAGGAACCAGCCGCGGCAACCGTCATTGTTTACACAACCAGAATTCGCCTTCACGGATCTGGGCTCATCGGGAGGCAAATTGTGAAATGGACAGGCATGTATCTCGTTGGATTCGTCATCCTGCTTGGTGGCCTTCTGGCCGCACTTTGGAAATTGGGGATCCTGGCCAGCATCGGCACTACTTGGACCGTGATCGGCGTCGTGATCGCGCTCGGCATTGGGATCATGGTTGCAGTCTCCAATAGCGGCGCCAAAGAAAACATCGAGATACAACGGAAGTAAGTCTCGTCTCGAGTATGTGCGCTGCGGCTCGTTACGGCTCGCATGCTCGAGAGGAGTGTGGTTTCTACGGCACTTTCACAGTGGCGGTCTTTCTCCGGCGGATAGCACTTGTAGTTTGCCGGCGCGCGTCAACTGGGTGGGACGGGTCTGGATGGCCCTCACAGGTACGACCTGGTCGGCTGTGGATGCCTTTCTTCGTAGGGGTGTAATTTTCGCGTCTTTCTGTCGCTCATGTGCGCGCTGCAGAAGAACGTGTGCGACAGCTTGGCGTGCTTCGGTCTCGCTTGTATTCGACGGAAACTCGAAGACCTCGGTGGCGTCGAACGGGTTTATGAATTTGACTCGCAAGGTATCAACGGGTGGGAGTGGGGTCTCGGCAGCCGCCGCCGAGCGGACCACGGTATTCCCTCTGACACGGAGGGGTTCGGCTGGGGTTGTCGCCAGGTATACGATTCCGCCCGAAAAAACTGACGTGGCCGCGATACTGAAAATGACTGCGGACCACGCCCCGCGCCGATCCGCAGGCAGGGTAGGGGCCAGTGATTTTCGTAGTGTTGCCACTGGAGGTGGGGTTGTTGCATCAGCTCGCGACAGCGACAGCGCCTGCCGTGCACTAAGTTCCAGCTCAATGGTGTCGTCGCTGGACGCGTCTGACAAGGGCACCGATCTCCCGAGAATTCATCCACTGATGTAACACGGTATGACGACGGTTGTTCCCTTTTTGCAGGATAGTGCGCCCAGCCAAGCTTGCCGATAGCTGAAACGTCGGCGGAACAGCCTGAATGCGCCGCAGTTGACGTGTGCTATTCAGCATAGCTTTGGCTCCCGGTGCTGCACTCGTGGGGACTGCTAGCACGAAAAGCCAGCCGAGGACGACTGCTGCGCTGACTTCGACCGTCGTCTGTCTCATTCCAACACCACTCTCGTTCATTGCCGAAGAGCGTGAGTGCCAAGACTGATTACAACTTCCATTTTGGAGGTTTCGACGAATACATCCGGGCCAACGTGATCACCCGCGACCGAGCCGTCAGCAAAAAGGTGCTGTACGGTTTATATTTGCGTGATCAGCTCAGAGTCTTTTCACGTTCAATATATGCAGCGTCTACCTGGTCTTCTGCGATTGCTGGCTCTCAGTTCGCTCGCCGTCCCGGTGTTCGGTGCGACGCCGGCAAAACACATATTCATCCACACCGAGCCTTCCGTCTCGATCTACCACAATGGGTGGATCGATCTGAACAAGAACGGAACGAAGGATCCTTACGAAGATCCTGCGGTTCCGGTTGAGAAGCGCATTGACGACCTCCTCGCACGCATGACGGTGGAAGAAAAGACGGCACAGATGGTGACGCTCTACGGATTTCCGCGCGTTCTGAAGGATGAGCTGCCGACCGAGCAGTGGAGCACGTCCTTCTGGAAGGACGGTATCGGGAACATCGATGAGCACATGAACGGCAACACCGGCCCGAAGAATGAGCTGGCGCAGCCTAAGTATGACCTCCCGTATTCGCAGCACTCACGCGCGCTGAATGAGGTGCAACGCTTTTTCATCGAGAAGACGCGACTCGGCGTTCCGGCCGATTTCACCAACGAAGGCATTCGCGGGTTGCTGCACTCGAAGGCAACGAGTTTCCCGGCACAACTTGCGGTGGCAGCTGCATTCAATCGCGAGCTGGTACACGAGATCGGACGGATCACGGGCCGCGAAGCCCGTGTGCTTGGTTACACAAATGTCTACTCACCGATCCTCGATCTGGCGCGCGATCCGCGATGGGGCCGCACTACCGAGACCTACGGTGAAGATCCGTTCCTCGTGAGCGAGCTGGGCGTGGAGCAGGTTCGCGGGATCCAGGAGCAGCGGGTCGTCTCCACGCTCAAGCATTTTGCCGTGTACAGCGTGCCGAAGGGCGGTCGCGATGGGGAGGCCCGTACGGACCCACAAGTGACGTGGCGCGAGGTGCAGATGGTTTTCCTGCAGCCGTTCCGCCGAGCGATTCGCGACGCTGGCGCACTCGGTGTGATGTCTTCCTATAACGACTACGACGGGGTTCCCATTCAGGGCAACTCACTTTTCCTGACGCGCATTCTCCGCGAGGAGTATGGGTTCAAAGGCTATGTGGTCTCGGACAGCGGTGCCGTGGAATATATCCACGAGAAGCACCGCGTTGCGCCGACATCCGAGGATGCGATTCGGCAAGCTGTCGAGGCCGGCCTGAACGTTCGCACGAACTTTACTCCTCCTGAAGCCTACGGGCGTCCGCTGCGAGAGCTCGTGGAGTCAGGCCAGCTGTCAATGGCGACGATCGATGCGCGCGTCCGCGATATTTTGCGGGTCAAGTTCTGGTTGGGTCTCTTCGACCAGCCGTACGTTGCGGATCCTTCGACTGCCGATCGCGTGGTTCGCACCTCGAAGCATGTTGCGGTCGCCGCACGCGCCGCGCGCGAGTCGATCGTTTTGCTGAAGAACGAGGGCGGCATGCTGCCGCTGAAGAAGGACCTCAAACGTGTTCTCGTGACAGGACCGCTTGCGGACAATCCGAGCGGCTGGTGGTCTCGCTACGGCCCGCAGAAGCTCGATTTCGTGACGCCGCTGGCGGCTATCCGACGCAAGCTCGGGCCAGGTGCCGAGGTGCTGTTTAGCGAAGGTTGCCCGGTGATTGACGAACGGTTTCCAGAGAGTGACATCTATCGTGAGCCGCCGAGTGACAAGGCCCGCGCCGGGATTGCGGCGGCCGTGGCTGCGGCCCGGGATGTAGAGGTGATCGTGGCGGTTCTAGGCGAGGTCGAGAGCATCTCACAGGAGTCTGCGAGCCGGATCAGTCTGGACCTCCCCGGCAACCAGCAGGACCTGCTCGAGGCGCTGTACGCGACCGGAAAGCCTGTGGTTCTCGTGCTGTCAAACGGGCGACCGTTGAGTGTCAATTGGGCGGCGAGGCACGTGCGCTCAATCGTCGAAATGTGGTTCCCAGGTGAGCCGGGTGGCGCGGCATTGGCTGACGTGCTGTTCGGAGATTACAACCCGAGCGGCCGGCTACCGATCACGTTTCCAAAATCCGTGGGACAGATTCCGTTCAACTTTCCCGCCCACCCTGGCTCGCAGGGGCGCGATGCCGGGCAGGTTCAGGGTCCCCTGTATCCCTTCGGTCATGGTCTCAGCTACACGACGTTCGGATATAGCAACGTGAGCGTGTCCCCGGAGCGGGCCGGTGCTGGAGCTACTTTCACAGTGGGTTGTGACGTGACCAACACTGGCGCACGCGCGGGCGAAGAGGTGGTGCAGCTTTATCTGCGCGACGACTATTCGAGCGTTGTGACGTTCGATGAGCAGCTTCGCGGGTTCACGCGCGTGAACCTCGCTCCGGGCGAGACGAAGCGGGTGCAGTTCGAGCTGAGGCCCGAACACCTCATGCTGTACGATCGCGAGGGGAAGTGGTCGATCGAGCCGGGACGCTTCACTGTTAGCGTTGGTGCGTCGTCAGAGGATCTGCGACTGCGGACGACGTTCACTGTGACGCGGGCGGATGGCACTGCACCGACGGAAGCACCGGTGCGGGAGTCGAAGAGCGATCCGCGGTGAGGTGAGCATGAGCCCGTGCTCGCGTGTAGTAGTGACTTTTGCCGGACGCTGACCTTCACGCGGCGCGATAGTCAATTCTTTTGTAAGGGATTGTTCCTGACGCTATGTCCACGAAGGGCTCCCCATTCATCACACCTACGGTGCCGTAGCCAGTCGCTGTCGTGAGAAATGATCGAAAGTCACCTACTACGCGGGGGTGTAGATAAAGGACCTCTTCCACGGCGTCATAGCGGGCACCGCTGCAGGCCTGAAGGAGTGCATAGGACGCCATGGCGCGGGCGTACCAATGCCCGGCCTCCACTTCGCTAAACGGGTTTCGCGCGCGACCATCGTAGCGCGCTCGGCAAGCGCGTACGATTTCGAGCCCCTTGTCGACTCTGTCCAAGGAGATCAGGTGAGCCGCAACCTGGTATTCAACTCCGGTCCAGACTTCCGTCGCATAGGGAAAGGGCAGTGAGAGATCCCCGCCTCTGGGCCAGGTGCATAGAAGAAGGCCTGCCTCGTCGCCTTGCGCATACGTCGCGCGTGCGCTGGAGAACGTTGGATTGGCATGCGCGGTCAGGTCCTTCTTGAAATTATGGCGATGCACGGCATCCAGATGGCTGACGACTTTGCGCCGGTCGATGGGCGGTTCCAACCCGCAGGCCCAGGCCATCCATGCGCCGATCGCGCCGTCCGCCAGACATCCCGTACCATATTGATAGGCAGGTCCCTCACGTGCCGCGATGGCGAGCTCTTCCGGTTGAAGGGTCGTCGGAAATCCACCTTTGCCGAAGTCCTCGGGGTACTTCGCAGTAAGGCCGTGCAGCGAAATCTTCTGATAGAAGTATTCGCCGTTGAACAATTCGCGCTCCAGTCGTTCGGTGCCACGGGTCAAAAGGATCGCGTATTCGCGCGTATCGCTCCCAAGCGTTGCGCCGATCAGAGTTGCCGCCTTCAACGCACCTAGATAGATGCTCGTGCACATGCCGTCGGGGCCCCAAAGCTCGCTATCATAGGTGTTGTGGTGGGGCTCTTCGATCCAACCGCGCTTGCGCGGATCCCAGGTGCGAATGCAATAGTCCAGGCTCGCGCGTGCCTTTGGCCATATCCTGCGTAACCAGCCGGTATCGCCGCAGATGCGCCAGTCGCGGTAGATTTTCATGATCCCGCCCAGTTGCCCGTCGGCCGCAGCTAGAAAATCGTGCGGGGCCGGTCGGATCGGCAGCGCTGACCTGAAGGCCTGATGCCCCTGGTTGTCCTGGTTCGGGCCGAATTCGGTCTCGCGCACAGTCCGCTCGAGTCGTGGAAAAAGGTGCGGCAGCGCCTGAGCGTAGTTCCAGACATGTGTGCACGAACCCTCGCACGAGCCAACATGATCACGAGACCCTTCCCACGCCCAGAAGCGCCCATCGAGTTGCCGCAGAACGGTGGGTGACTTGAGGATGCTGAGATTGGCTGCGACTGCCTCGATCACCTCGGCTGGCAGGGTGGATCCGAAGAACGTGCGACTGAAGCGCTCGGAGGCAATGCGCAGATCCTGATAACGATGGCTCCAGTCGGCCATCAATGGCTCGATGCCCGCGTAACGGCCTGCATACCAAGGCTCGTAACAGGATACACCGTCGCCCGGATGAGAGACGGCATGCCGTTTCCTCCAATCGAAGTCCGGCGACCCGCCACCCGACAACCGGATGTTGGAGTTGGGCACATACCAACCCAAGCGGATGCAAATCAACTTCTCCTCGCCGGGTGCGAGCACGAACGGCACAAATAGCGTCGCGCCCGGCGACGGCTCGCCCGAGTCCTCAGGTAGCGGCGGGCGCGAATAGCAGGCACCTTCGGCAATGTCCTTCCAAACGAGGTGCCGCCAGGCGAATCCTCGAAACCAGGCGTGATTAACCCTGGCCGCGCGATCTTCCGTCGACACTGCAAAGGCGCCGGCCGTCCACGGGCGATCCTCGATTGTGCCTTCGAGAATGAAACCTCCCGCCAGCGGGCGGATGCGCCCGTTCTTTTCACCGGCCATCATGTTGCCGGCGTTGAAGGAGAACACTGCCTGGACGGGCTTTCCCGTTCGATTGGTGAAGCTGTATTCGAGACCAGCAAGCGGCAGGCTGGCGTCGTCTTCTTCACCCGGTTCAAACGGACTCCATGCCGTGATGGCGACGTCGAACGGACTGTCATCATCGGCAAGGATGACGTCGGCAAAGGGGAACGAGGCTCGAAAGGAGGCATGACGGAATCGCGACAAGCCCCGTAGCGACTGGATCGCGGCATCTGATTCCGAGGAAAAAGACGGAAAGCGCTTATGGGGCGGAACTGGGCCTTCCAACACACGCGCGAACCCTGTCTCCTTCACTGACAAGGCTGCAAACATCGGTGCCTCGCTTCCAATGTCAGGCTCGTGTCGAAGAGATAGATTGGTGAGCGCACCGGCGCCTTCCAGGCAGATCATGCCCGCGCCCATTCCTCCGAGCGGAAAGGCGATGCGGTCCAGATAGGACCCCGTACGGCGCACTTTCGGGTCACGCCATTGGGCCGCCGCGGGAGTTGCGCGCTCGGTGGACGAGCTCGAGCCGCCGGCCGCAAAACCGGATGATGCCGCCAGCGCGCCGCCAACAACAGCGATCAGGTCGCGGCGATTGATATCCACCATGCTGTCCTTCCCATCGGCTAGCGTCTGTGCTGCTGCTCACGACTAACAGGGGGCTCACTGGCGAGGAGCGTCATCGCTTCGAGTGCGCGAGCGCGTTGCGCGTCATTCATTGTCAGGTAGCGATGAGTCCCGCCCGTTCGTGCGACGAACCGGCTCGATCCGTCGGGCTCCACACTGATCTTGCCTGGAGCAGACAGGTTGAAATAGCCATCGTCAGGTCGGATTGCGTAAAGCACCGAGGTCAAATCGTAGGTTGCGTGGTTATGAAGAACGCCCGGCGGGGTTTCTTTCGAGCGATAAATCCCATCAACGTAATGATAGGCCGCCGCGACCGGATGGTTCCGGGTATAGCCGTAAAGGCGATCGACGCAGCTACCGTTGATCCGCATGGATGCGCCGATCTCGAAGCCGCTGGCGACGAGAGGTGTCGGCCATTTGTCGAAGAGTTGCTGGGCGGACGGAATGTCCAATATGAGATTGAACTCCGGTGCGCTCCGTTCAACAGGGCGGCCCTGCGGGTCTGCATAAGCGCCAGCCATGACCGACAGCAGCCGTACCTTGTGCCTTATCAGGTCCATCCCATCGAATGGGCTGTACTGGTCGCCTTTGCTCTCCAGCAATCTGGCGAGATTCGTACTGAATCCAACTTGGATGATGACCACGCTGCCATCGCGCTGCGCAGCGAGCGTCTTGCGCAAAAGCGCGACCGAATCGGGGGCCGACGCGCCATTCGTCAGGGTGTGGGGGAAGACGAGCGAGCCGTCGGGATTCTCCGCGCTCGATAGCGCTCGAGTGTAACCTCTATCACTACCAAAGAACGGAAAGCGCGTGACCGTTTGTTTGACTGTGACACCTCTGCGGACCAGGCCGACTGGAATATCGCCATGCCGGTAGAAGGTATCGAGCGCGTCGATGAAGGTCGCCGTCGACGGATCGTCGGTCGAGCTCGTCACGGCCAGCAGCTCGGCCTCGCCGCGGTCCTGAAGCGAGTGGAGCATCGCTAATGCCAGCGCATCATCGATATCACCCCACATGTCGGTATCGAAGATGACACGGGTGGGTTCGCGAGCAGATTGAGCAGCAAGCGGCGATGTTGGTGCGATGGCAGCCAATGCGCCAGCAATGAGCAAAACATATTTGGCCGCCCCTTGAAGGAACGTGCTCACGGTTGATCTGCAAACGCTCGTTGAAGCGCGTCGCGAAGCGCCGGCCAATCGCCAGTCGCGTGGGTTTCGCCGGGCGCCAGGCGAAACTCCACGTGCAGCGGCGTGGAATGCAGATGCTCGGCCAGATCGCGGGCATTGTCGATCATCTTTGCGCGCAGGCTGAGATCCGCAATTGTGAGCCAGGAGGGATCCCGCTCCATCCCGGGAGCCGGCGACTGTTCATATTGTCCTGCGCTCAGGAAAAGGCGCCGGCGAGCTTGAATTCCGCTGAGCCGATCGGAAAACCCCGGCAGCAGCTTCAGGACCTGCTTATCGCCGTACCAGATCGACGGGCTCGATGCGACATAGGTGCGGAACAGATCGGGGCGTTTGAACAATGCCTGTAAGGTGAAAAGGCCGCCAAGACTATAACCTGCCAATGTTCGCCGATTGGCGTCGACGGGGTGGCCTGCTTCCACGGTGGGAATGACCTTGTTGGCCAAGAAATCGAGAAATGCATCCGCGCCGCCCGTCGGGCCCTTGGCTGGCGAAGTATCAACGCCGTCGGGCACCGCTGGCGTGTAATCGAATGTACGACGCGCCGCATCCGGATAGCCAACACCCACGACAATGCCCGGGGCCATGCCTGCATAGCGCCCCAGTCGGTTCTCGTATTCCGCCGCGATCGCGAAGCTCTCCGTTCCGTCGAGCAGATAAAGGATGGGATACCCTCCAGGCGGCGGCGGCGGCTGCTGCGGCCAGGCGATGTAGATGAGATAGTTGCCTCCGGCGTCGGATCGCATCCGTCGCACCTCTGAGCGCGGCATCACATAGGGCTCACCCTTGGCGGCCATCGGCACCGCGCTCGCGACGGAATTCCCACCAACACCGGAAGGGCTCGCTGTGGCCATCGTTGCGGCAAAAGCCAGCGATGCGCACGCGAAGGTGAGTCTCATCCGCCTGTTTCCGGTCATCGCGGTCCTCCTGTTGATTTCGTTGAGGATGCCATGAAGCCTGCAATCCGCTGCCTCCACGCTCTCTTTTTTTATGCTTGACTGTCCACATAGATTATACAGACAATATACAAAATGGCGCAGCGACGCCAGTTGCTAAAGAGAACGGGGAGAAAAGAAAATGACTGGCTTCGAGCGCTTCACTTTGTTCGCCGCGACGAGCGGGCTCGCCTTCGTGGTCGCTCCGGCGATGGCCCAGGAAACACCGGATCCGATCACTCTGAGCGAGATAGTCGTGACTGCGCAGAAACGTGCGCAGCGATTGGAGGACGTGCCGATGGGCGTCACCGCCCTCCCGGCGGAGGAGTTGCTCAATCGTAACCAGCCGAAAATCGAGGACTATTTCTATTCTGTCCCGGGCTTGTCCCTCAGCCCGCTTGCCAGCGGTCGATACAACCTCTCCATTCGCGGCGTCACAACCGGCGTCTCCACCAGCCCGACGGTGGGCGTGACCATCGATGATGTCCCCTATGGATCGGTATCCATCTTAGGTTTCGGGAGCCGCTTTTTTCCGAACCTCGACCCAAGTGATCTGCAGCGCATCGAAGTGCTGCGTGGGCCGCAGGGCACGCTCTATGGCGCGAGCAGCCTTGGAGGCTTGCTGAAATATGTAACTACCGACCCTTCAGCGTCTGATTTATTTGGCAGGATCCAGGCGGAAGCCAGCCAGATCAGTAAAGGCGGTCCGGGTGGTGGCATCCGCGCCGCAATCAACATTCCCTTGATTGCGGACCAGCTCGCGATCCGCATCAGCGGTCTATCTCGGCACGACGGGGGATATGTCGATGATCCCGCCCAGGGGCGCAAGGATGTCGACCGGGCGAACGTATATGGCGGCCGCATCGCGCTGCTTTGGAATATCGCGCCGGGCGTCAAGTTGAAACTGGCGGCACTCAACCAGCGCGAGCAGGGTGACGGGACCAATCAGATCACCACAGATTACCGGCTGAACGAGACGATAGGGGATCTCGAGCATGGTGAGCAGGTTGGCACCGGCGCCTACAGCAATCGCACCCAATTCTACTCGGGCAGTCTCAGCGTCGATGTGGGCAGCGGTATCGGACTGGATGTGATAACGGGCTATTCAATCAACGACTACGCGACGATCGCGGATCCCAGCCCCTCCTATGGCCCCTATGTTGGCTTCGTCTATCCCCCTGCGGACGCGGCGGCGATGCCCTATGCCTTCCGCACGCGGAAGTTCTCGCAGGAGGTTCGCTTTTCCCAAAGCGGAACGACCTTCGATTGGCTCGTGGGGGGATTTTTCACGAGCGAGGACTCGACGGATTATTTCCTGGCGAATGCTGCCGACAGCGTGACGGGTGCCTATGAAGGCGTGCTGTTCGATGAGCACGACCAGTTCCGGTACAAGGAATATGCCGGCTTCGCCGACGTGACCGTGCACCTGTCGTCCCGGTTCGATATTCAGGCCGGCGGCCGCTCGGGCCACAATACTCAGAAATATCACAGCTTGACGGCGATACCGCCCGCGGCCGAAATCCTTCTCGGGCCGACGACCGATTTTCGGCAGAATTCCAGCGACAGCGCCTTTACATACCAGGTGAGTCCGAGCTTCAAGATTGCGCCCGAGCTAATGGTCTATGCGAGACTCTCTACCGGCTATCGGCCCGGGGGCCCCAACGCCGGCGACTTCAACGCGAGCACGCCGCGCACCTTCAAGTCGGACAGGACGACAAATTACGAGCTGGGCCTGAAAGGCACCGTGTTGGACAAGAGGCTGTCGTTCGATCTGGCTGCCTACACGCTGGACTGGAAGGACATCCAACTTGCCTTCCACGATGAAACGACGGGCTTCCTGTTTCTGCGCAACGCCAGCAAGGCGGTCAGCCGGGGAATCGAGGGATCTTTCGAATTTCGTCCCGGCAAGACCTTGCAGATCTCGGGCAACGCCTCGTTCAACAATGCGAAGCTTGCATCCGATCTGCCTACCGATGGCTCCTATGGGGTCGATGGCGACGTGCTGCCGAACGTGCCCCAATTCAGTGCTACCTTGGCTGTTGAGCGCAGCTTCCCGCTGGCCGCCAACCTGGAGGGGTTCGTAGGCGGATCGGTCAACTATGTGGGCCACCGCCTGGGCGAATTCGCCAACAGTTCGGCAGAGGTTAGATTGCCAATGTCAGCCTACACAAAGGGCGATTTGCGGCTGGGCGTGCGAAGCGAACAGATGACGGTGACCGCATTCGTCAACAATGTCGGGGATTCTCGCGCTGAGCTCTACGCCGGTCCCTTGGGCAGCAGAAGCTTCACGACGAGCCCGTTTTACAAACTGGTGACGCAGCCCCGCACCTTTGGCCTGAGTGTCGCGTACAACTTCTAACATGTCGCCGCAAGCAGGGGATGATTCCGCTTTCTTCGGGCACCCCCGAGGATTAGGGTATCTCGCCTTTACCGAAGTGTGGGAAGGATTCTCATACTACGGAATGCAGGCGTTGCTGACGCTATACATGGTGCGCCATCTCCTTACGGCTGATGTCGCCGGTCATGTAGCGGGCTTGCGTACTCTACGGACCGCGATTGAAACCGTTGCAGGGCCGACAACGACGATATCGCTCGCCGCCCAAATTTTCGGCCTCTATGTCGGGCTCGTGAATATGACGCCATTGCTGGGCGGTTGGTTGGGCGATCGCGTCCTGGGGCAGACGCGCGCGGTTATGCTGGGCGCCGCGCTGATGACGGCGGGGCATCTGTTGATGACATCCGAACATACATTCTTGTTGGCCCTGGCGCTGCTCGCATCGGGCTCAGGTCTGATCAAGGGCAATTTGGCGGTTCAGATCGGCAAGCTGTATGGCCCCGACGATACTCGACGCACACGAGCTTTCGGCGTTTACATGTTCGTACGCAATCTGGGCGCCTTCGCCGCGCCGCTGATTTGCGGCACACTCGGCGAAATATATGGGTGGCACTACGGTTTCGGCATCGCCGCCATCGCGATGGGCGCCGCTCTCGTGATTTATGTGCGCGGACGGAAATATCTGCCGTCGGAAATATCGCCGCGGCAGCGCCATCATGAGCACAAAAAGCTCACGTCCGCCGAATGGCGCGCCATTGCCGGCCTGCTGCTCGCGCTCGTGCCCTACATCTTCATGTTCACCGCCGTGTATCAGGCTTATAACTTGTTGCCGGTGTGGGTTGCGGATCATGTCAATCGCGATGCTTTCGGAGTGACCATTCCCGTTACCTGGCTTTTTACCTTTGACGGCGTCGCCACCATGGCCGGCATCGCGCTGACCGTGCGCTTGTGGCGATGGCTCGAAAACCGCAGGCGGGAGCCGTGGAGCATCACTAAAATGGCCATCGGATCCGCGATGACCTGCGTCGCCTATTTGATTCTCGCCTTCGGGACGGCGGTTTCGACGGCGCTCGTCGCCTCGTTTTGGGTGCTCGCCTTTTTTCTCCTGCTGGATTTCAGTTTCATTTGGGGCGAGCCGCCGCTGCGCTCCCTCGTCTCTCGTTACGCACCGGCGTCCCAGGCCACGACATTGATGAGTCTATCGATCATGTCGATCGCAATCTCCAACTTGACGGTGGGATGGCTCGGCCGTTTTTACGAGACATTGCAGCCATCGCGATTCTGGCTCCTGCACGCGGCGATCGCCGGGGGCGGTGTTTTGACGGCCCTTGCTTTAAATCCCATCATCAGCAGACTGCTCGGCAAGCACAATGAAAAGGTCCGCGAACCCAGTCTCCCGCAGAACGCTGCGTAAACCCGGTAGCGATGCAGATCGTGGTCGGGGCAAAGATCAGCCGATACCAACGATCGTCACGAAACGTTTGGTCCTGCGGCCACCAACTGTCGGTGATTTCGACGATCTTGCCGCCTTGTGGACTGATCCGTCGCTTCTTCGATATATCGGACGTGCAAGCACGCAAGAGGAAGTCTGGGTGCGACTGCTGAAATATTCAGGACACTGGGCACTGTTTGGTTTCGGTTATTGGCTGCTGCGCGAGGCCGACAGCGAAAGATTCATTGGTGAGGCGGGCGTTGCGTGGCAACGCCGCACGGGGATGACGGCGCACGGCGGCTTGCCCGAAGCGGGATGGATGTTAACGAGCCCCGCACAAGGCAAAGGGTTTGCGCGCGAAGCGCTCGCTGCAATACTCGACTGGACCGAAGAGCGGCTGGGTCAAAAAGGCGTTACCTGTTTGATCAATCCGCTGAACGAAGCGTCCGTGCGGCTGGCCGAAGCCCAGGGGTTTAAAAAGTTTGGGACAATGAAAATGGGTGAATCGATCGTTGACGAATTCCTGCGTCAACCGGCATCACCTGATGCCACTGGAAGTTAGAGATGGCTGACGATCCACCGCGAAGCCGCCATCTGATCGACCCGCAATTGTTTCCGCTAATGGATCTTCTGCCGACGGTAACCATAACAGTGGATAATCTGGCGGAGCGTCGGGCGCGACGGCTTCCCGCTACCGTAGCTGATACCAGCGACGTCTCATTGGCAAAGCGCAACATCCCTGGCCTGCCTGGCGCGCCGGCGGTCCCTTTATATATTTACCGGCCGATCGGCACGGTCGGAGCGCTGCCGACGATCTATCACATTCATGGCGGCGGCTTTGTCGCGGGATCGGCCGCCCAACTCGAGGCGGCCCATCGGAATGTTGTTAGATCGCTTGGCTGCATGTTGATTTCCGTCGACTATCGACTGGCGCCGGAAGAACGCTTTCCCGGCGCGATAGAGGATTGCTTTGCGGGACTTTGCTGGGTCATCGAGCATGCCCCGCAGCTCGGAGTCGATGTCTCGCACCTGGGTCTTGCAGGTGAAAGCGCGGGCGGCGGTCTTGCGGCTGCTCTGGCACTCATGGGGCGCGATCGAAATATTCAGCCTCTTGCGTTTCAACATCTCACTTATCCGATGCTCGACGATCGCACTTGCACACGGCTCGACCCGCATCCATTTGCGGGAGAGTTCTCATGGCATGCGCCAAACAACCGTTTCGCATGGAACGCTATGCTGGGTCATGCACCCGGCAAGGACAATGTCTCTCATTACGCAGCTCCTGCGCGAGCGACCGAGCTCGCCGGATTGCCGCCGACTTTTCTTTCGGTCGGCGCGCTCGATTTGTTCGTCGAGGAAAATCTGGAATTTGGGCGCCGGTTGATGCGCGCCGGCGTTCCTGTCGAACTGCATGTCTGGCCCGGTGCCATCCACGGTTTCGATCTCGTAGTCGACGCTCACGTAGCGATGGAGGCAAACCGCGCCAGCCGAACCGCGTTGCGCCGCTTCCTCTGGCCGGATGTCAGTCCCAAAAGTGCAACTGATCGAGGCTGACGGCCCGCTTGCATGCTCAGCGGCAATCGCAATACAATTTGTATACAAGAATTGTAAATGCGTGTGTAATGCGATCAGTCCCGATGAATGACACCTCGCCGGAGGCCGTAAGCGCGCGCGAGCGGCAGATCGTGGCGCAGGCGGTGGATATTCTGGCCAAGTTGGTGTCCTTCGATACGACCTCCAGCGATTCCAACCTGCCGCTGATCGAATACGTGGAGGCGTTTCTCGCCGGTTATGGTGTCCGCTCGCAGCGAATCGGCAACGAAGCAGGCTCCAAAGCCAACCTGTTGGCGAGCATCGGCGACGGGTTGAACGGCGGTATCGTCCTCTCGGGTCACACAGATACCGTTCCCGTCACGGGTCAGCGTTGGACTTCCGATCCTTTCACCCTGACACGGCGGGGCGATCGGCTGTATGGCCGCGGCACCAGCGATATGAAGAGCTTCATTGCGCTGGCCATGGCCGCGGTGCCTCATCTGCTCGAGCGGCCGGCGCGGCGACCGGTGCATTTCGCGTTTTCCTATGACGAGGAGGTCGGCTGCCTCGGTGCGCCGGACCTGATCCGGTGCATTCTGGAGCAGGGGTACGTCCCCATTGCGGCGATTGTCGGTGAGCCTACGAACATGACCGTGGTCAACAGTCACAAAGGTTTCGACCTCTATCGGGTTGCCATCACTGGCCGCGAAGCTCACTCCAGTCTCGTCAATAGTGGCGTGTCGGCTAACATGGTGGCTGCCGACCTGCTGACTGTGTTGGCGGAAATCGCCCGCGAGGAGGAACGCTCGCACCGCGATGAGCGCTTCGACCCGCAATGGTCGACCCTCACCGTGGGCACCATCCAGGGCGGCACTGCGCCGAACATCCTGGCGCGCGAATGCCGCTTCGTGTTCGATCTGCGCTGTATCCCGGGGCGGGAGCCCGAGGCTGTACTTGCGCCATTCAGGGAGGCCGTCGCACGGATCGGCACACGGATCGAGACAGCGGGCGAAGGTGCGGGTATTCTCCTGACGCGTTTGGCCGCCATCCCATCGCTGCGACAGGAGACGGACGGAGCGGCCGAACCGCTCTCGGCGATGTTGACTGGCATTGACGGTGCGGGCACTGCTGTGCCGTACAGCGCGGAAGCCGGCCAGTTCCAGCAGGCCGGTCTCTCGACCGTGGTGTGCGGTCCCGGTTCGATTGCTCAGGCTCATCGCGCCGACGAGTTCATCGAATTGCGCCAGATTGAGGCGGGCGCGCGGTTCATCGGGCGCCTGGTCGAGTTCGTACAATGAGGCACGCCGCCTCCTAAAGACAGGACGTGATGCGAAAGAAGAAGGGGGGCAAGATCGCCAGGGCGAGCCATCACTCCGCCGCCGATGACCCGCGGCAATCAACCGGTCAGAAGGTCTATTCGCTGCTGCGCGAGCAGATTCTCAGCCTGACGCTGCCTCCCAACTCCGAGTTGGATGAGGTGCAGTTCAGCGAGGAATTGGGTTTCTCGCGCACTCCCATTCGCGAGGCGTTGATTCGATTGGCCGCCGACGGCCTGGTTGTATTGGCTCCGAACCGCGGTGCCCGGGTTGCGCCACTGGATCTGGACCAGGTGCCGCAGGTGCTGGAGACCCTCGAGCTCTACGAGCGTGCCACCACCCGCTGGGCTGCGCTGCGTCGGCAACAGGCGGACCTCGATGAGCTCGAGAAGCGCAACCGGGAGTTTGCCGTAGCCTGCAACACCGGCGACCCGCGTCTCATTGTGGATGCCAACTGGGCCTTCCATGACACCATCAACCGCGCCAGCGGAAACCGTTTTATCGCCATCGATTGCTCCAAGCTCCTGCGCAGCATGATGCGCCTGTCGCTGCTGGCATTTCGGCAGGACCGCTCTTCCCTGGCCCGTTATTCCGATATCACCCAACAGCACCAGGACATGATCGAGGCAATTCGCGCGCGCGACGCCGATCGGGCCGAAGAGCTGGTGTTTATGCATTCAGACGAGTTCCGCCAGCGCATGCTCGCGTTCGTGGCGGGGGCCAACACCGCCAGCATCTCGTTACGTCGCGGTGGCTAACAGGGCAGTGGCCCGCTCACGCGCGCTCCCCGCGAGTGGCACGGATTTGCGTTCGTCCAGATCGAAACGCACGGTCACTCCGTCCAGGATGGTGCACGGTTCCCGCTCGGGCAGGCGAGCCAACACAGTACGGTGGCGGATTGAGGAATTGCCCACCGCCACGATACTCGACTCGCACACCAGCAGATCGCCCGCCTTCATCTCCTTCTGGTAGGTGATCTCGTGGCGCACGTCGGCCCAGCCGACGCGGTGCCCGTCCTGCTCGGCCACCAAGGGGCCCAACAGCCCGAGAAGGTGGTAAATCGCTCCATCGAGCAGCGGCATCTGGTGCTGCACGGAAAAGTGGCCCATGACATCACAGTGCCACGGGAAAACTACACCGCGAAAAGTCTCGTGGCTGGCAGGGCGCTGGCTCATGACCGATCCTTTGCGAAGGCGTCCGTTGTTGACTTGCGATTTTAAAGTATACACAATGTATTCATAAGATATAAAAGCGCGCCAGGATGGCCCCAGCAGGATTAATCCGAGGGGATGAGAAGGTGTGATGGCGCGAACCACGAGCAAACCATTGGGCGCAAGCGCGACCGTCGCGCCCGTGCAGTGTGGCCATCCACGCCGCTGGCTGCTGCTGGCGATCCTGTTCCTCGTGGGAACCTCCAGCGCGACCGATCGAGTGGTCATCTCCGTGCTGCTCGATCCCATCAAGCGCGAGTTCGGTGTCTCGGATACCCAACTGGGGCTCCTGAGTGGTATGTCATTTGCCCTGTTGTATTCGGTGTTGGGCTTGCCCATCGCGCGCTGGGCGGATCGCGGCGATCGCCGTTGGCTCATCACCATCGCATTGAGTGTCTGGAGCGGCATGACGGTGGCGTGCGCCGCGGCTACAGGATTCTGGCAACTGCTCATCGCACGCATTGGCGTTGGTGCGGGCGAAGCGGGCGCAACGCCGCCGGCGCAGGCGCTGCTGGTCGACTACTTTCCCGCGGATTTCCGTGCTCGGGCGATTGCGATATTTGCGACTTCCGGCACCGTCGGCTATCTGTTGGGTTTGACAGTGGGTTCGCAGCTCGTCAGCCACTTTGGGTGGCGCGAGACGCTGGTTGCTTTCGGATTGCCGGGGTTCCTGATCGCCGCCCTGGCGTATGGATTTCTCGATGAGCCGCGGCGTACACGCAGCGCGACCCAAGCCAATACCACGGAGGACTTGCGGACCTCGCTGCGCCGGCTTGCCGCCAAGCCGGCCTTCGTGAGGCTGCTGTTCGGACTCACGATCTATAACTTTGCCGCGTATGGCGCGCTGCTGTTCGTGCCAACCTACCTCACACGGGTTCTGGGGGTACCCGTGCGTGACGTCGGTCTCCTCTACGGCCTGACAACGGCTCTGGGTGTGCTGTTGGGAAGTGTAGCGGGCGGTTGGCTCTGCGATGCGCTGGTACGGCGGGACAAGCGCTGGATCGCGTGGTTTCCGGCAGCCGGCTTCGCGCTCGCGACCGTGCCCGACAGTCTCATGTTTCTGAGCGACGATTTCAGTTCGTTTCTGTGGTTGAGCCTGTTCGGCGGCATGCTGCTCAATGCCGCCCTGCCCGCTGCGTTCGCCGCGGTGCATGCAGTGTGTGGCAATGCGCGGCGCGCTACAGCCATCGCGCTCGTGTTGTTCTCCGGCAATCTGCTCGGTTTCGGCCTAGGCCCCACCGTCACGGGCCTGCTCAGCGACATGTGGAGCTCGCATATTGGCGTTGATGGCCTGCGATACGCGGTGCTGGCCGTCATGGCACTGACCTTGCCCACGGCGGCGGTTATGTACAGTGCGGCCCGTGCGCTGCCAGCCGACATCGAGGCCTAGAAATTCAAGCAATGGCTAAATACAACAATGACTGTCATGTTCCGGGGTGCGTCATGCTGACTCAAACTTCCGCACGAGCTCTGACCGTGGGCGCAGCCACACTGGCGCTGGGCGTTTTGAACTCCTCGCGTGCCTGCGCCGATGCGCCGCAGATTGGCGAGCCCGCCGCGACTTTGGATGAGGTGACAGTGACCGCGCAGCGTCGCGGCAACGAGTCACTTTCGAAGGTGCCCGTATCCATTGATGTGCTCGGTGGCCAGGCCCTCGATCACACCAACCTGCAGGGCGTCACTGAGGCCATCAACCAGGTTTCGGGTGTCACCATGCTGGATCAAAAACAAAGCGGCGGCGCGCAGATTGCCGTGCGCGGCGTCACCGCGGGCGGTCCCCTGTTTTATGGCAGCAGCACCGTGGGTTACTACCTCGACGATGTGCCATTCGCTTTCGTAAAGAGCGCTATTGCCCCCGATGCCGGTGCGTACGATCTGCAGCGGGTTGAAGTGCTGCGTGGTCCCCAGGGCACGTTATATGGTGCCAGCGCGCTGAACGGCGTGGTGCGCGTCCTGACAAACGATGCGAACCTGGATAACTTCGAGTTCAAGATGCGGGCCTCGACTTCCAACACCGAGGGCGGCGGAGAAAACTACCGCGGCGATTTCGCGGTCAACGCCCCCATCATCCCCGGCAAGCTCGCGGCCCGCGCCGTAGTGGATTACAACAACGCCAGCGGCTGGCTCAACAATGCGTTAGCCACCGACACCAATACGAGCGAGGTCGCGAATGTTAGACTGAAGATAAATGCGCGGCCCACGGACCACTCGAGCATCAAGCTCAGTTACTGGCATTCGAGCTCGCATTACGGCGCGCCCTCCGTGTCTGACGACAAGGGCTTCAACGACACTACCATTCCCGAACCCTACAAGGTCGAGTACGACACGGTGGGTCTGTCGGCGCAGTATGCATTCCGCAGCTTCACGCTCTCGAGCGCTACGAGCTACATCGACTACTCTGGGAAGGGTGATCTCGACTACGCGCACCTGGCCCCGCTATACACCGGCTTGTTCACCAAAACACTGGCTGAGGAGATCGGGCTGCACTCCACCCTGGACGGTCCGTGGAACTGGTCCGCAGGGGCGATCTATCGCCATTCTCAGGACCAACTCGTACAGACGCTGGGAACGCTTTTGCCGGCCCCCATCAATTGGACGGACAAGTCCGCTTCCACCGCGGTGTTCGGCGAGGTCGGCCGCCGACTCCTCGATAACAAAGTGGAGGTCAGCGCGGGCGTACGTTCCTTCCACGACGATGTGACGAGCCAGGAGAACGTGCAGGGGCAGGGCAAACCGAATGTGCCTTTGTATCACCGGGACAGCACTTTCAACTCCACGACCCCGCGACTCGTCGCGACCTGGTATCCGGTCGATGACCTGACGTTCTACGCCTCTTATTCGCAGGGCTTTCGCAGCGGCTTCGCGCAGAATGCCAACGTGTTCGTGGCGGCACCCGGCATTCCGGCAGTGCGGCCGGACAAGCTCACGAACTACGAGATCGGCAGCAAGGGGTCGATCATCGATCACCTCGTGTTCTTTGATGCCGCCGTGTACTACATGAAGTGGAAGGATATCCAACAGACCCTGCTGGTGCAGCTGCCCAACAACGTGCAGACCTCGGCCGTGGTCAACGGCAAGGGCGCGAGCGGGGTGGGCTTCGACTATGGCCTGACGATCCGACCGGCCGAAGGACTGTCGATCCGCGGCGGCGTGGGTTGGAACGACCTGTCGCTGGACAGCGATGTCGTCTCCGGCGGGGTGGTTTTGTTCCGCAAGGGCGACCGCCCCAATGAGTCGGCGCAGACAACGACCAGCCTGTCGGGGCAATATGAGTTCCGGTTGGGCGGCACCGGCTACAAGGGCGAGTTGTCAGCGACGGCGACATACCACTCCAAGCTCGCCAGCCGTACGATCGCATCGGGTGCGCTGCGGACTGCCACCAGCGATACCATCTTTGATAACCAGCTCGAGGCGTCGCTGAAGTCGCCGGAACACTGGACGACGTCGTTGTTCGCCAGTAATGTCAGCAACCGATTCGGCATTACGGACAACACGCCGGCGAGCGCCACTCTGGCGACAGTGCGGCAGCGTCCCCGGATCATAGGTCTGCAGTTCGAGTACACCTATTGAGCCAATCCAACACCCGGGGAGCGGGGCGTTCCGACAACGTGCAATGCGTATGGGCCGCCAACGCTATTCTCGGCGAGGGCCCCATCTGGGACGCTGCTGCGCAGTGTTTGTACTGGATCGACATCAAGCGCCCCGCGATATATCGCTTCGAGCCAGCTCGAGGACAGACGGGTGTGTGGCCTTTGCCCAAGCCTGTGGGATGCATTACCCCGGCAGCGGACGGGCGATTTGTGCTGGCGGACGAGAATGGCTTCGCCTGGTTGGATGCCGGCAGTGGTGAGCTGACCCGCATCGCGGACCCGGAGCCGGAGCATCCGGAGAATCGCTTCAACGACGGGAAAGTGGATCGCGCCGGTCGCTTCTGGGCCGGCACGCTCTATGAGCATGAAGTCCGTGAGGCAGGTAGTTTGTATCGGCTCGACCGCGATCTGACCGTGACCAAATGGGTGAGTGGCCTGGGTTGTCCGAACGGGATTGGCTGGAGTCCTGACAACCGCACCCTGTATTTTACGGATTCCGTGGCCCGTACCATCTGGGCTTACGAGTACGATCTTGCCACCGGCGATCTGGGCGCCCGTCGCGACTTCGCCAAGCTGGACCCCGGTGACGGCGTGCCCGATGGCCTCACTGTGGATCGCGAAGGCGGTGTCTGGAGTTGTGTTTGGGACGGGTGGCGGATAATCCGGTATACCCCCGATGGCGCGATAGAGCGCGAGATCCGCATGCCGGTGCAGCGGCCCACCAGCTGTATGTTTGGTGGCGCCAGCCTGGATACATTGTATGTCACTTCGGCCAGCGGTGGCCTGCAGGGCGCGCTACTGGCAGGCGGCCTCTTTGCGGTTCACACCGGAGTCAGCGGGCTGGCTGAAACACCTTTTGGGCGCGGGTGAGCATTTGGAGGGTCGTCTGATTGGAGCTTGCACTGACGCTGACAACCGCGCCGTCGCTCAGCTTGGGCCATTCTTCGGCGGCCAGGATGAGGATCGGTATCTGCACGCCATAGAGGTCGGCAGCCACCAGTGCGCCGATCACCAGGATGGCATCGTGCTGCTCGAGGATGATGGCGGCGGGGGCAACTCCCACGCGCGCCGCCTCGACAAGTGCACTCGAGGAGGAAGAAGACCCTCGTGCCTTTCTCATGGCGAGGATTCGACGAGCCAACACCAGGCCGCACTGAGGATGCGTTGCGTCCACAATTGCACCAGTGTGCAGGTCGAGGCCACCCCAAAGGCTCAGGGGCTCCTCGAGCAGCGCCAGCACGCCTTGCGCATGGCCCTCCGTCAAGGCGGTGGCGTTGATCAGCATCAGGCTGCCACCGTTCCCGCCTCCGCCGAGCGCAGGCAACGCTCGAGAGTCATCAGTGCGGTCCTTCGTTTCAAGTTGCCCGGTGCATAGTGAGCATATTTCGCCGAGGTCGTGAGGATCAGTCCGGCATTGCGTACCACCGGTGCGACATACGTACACGTGTCGACCACGATCCTGACTCCGAATTTGCGCAGGGGCTCGAACTCTTCCTGCTGCTCGACCACCGCGGCGATTTCGCGCGATGTTGAGACATAAAATTCGACCGTCGCAGCGCGCCGCCGTCCCCGCAGAGCCGCATTCAGCAGGCCAAACTCAGCAATCGAGTAGTGCGGCGTACCGAGGCACACCGCACTGACCGATTCGCCCTCTTTCGCTCTACACAGACGCTCGATTGCATCATTCAGCTCGGTAGTTGCGATGGGATGGGTGGGAAGGTTTTGTTTGAGCGCGTGTTCCGTCGCCGCCTGTGCCTCAGGCGTGACCCCTGCGGCGTGAAAAAGCGCGATGGATCCCGAGGATGCGCCGGCGGCCCCCAGGGCCTTCAATTCATCCTCGCTGCTGTCGGCTGGCAGGCCGTTGATGAGGGGCACCTGGCCGGCCGTGCGCCGACCCAACACATAACCCACTGCCGCGAAGTACAGGTCACGGGGCAGGGCTGTGCCGGCAAGGCAGGGGACGCTGAATACCCGGGCAGGGAGGCGATTCTGGTCACAATGCAGGCCGGCCAGTGGAACTCTGCCGGTCAGGGCGGCGCAGAGGTCGGTGAAGTCGCCATAGCGGTCGGTGCGCGCCCCCAGCACCGAGTTGGCGAACACAATAGCGTTGGATTCCGCCCACGCGATGTGCTCGCCGACTCCCGGCCTCACCCGTCGCTGGTACGGCGCGCAGGTCAGGGTGGGCAGGCAGCCGAGTCGTACATATAGGGCATTGAGGTCGCGCTGGTGGTCGAGCAGCTCGGGCGCCCCACAATGCCACTGTGGATGCACCACATCGACCGCGCCTACATTCAGAGTCGTAGGCACCCGCACCTTGCCCTCGAGCCCGACGAAACGAAGCGCGAAGTCGATGCTCGACGGGCCGTGATACAGACAAGCGTCGATGTGAGCCGAGGTGATCGAGACGAAGCGCTCAGCACCCAACACCTTGCCATACTTGACCAGGATCGCCATGGCGCGCGCAGCGGCCTTTCCGAACGTGCCGTCCAACAGCGCAACATCAATAGAGTCGAATTCCATTGGAATGAGGTGAGGCTTTAACGCGGTGTCATGAGGCTGGCGTGCCAGTATGCGCCTCAGTGCGGCGTTCGAAGCTCGAGGACCTCCCGCGTTTCCGCAGGAGTGGCCACACTGTACCCCCCGATCGAATCCACGATTTGACGAGCCCGCTCTACGAGCTGCCCATTGCTGGCGAATACGCCGCGGGAAAGGTAGAGATTATCCTCCAGACCGACGCGAATATTCCCGCCGAGAATGAGCGTCTGCGCGAGCATGGCCATTTGCTGCCGTCCGATGCCGAAAGCGCCCCATTGTGTGCCCGGAGCCATGAGATTGCGCTGATAAAGGATCGTCTGCGCGCCGTGCGGCGCGGCCCACAATACGCCGAGTACCATCTGCATCATGGGCGGACCGTCGATCAGCCCTTCCTCGATGAGCTTGTTACCGAACAAGATGTCGCCGGCGCCGAAGACTTCCAGCTCCGGCTTCACGCCGACCTTCTTGAAGCGGCGCGCCATCTCGCGCAGGGTGTGGGTCGGGCTGAAATAGATGTATTCGGTGCTGCCCTCGACCTGGTTGTTGGTGACAATGTCGAGAGTCGCTATCTCGGGCAGCAGTTCCTCAACGTGGGCAACTCGCTCATCCACGCCAACTACGTCGCTGCCGGGCAAATAGTGGCCTTCGCGCGCCGGATCGGGGAGGAAATACGCCCCCATGCCGCAGGTGAGGTTGAGCACGATGTCAGTGCCAGTCTGGCGTATTCGATCGACCACTTCGCGGAAATGCGCACGGTCGCGGTTACCTTGACCCGTCTTGGGATCGCGGACATGGATATGCACGATGCTGGCACCCGCGGCCGCGGCCTCGATACAGGCGTCCGCGATCTGCTTCGGCGTAATAGGCATCGCCGGGTGTTTTGGATTGAACGGCGCGCCGCCGGTTACTGCACAGGTCAGGATGGTCTTCTGGCTCATGTTATTCCTCCCACTCCATGTTGCCGCTCACGGCAAGCCTTTCTCCGCTGATCTTCCGGCCTGTATCGGTGGCGAGAAACAACACGGCGTCGGCCAGGTCGCTCAGCTCTACCTTGGTCCGCAGCGAGACATATTTCAGGTAATCGGCCTCGATGTCGGTGGGGCTGCGGCCTGTGGCAGCAGCGTTTCGGGAGACGATGAAGTTGAAGCGCTGGTTGTTGATGATGCCGGGCAGAATGGCGTTGCAGCGGATGCCGAAGGGTCCCAACTCGCGGGCGGCGTTGATGGTCAGGCCCTCGACGCCGAACTTGGAGGCGATGTAAGGCGCGCGGAAGGGCAGGCCGGTGCGGGTAGAGCACGTGGAGAAGTTGATAATCGAGCCGCCGCCATTGGCCTTGAGCATGGGGATGGCGCGCTTCATGCAATAGAACATGCCACTGAGATTCACGGCAATCGTGCGATCCCACTCGTCCTCATCCATGTCCTCAATGGTGCCGCGCGGGCCGGCCATGCCGACGACGTTGACCAGGATGGACAGATCGCCCATCGCCGCTTTGGCGTCCTCGAAGAGACGCGCGACTTCATCGCGCTTGCCGACATCGACGACGCTGCCGGTCAAGCCGGGGTTGGCCGAAAGCGTGGCTTCGACCGCATCCGCGCGGACATCGCAGATATGAACGCGGTCGCCACGTTTCAAAAAGCGCAGCGCGATTTCCCGTCCGACACTATCCCCGGCCCCGGTAACCAACACTCTTTCATTCGGCATCGTGACACCTTCATTCCGCTATTCTGGACGCGCGGATCGGCCGCGAGCTTGACATGTCGACAGAGATTATACAAGATGTGTAAAGTAATTTCGGCCGTGAGTTACCGGTGAATAACGTGCGCGGGGCGGGGGAGTTGTTGGCCCGGGTGAGCGAGTTCTACCGCCGTTGTTACCACCCCGGCGAGTCCCAGTTCCATGCAATCATTCAGGCGGTGGAGCACCCTGCGAACGGGGTGATCGCGTTTTGCGGGCCGATGTTCGGCGCCGGTGGCGGATTCCCGGTGATGCGCATTGCCACCGTTGGGGGTGCATTACTGGGAAGGGGTGTCTGGAACGACACCAATCCGCAATGGTCGCCCGATGGGCGTTGGCTGGCGTTTCTATCCGACCGCGCCCAGGGTGGCGGTAACTTTCAACTGTTTCTCGCGCCCACCGACGAGCTCAATACACCGGTTGCCGGCCCGGTCCTGGCGGGTGAGGCTGTGGAGAATTTCGCCTGGTCGGCCGACAGCCGCCGCATCCTGCTTCAGACTGCCGATTCCGGCGCCGACGCCGCAGGTTCCGCCAGCACGGCGAGGGTCGGCAGCCGCGCCGAGGTTCACTCGGACTGGATGCCAACCGTCGAGACCGGCTCGCATGACAACCTCTGGCGTCACGCGCGGATCTGGGATCTGGAGTCGCAAACCCTGGTCGATGTTGGCGCGCGCGGCCAGAATGTCTGGGAAGCGAGTTGGTGCGGTGCGCATGAAATCGCGGCTGTACTATCAGATAGCCCGACCGAGGGCGGTTGGTATCAGACTTACCTGGGCATTGCCGATGATCGGGGCGGGGCGTTTGTCCGGTTCGCGACCTCGGAGTTGGAGTTGGCCGGGATCGCCTGCTCGCCGGATGGCAAGCAGATTGCGGTGCTCGAAGGCCGGTTTCACCGGACGGTGGCGTTAGGTTCGGTCGTCATTCATTCGCGCGCCGGCGGTCAGCCGTTGCGGCCGCGGCTCGGCGCTGAAGTATCGTCGCTCACGTGGCGCAGCAACGACCGCTTGTTCTTCGCAGGATTTCAATCACCCGCTACCGTCGCCGGCACCTGTGATCCAAAGTCCGGCAAGACAGACATCGAATGGCGCTCTACCGGCACTGCCGGGCGCAAGGTACCCGCGGCGTGGCCAGTCGGGAAGCGCGCCCTGACTGTCCCGGGGCATGCGTTTGACCGCTATCCGTATCTCGCGCGGGTCGATGACGACGGTCGCGAGCGCGTCGTGCTCGATTTAGGGAATGAAGATACCCGGTCGATCCTGAGCCAGGTGAGCGGCGCTCATGCGCTCGAATGGCGTGGCAGAGATGGTCTCGGGATCCATGGATGGCTGACTGTGCCAAAAGCGGTGAGCCGGCCGCCGTTGGTGTTATTCATTCACGGTGGCCCGTCGCATCTGTTTCGAAATTCCTGGACGTTCGACAATGCATTGGCCACATTGCTGGTGCATTCGGGCTACGCTGTGTTGTTTTGCAATCCCCGCGGGAGCTCCGGTCGCGGCTTGGAATTTGCGGCGCGAGTGATCGGCGATATGGGGGGCGAGGATACGCATGACCTGCTCGCCGGTGTCGAGCATGTGGTCGCCAACTTCGATGTCGATGGAACCCGGCAGTTTGTGATCGGGGGCAGTTATGGGGGCTACATGACCACCTGGCTGGTCGGGCACACCCAACAGTTCAGCGCGGCGTGCGCCATTGCGCCGCTGACCGATATGCGCAGTCAGTATTTCACGGCGCATCATCCCGAGTTTCTGTCACTCTACACACGCAGCAATCCCTGGGCCGACGATGGCGTCTTTACCGAACGCAGTCCGCTCACCCACGCCAACAACGTTACTACCCCGACTCTCCTGATCGCCGGCGAGCGCGACAAAACGACGCCTCCCGCCCAGGCGATCCAGTTCCATCATGCGTTGGTTCTGAACCAGGTTCCGACTGAGCTTGCGCTTTATCCCCAGGAAGGCCATGCCGCGGCGCGGCTGGAAGCACAGATCGATCAGGGAGTCCGGGTGCTCAGGTGGTTCGAGCGGTGGGGCCATCGCGGTACCCGCTTCAATGCAGTGCCGGCTGCTCGGCTGACTTGATCAACACAGCGCGTGTTCGGCCGGCGCACCGCCTCGTAGATCGCCGCCAACACCTGACTCACTCAGATTCGCTTCCTACGCAGATCGCGAGCCCCTTGGCCAGTCCTCGCGCCTTCAGACAATATGCGATCAATTCGTCGTACGCAGATCCCAGACACAGAAAACAGAACCGAAACGGGCTCATTCCTTCCACAAACTCGATGTAGTTGAGAATCACGTCGCGATCAGCGTGGGACCCGGGCGATCTCGGCCGATGCCACAGGTCGGTCAGGTCGTATCGCAGAATCAACTCCGTCGCTTGCGTGGGTGAATTACCGACCATGACAATACGATCTGACCCATGTTCAACCTCTGTTAGCAGGAGGTTTTGCAGATTGGGGCGACTACAACGGGGTACTCGGACACCCTCGAGAAGTGCGATCGACGCCGTCGAGATGCGGTCTTGTGTCAGTACAAAGGTCGCCTGACTGTATAATCTTTGCAACGCGGCATCCTGGAAGTATCCGATCAGATCGCGCCAGCCCAGCGAAACGACATACCCGTATCGATCTTCCCCAAATTCAGTCGCGGCCGCTGAGAATTGTCTCAATGTGAAGCGTCGCGGAAATTCCTGATGCTTCTTCGGCGGGTTCGTATGTTGAGGCCGTGTCGCCGCCTGTATTGTGCTCGCCTCCATCGAGTTGTATGAGGCGGGATTGAGAAGCAATGGCAGCAGAGTGCTCCTGAGGTCAGAATCAAAATTGTCTTTGTGCATGGAGAGTGGACCGGGTAGACACAGTAATTTGTTCGATGGCAATCGTGAGATTCCGTGCCGTCGCTCATGACTGCTCATTGTTTTGTCGCCGACGGGTATCACCGGATTTGCGCACCGTGTCATTAGGGAGCCTCGTTGAAACAGAGGATCGCAATGCGGCTGTCACGACGGCGGCTGCACCGACTCTCTCCATGATCGTCCCTGGCATGTTGTTTGATTCCATCTGATGTTGATTATGGAAGGATCGAGCGCACGCTGATCGTACAACAGCGCATTTAAAAAACAAATCAGGGGGTAACAAGAAACCTGAAGACGCCGATGCGGTCCGTGCACGTTTGCCATTCGGTGGCATTCCGCGATCTGCGCGCAGCGCACTGTTGGGTTGCTGGTGAGCTGAGCCGTGGCAGTCGGCGATTCCTTCGGCCGTGCACGTTCGATCTGGTAGACGGCCGTTCGCGGATCAAAGTCGCCCGCCAACTATATTCATGTTCATACAAATGGATTTATCGAAGTTGAGCCCACTTTCAAAACGGATGCGCCGCACAACTTCTGAGGGCGGAAAGAGGTCGCTGGAACGATGCAGCACGGCCGAGAATTGACATGAACACGAGAGAAGTCTCGATGAGAATGAGGGGATCTCTTGACGCGGATCAATGCGACGCACTCGGCGGGGCCGAAAGATATCGGTAGTTATCGCATACCGTTTCGAATCGATGGAGGAATGAGGCATGGCGATTAATCGCGCAGTCACGTTTATGGGGCCGGGAAAGTTGGAGGTCCAGGAAAGGGAGTTTCCGAAGCTTCAGGATCCGAAGGGCCGGAAGATCGAGCACGCGGTGATACTCAAGCTCGTGACGACTAACATCTGCGGCAGTGACCTCCATATTTATCACGGCCGCTTCGCCGCTCCCCAGGGAATGCAGATGGGCCACGAGAATACGGGAGAGGTGATCGAGGTTGGCTCGCAGGTGGAGCGCATCAAGAAGGGAGATATCTGCTCCGTTCCGTTCAATGTCGCCTGCGGTACGTGTCGCAACTGCCGGGAGCGGCACACCGATGTGTGTTTGAATTCGAACGAGGAGCTGGGTTACTGCGGAGCCTACGGCTTCAATCTCGGCGGCTGGCAAGGCGGCCAAGCTGACTACATGCTCGTGCCCTGGGCGGATTTCCAACTCCTGAAATTCTCGGACAAGGCTCAAGCGCTCGAAAAGATCCGCGACCTCACCCTGCTCTCCGATATTCTGCCGACCGGCTACCATGGTTGTGCGGAGGCGCGGGTCGGTGCGGGGTCGACCGTCTACATCGCTGGTGCCGGCCCTGTGGGCCGCTGTGCAGCTGCGAGCGCCCATCTCCTTGGCGCCTCTTGCATCATCGTGGGTGATGAGAACAAGGCTCGGCTGGACCTGGTGAATGAGGCTGGCTATGAGACGGTGGACACCTCGAGCGCCACGCCCGTGCCCGATCAGATCGAGCAGATTCTCGGAACCGGCGAGCGCTGGGTTGATGCCGCCGTGGATTGCGTCGGTCTCGAATGCCACGGACACGGTCCGCAGGGACGCAAGAAGAACGACGAGGAAGCGGTCATCAATATGCTGATGGAAGTGATCAAGCCAGCTGGTGCGATCGGCATTCCCGGCGTCTATACAGACCAGGATCCGAAGGCACCACAGCCTTTGTACATAGAAGGCAAGCTCCCGGTAGCCTTCCCCAAGGCGTGGGTCAAATCGCCATCATTCACCGCAGGCCAATGTCCGGTCATGCGCTATAACCGCGAGCTGATGATGGCTATTCTGTGGGATCGGATGCCTTACCTGACCCCGCTGCTGAACACAGAGGTCATCGCGCTCGAGGATGCAGTCGCTGCATACGGGACTTTCCACAATGGCTCGCCCAAGAAGTACGTTATCGACCCGCACAACATGACTAAGCTTGCGTCCGCCTCGGCGTAAAGTCGATATAAGCACGCGCCTCGCGCCAGTCACCGCAATGAGCGGATCCGGGCAGCATTGATGCCCATCAATTCCGGCGCGGTCGGGATGACGGAGGATGGCGTTTCAGTGGGCTGTGGGCCTACCAGGAGAAGCTTATGCACCGCATCCTCGGTATCTGCGGCAGCCTGCGCAAGGGCTCCTACAATGCTTTGCTGCTGCGGGCCTATGCTGAGTGGGCGCCCCCGGAAACGATGATCGAGACCGCGCACATCGATGAGATCCCTGCGTACAACGAGGATGTTCGCCAAGTGGGATTTCCCCCGTCTGTCGGCCGCCTGCGGGACCAGGTTCAGCGCGCCGATGCCTTGCTGATAGTCACGCCGGAATACAACTACTCGATTCCCGGCGTGCTCAAGAACGCGATCGACTGGGTGTCGCGGCCTCCCAATCAACCGTTCAACGAGAAACCGATCGCGATCACCGGGGCGAGCCCGAGCATGCTCGGATCGGCCCGGGCGCAGTATGACCTGCGCAGGTGTTTCGTTTTCCTCAATTCGTTCGTACTCAACCAGCCCGAGGTGATGGTTGCACAGGCGCACGAGCGTTTCGACGAGGCGGGTAAGCTGACCCACCAGGGCTCGCAGAAACTCGTCGTCGAGCAGCTCCAGGCGCTGGTTGCGTTCGTCCATCGGGTGCGGCCGCGGGGAGCGGCTTCCGCGGCGGCACCACGTTGATCGCCAAATGACGCGCCAAGTGGTCGGGCCACAGGAGACCTAGCCGTGAATCAACTCACCATCGCCATCTTTTCCAACGAAGCCCAGGCTTACGAGGTGGCTGACGTGCTGGAGAGTTCCGACGATCCCGTGAGCATGGCCGTCCGTGGCGTGGCTGTCATCGTCAAGCATCCCGATGGAAAGGTCGCGGAGCAGAAGTGCGCCAGCCGGCTGCCATTTCGCGCCCCAGTCGGTGCGCTGGTCGGCGCACTGATCGGGGCGCCTGTTGGGCTCATTGGCTCGGCCATCGGGTTCGCCGCCGGCGGGTTTATCGGATTCACGCGAGATCTCGCCAACTTTGGCGTCGAAGAGAGCTTCTTCGACGAGGTCGCCGCGCAACTGACGCCGGGCAAGAGTGCTCTGGTCATCGAGGTACCCGAGGATGCGACCGCGCCGCTCGAAGCACGTTTGCGGGAGCTCGGCGCTACCGTCATGCATACAGACCTGAAGTCCGAGGAAAAACCCTCGGCCGCAACGTAGAGGAAAATCGACGTGTCAGGGCACGACAGGCCGCCAAATTCCTGGCTGGCGAGGTGGGGACGGGTATGTCTGTATGGCGTGGTATTCGCGGGAGCGCTCGGCAAACACACTGCCGGCACCGCGGCCCCGGAGATGTGCAGGGCGCAAATCGAGGTGAAGCTGACGCCCGATGTCCCCAATCCCCGCGACCCGAGCTTCCTGAGCGCGCTCGCGGCGAATCCGCTGTATCAGCTCCTCTGGATCCGGGGAACCGACACAACGGCCGTGTACGAGCTCAGGGGCCCTGCTACGGACTACAAATGCGAAGACGAGATCAAGCTGTTGAACAGAGATGCCCACGTGCTGGATCTCAAAGTCCTTCATCCGGACTCCGAGGATTCGAGTGAAACCGTTGATGTTCGCTCTCGCCGTGCACCCGGATGAGCGGCGCTACGGGGCCGAACAGCTCCTCGCGGGCAACTGTCATGTCATTGCGTACGTCGGCAAATACGTGCGGCGGCAGTACCAGGCCGTTGGGCTGCCCGCCGGTGAGCTCACGCGCCCCGGCTTGTCGCGCTTCGGCGATCAGGTTCTGCAGCCTCGCGAGCTGGCGCTCATTGATGATGGGTCCGATGAGAGTATCGGGATTGGGTCATTTTTTCGGCTAGGCCTGCGGCGGGTGCAACCATGATGAATTCTCCCCGGTCATGCGCTCACCTCAAGAACGATCTTTCCCTGCGTGTGCCTCTGCTGCAGCCTCTGCAGTGCGATGCCCGCCTCTTCGAGCGGAAACGTCGCCTCGATGTACGGCTTGACCTTGCCGGTGGCGATCAGCTGCCCGATCTCGGCGAGCTCGCCGGCGTTCGGCTGGGCCTGGTAGTTCGTCGCGCGGGCGTTATGCTGCCTCGCCATCATCTCGGAGGGCTTGGTCAACGTGGAGACCAACGCGCCACCGTCCTTCAGTACATGCCAGGAGCGCTCCTGCGTATCCGCCGCCACGAGATCGAACACGAGATCGACGCCGTGCACCACTTTTTCGAACGCGTCGGATGTGTAGTCGACCGTCTGGTCGGCGCCGAGCAATCGCATGAAATCCTTATCCTGGGCCAAACCCGTGGTGGAAACGTTTGCACCCCGCTCCTTTGCGAACTGGATGGCGAAGTGCCCGACCCCGCCCGCGCCTCCGTGAATGAGCACGCGTTGGCCCGAGACGAGCCGGCCGTGATCGAACAGCCCCTGCCAGGCGGTGATCCCGGCGAGCGGTACCGCAGCGGCTGCCGCGTGATCCAGCTTCGCTGGTTTCGGTACGCACAGGTCGGCATTGACGGCGACGTACTCGGCGAAGCCTCCGTGTGCCCTGTCGAGCATGGCGTACACCTCGTCGCCGACTGCCAGATCGGTTACCTGGCGGCCGCAACCGATCACCGTGCCCGAGATGTCCCGGCCCAACACGATCGGCAACTGATTCTGGGTCACGGTTGGGTATTTTCCCGCGGCCATCTTGTAGTCCACCGGGTTCACGCTGGCGGCCTGCACCTTGATGAGGACTTCGGCATCACCCGGCCGGGGCCTTTCGATTTCCTTCACCCTCAGCGTCTCGGTGCCGCCGAATGATTCGAGGAGCACCGCCTTCATCGTGGCCATCGCAACCTCCGAAAAGCGTGCGAACCGTGCGCCGATGTGCAGCAATTTTGAATCCGGCGCAGGCGGCTTGCGCCATGCTCGGGCCACGCTGGTAGGCGAACGCCAAATGTCCAGGCCATCGGCTGCTGCAGCTCATAGACACGCATGAGATCGGATTTCACAGCGATAACCAACTTTGCACGTGATACGGCCCTTGCTCGGCGTGATGAGCGCAGTCTATGACCACCGCCGGCCCTCGGGCCTTGATCTGAGACAAACGCTCCCTCGAGGCACACGATGCAACGCGCGTTGTGTCGTCGCGGACTGCATCACTAGCCATGCCTTGACTCTGGTCAATGTGTTCCTAGGCCGACGGCACCAATGTTGACACTGGGGCGTGGCAACTGCTTTGGTGCCTATATGTGTGCTCGGAAAGTCAACGTGTCCGGCCCGACGATGGAAGCTGCCGCTATCGATCGCTTCGGCCCTCCTTCTGTACTCAAGCTGCATACGCTGCCCGTTCCCGAGCCGGGGCCGAACGAGGTGCTCATCGCGCTCCAAGCAGCCGGCGTGGGCGTATGGGACGCCGATATTCGCGGCGGCTGGTGGCCAAGCGGACGGCCAAGGTTCCCTCTCGTGCTCGGCACCGATGGTGCGGGCGTCGTAGCGGCGAAAGGGGCCCGAGTGCGGCGCTTTGATGTGGGCGAGCGTGTGTGGGCCTATGAATTCATCAATCCAAAAGGCGGGTTCTACGCGGAATACGTGGCCGTGAACGCGGAGCACGTGGGACATGTCCCGCGGCGGTTGGATCTATTGCACGCCGGTGCGGCAGTGGTCACCGGGCTCACGGCACTGCAGGGCGTGCACGACGTGCTCCGCCTGCGACGAGGGCAGACCGTGCTCATCTTCGGAGCGACTGGAGCGGTCGGCACATTGGCGGTCCAGTTTGCAAAGTGCCGCGGTGCGCGCGTGATTGCGACCGCCACCGGTCGAAAATCGACACGGCTCGTGTTGAGTCTGGGCGCCGAAGCGGCTTTCGATGCCAGGGCAGACAACGCGGTCGAGCGGTTGCGTGAGCTTGCGCCGGACGGTCTCGATGCGGTGCTGGCCTTTGCGGGCGGTCCGACACTCGATCGCTGTCTCGATCTGGTCAAGCCCACGGGTCGGATTGCGTACCCGAATGGCGTGGAGCCGGAACCAAAACGAGGTCGGCGGCGCTTCTCGGTGCAAGGCTACGACGGCGAAGTGAGTCAACAGCGTCTCGCCCGTCTCGAACGCACAGCCGACGAGACCCGGTTGCAGGTGCGGATTGCCGCCGTATATCCGTTAGCCCAAGCGGCCCGCGCGCATGCGCGACTGGAACGGGGTCAGGTCATTGGCAGGATCGTGCTGCGGATTGCCCGCGGCGCCGCGGGCCGCGCGGGACGGCGCCGGCTCCGCTAGTCTGGCATCCGATTGACGAAAGGCTCGCCCCGGCGGTCATGAGCGAATCCAACATTGGATCCGCCCGGCCGTGTTTGGTTTGCAAAAGTTATGTGGCTTAGTTGGGATAGCCGCAGGCACACTGGGCATCCTATTGATGTTCTTTCGCAAGCGTCTTGGGCTGACATGCCTGTTCTGGTGTGCGTTCCTGCTGGTCGCAGCAGCTCTGTTCGGCGCAGCTCCGGTGGCTTATCCAAATATTGAAAGCACAAATACGAAAATACTTTGGTGGGCGAGTGGTGCAATATGGGGGTACACAAAGTTGACTCGTTGCGGGTCTGCGGGTTTGGCCCGGAATGAATCTCGCTCCCGGCGGCAGTGTCGCGGCGAAATCAGTCAACAGCGCCAGCGCTTTGCAGGCGGCGACCGGGCTACGTGCATAGAACTGTACCTGGTCCCCTGAAGGTGTGATCCGCTTGCGCTGCAGCTGCAACTGGCCCAGGAAGATCCATTCAGTGGGAAGTCCCGGAAACAGATTGTCGTAGATCATGATCATATCGACGCCGTGTTTGCGGCTCAGAGGATCCATCCACGCTGAGGTCGGATTGCGCAAACGCTCCCGTTGCGCTTCCAGGGACCCCAGGCCCCAGAGGTCTAACACGTAGCTCGGGTTCCGGAAAGAGACCAAACCCAGATCGCTGACCCCGACCGGCCCCTTGTAGAAGTCAACGGCGAAGCGGTGCATCTGATACTGTTGGTCGTAGATGTTGTTCGCGGCCAGAGGGGTGCTGGCCAGGACGAACACATAGCGCAGGGATACCGAGCCCAGCGCTCCGAAAACGGCGACGCGTCCCCACGCCCCGCCTCCTACTGCCAATGCCTCGCGCAGACGCTCCTGGTGCAGGTGAATGAGTGTCAGCACCGTCCCAGCCCAAAGGTACGCTTCGTAGCGGAAATAAGCTCCGACCCGCCCGAAAATCAGGTGAAGCAGCAACGCTGCTGCGACCGTGGCAGCAAGTCCGCGCTCGGCTCCGCGGCGAGCCAGCGCAGTCGCAGCCAGCAGAACGTCTACCAACACCAGCACGGTCCCCTGGGGACTCTGAACCATATTCCCGTAGATACCGTGCAACAGCGAGAGGATGGAACCGTTGGTGCGCACGAGATCGGATTTCGCGGCTATGGAGGTCGGCAACAACCCGATGCCATGCAACTCGAGGAACACGGAGAAAGCACCCAGGGTTGCCAGCATCACGCCTGCGACCCAAAGTGCGCCGCGTCGATGTCGTCGCCACGTAAGGTAGGCCAGCGCGGGAAGCGCCAGTGCCAGACTGTCGTGGCGTACGAGAGGGATTAGAAGGATGGCGGCCCAAAGGTAGAACGGAACGCGGCCGCTCCTGGATTCCTCGATCAGGCCTGCCACGATCAGGACCGCGAGCAACTGCTGCAACGAGTTCTCCATTCCCGTGAATGCCAGACCGATAAGGTTGGTCGTGGGGATGAGCAGCATCACCAGGCAGGTAACCCAGAAGATGCTGGCTCGCCCTGCTGTCACCTCGAGGCTGTCACGTGTGACGCGGTCCATCATATAGAGAGTCGCGCAGGCTGCCGTCACATTGAGGATCAGCGGCAGGTAGAGGAGCAGGCTCGTGCCGGAAAAGAGGCTCAACAGGAATGGCCACAGGATGCTCGAGGCCGGCGCCGCGAATTCGCCGGCGTTGATGCCATATGTGCCGGCGCTTATGCGCTCCGCCAACGCAAGATGGATGTAAGGATCATCGAGGCTGTACGTGAAGAAGCCGTGATTCAACAGCAGAATGGCCGCCAGCTCGGCGCAGACGAGCAGCGCAAACGCACAATAGGGAATCAGCGATCTGTGAACTATGGGTATTAACTCAGATGCGGCCGGCCACAAGCATAACGCAATGTCAGTGATGCGAGCCGCTAGTCTTTATCTAAAGTGTCCATTCCCACCACGTCCCCATCCCTCTCGCAAGCCCAAGAAACTCGAAGCTCGCAACCGAGCGTCAGAGATTCAGCGTGAGCCCGTAGTGTCCAGATATTCGAACGCCCATCCCTATAGCGCCGAATAGGGCAGGGCAGCCGCGCCGTCGATATAATCACTGGCGATGTCGCGACTGCTGCCACCCTTTCAGTTAGTTCTCCTGATGGCAATCAGTTGCTGATTTCGTCAGTTGGGGTTGATGAGTCTTGCGTCGCAGTCAAACGGCGCGAACGACTCGGCGGAATGCTCAGTTACTACCATCGTGAAGCGGCATGACGGGCTTTGGCTCCGTGATTTTGGACAAAACGGTATACGGTCAGCGTAAGCAGTTGAGTAAGGCCGTCCTTGCTTAAATGTAGATGTCCGGGCATGGTTATCTGTTGATTTCAGGAAGAGACTGCCTACATGCTCGCGCTTATCATCGTCGCAAACCCAAGTCCGACCAGTCTTAGCCATGCGATGGCCGCGGCCGCGGAACGGGTGCTTGCCGCTCGAGGCTACAGCATCGCGGAGCACGATTTGTACGCCGAGCACTTTGATCCGGTCCAAACGTTCGGCGAAGCATACAACACGGCCTCGTCCGACCCGCTCCTCGAGCAACACTGCTCTGAACTTGCCCGCGCCGACTTAATCCTCATCTTTCATCCGAATTGGTGGAGTCAGCCACCGGCCATTCTCAAGGGCTGGATCGATCGCGTGTTCCGCCTGAATACTGCCTACGGATATCCATCTGGAATCGGCTTCGAAGGAGTGCCAGCAGGGCTACTCCGAGCTCGACATGCCTTGGTCTTCAATACATCTAATACGCCTCCCGAGCGCGAGACAGCGGTTTTCGGCGACCCGCTTGAAACAATTTGGAAGCACAGCATCTTTTCGTTATGTGGCGTCGAAAGCGTCGTACGGCGTATGTACGCGCCAGTAGCGGGGAGTACCGCCGAGCAGCGAGCTGCGTGGCTTGCTGAGATCAAAGTCCTCGTCGAGAGCGTTGCTTAGCTGCGCAGGCGGCCGACATGCGTCCTTGCCCGTGCGGCGCAGCACCCGCCGCCACCGATACGCCGCGTCAGCATCGAATCCCTCCCGCCGCGCATACCCGGCCATCCAAACGCCGGTTCCTTGCCATCCGCGCCAATGCGCTAGCCACATCGCACTTGAGCTACTGTCGCGAAACGCGCTAGCCGCCACCCGGGAGCCGCTCCGAATCGGCTTTGGTTGATACCAGTACACCCCGCATGCCACCGGAGGCACGTGTCTGACCGCCCGCACGCTGGCGGCGGCCCCGGCGTTCGACCACCTTCGCATTTTGGTTCACGACATCGGCGGAGCGCGAAAGGCCTATCGCGATCGCTTATGGGGCACGTTTCCTCGCGCGGCGCTGGCTTCCGCGTCCGTCTACGGTACAGTAAACGACCGTAGGACTCGAAAACTGGTGGATTTGGAGGGCGAAGAACATGGTTGTTTCGGTACGAGAGCTTGCCCGGCCAAGGTTCTGGCGCGACGACACGCTTCCATTTATCGAAGCGCGTGCGATTCACGATGGTCGCAAGGTTCGCTACGCCAAACACGCACATGAAACGTTCTCCATTGGAATCGTCACGGATGGGCGCTGTACCTACTTGAACGGGAGGACGCGGGAACGCATCGGCGCTGGAACGGTGGTTGTAATGAACCCTGGAGACGCACATGCCTGCAACCCGAACCACGACGAGCTTTGGTCATATCGCATGCTCTACGTTGAGGTCCCTTGGTTGATCGGCATTCAACAGGATCTTGGTATTAGCCGGAATCAAGACTTTCGACCGTTCTTGACAACCGCCACCACACAACCCCGATTGTATGCCGGGCTGCATCGCCTCTACGACGTTCTCACTGATGAGCAAGCAGAGTGTCTACAGAAGCACAGTGCGGCATTGGCATTCATGGCTGCAACACAACAGGCACTGAATCCCGCACCGGACTTGCCGCGGTATGGACATCGCGGCCTCGTGCGCGCTGCGGAATTCATAAGAGACAATTACGCTCGCTCGCTCAAGCTGGACGAGATCTGTTCCGCGGCTGATCTGTCACCTTCGTATTTGATTCGAGCGTTCAAGGACAAATACGGGTTGACGCCGCATGCATACCTAACAAATTGCCGCATTGAATTCAGCCGCTCGCAACTTCGTCGCGGTCGGCCGATAGCGGAAGTGGCCCTCGCAGCGGGATTCTCTGATCAGGCGCATCTGCAAAGAAGTTTCAAGAAGCTTGTCGCAGCCACGCCGGGTCAGTATCGGGCCTGAGTTCCATAGGCGTTCGTCGAGGCTCCAAGGGGGGTGATTTTCTTCAATACGCCGCCATCCCCGCCGAATACGCTCATCCCCTCGAATGCGACCAGGGAGCCCGCGATGCAGTACCAGTTGGCCGAAATCAATATAGCAACGTTTCGTGTGCCGATGACCGATCCCGTGAATGCCGATTTCATCGCCAATCTGGATCGCGTCAATGCGTTAGCGGAGTGTGCGCAGGGGTTTGTATGGCGATTAGTGGGCGAAGGCAATGACGCACTGGATATCCAAGCGTTCGACAATCCCAATACAGCGATCAACATGTCGGTGTGGAGGGACTTGGACGCTCTGGCGAACTTTGTCTACCGCAGCGAGGGGCACCGGGAAATCATGCGTCGGCGCAGAGAGTGGTTCGAGCGAATGGAGTTTCAATTAGCGTTGTGGTGGGTTCCCGCGGGACATCGTCCAACTATCGCCGAAGGGAAAGCGCGACTCGAGACGCTGTCACGAGTCGGGCCCTCGGCCCAGGCGTTTCTATTCAACAAGCCATTTCCTGCCCCGGATGCTGTTCCAGTCTCGCCGCGACTCGATAAGTGTGCATGAGTGGTAAGCACCCCAGCGAGTACAGCGTAGTCGCCGGTCGGAGCGGCTGATAAGGAGGGCGCGGGTTTTACAAGGAGACCTGCGTCGATGAACGAAACAACGATTGGCAAAAGGCCCCGTCGCATGCGCAGTGCTGCGGAAAGGGCGAACTGGGTGGCGCTGTTCGAACGCAGCGGCCAGAGCGTAAAGAGCTTTTGTCGCGAGCACGAGTTGACCCCGTCGGGTCTGTGGGCGTGGCGTCGGAAGTCGCGCCAGCAAGCGGCGGGATTGGTGGAGTTGCCCCGATTGGTAGGTCGATCGGCCGGTAGTCGTGAGGTGACCGAGTCGGGCGCCGCGGTGCGCATTAGTTTTCCCAGCGGCACCCGGGTGGAGGTCATGGCCGGCACGGAAGTGCAATGGCGGGGCGCGGTGTTAGGCGCGCTGGCTACCGGGGAGCTTTAGTCGTGCTGGGCCTGACAGTGGAGACTCGGGTTTTCATCAGGACGGGAGTAACGGATCTTCGGCTCTCGTTTGAGGGACTGTGTGGGTTGGTGGTGAACGTCATCAAGCAGGAGCCGACCAGCGGTCATATTTTTGCGTTCTGCAATCGGGGAAGGAGCCGGGTCAAGTGTTTGCACTGGGACGGCAGAGGCCTCCCTACCTCGCCGCGCATCATGGCTTGACACCATAGAGTTTTCGCCAGTGAAGCGATGGCAGCGAGCACTTACCGCCGACTGGTTGTTGCCCTCCTCCTCGGCGGACTGTTCCTTGCCAGTCCGCCCGACGCTTCAGGCGGCGTGATTTTGGACATCGGTATTGTCAGCGGTTAAGTCTGCGTTCTGCTCGCTATCTTCCTGTACGTGTACCCGCTCCGCGGAGACGGACTTCCGCACAGTCGCCTCCTTGGTTTATCGCAACACCGCCGTATCGGCTGGTGGTTGCTCCCCGCAGCGCTGACGCATGTGGCGGTTCTACTGGTGCGACGCGCCGTCAATGTTGATGGGTGGCCGCTCGGAGCACGCGAAATGCATTCACCGCGGCAACCTTGCAAGCGTCTCGCCAGGCGCTGACCCCCGGTGATGTGGGCACCAGGCCATGTCGACGCAGCTCACCGTTCACCCGATAGATATCTGCCAGGCGAATTGTCGACCTGAGGTCGCAATTGATGCTGAGCGCCACGGAAGGCGTGTCCAACGTCATCGCCCAATGGGGTGCGGTGCAGGGAATGTGCACTCCCTGGCCAGCATGCAACTCCCACACACGGGCCTCGCCATCTCGTGAGGCTGCGAATTGCGCCCCACTGATATCCCCTCGATAGTATTTCTCGAGCATGGGGTCTGTCAGGAGTGTCCGATCAGTCTGATCGAATACCCGTATCAGCTTGTCGCCGGCCACCTGGAACAGGAAATTGACGTCAGCGTCAATATGGTACGGAGTTACCCGGCGGGGCGAAGCTATCAGCAGGGTTCCGCGCGCTACAATGACGTCATCGCGCATCTGCGGTCCCACCATGTCCACCACAGTGGCGATGCAATCTTTCACCAGCGGCCCGAGCACGGAGTCTTCCTCTACGTGCTTCAGAATGACCAACGAGTCGTCATTTGCGATCTGGGCAACCGTCTGTTGCAACGATAAACTTTGCGGACGACCTGCATCCCAACCGCCGTTGACCTCAACCCTCCCATTACACCAATAGGCATATCCGGAATCGTCCCGGTGGTGAGCCGACAGTTTCACCAGGCTCGACAGGTCCAGCAGGGGGTGGCCGTTCAATCCATGCTCGAACCGGAAACTCACACGGTTGTAGTGCAAGCTGAAGAGTTCGGCGCTCGCGGGATCAATGATGCACAAAGCCGTTCGAGCGCTCGTGCGTGGTTCGAGCGGCATGATTGTTTGGTCAGGCGAGGTCTCCATGAGTCTCGTCCCGATGACAGGCCGCTCGTATTGTAAGTCAAAATGAGCGCTTCAGTCCGCTACTTGCGCGTTGCGTTACACCAACACTGACATGGCCTCGATTACGCTCGTGTCGACACCGCGAGTCAGTGAGGGCTGTCGCCCGGACGATCGTCTGGCTTCTGCGCTGCAGGGCGCGGATTTTCGTGCCGTACCGACTCTGCATGTTGCGGCGTAGGAGGACGTTGCTCCTGACGCTTCGGTTCGTCGCGATTGGATGGACGCTCCTCGTGTGCGGGAGCTAGGGGATGCGCCTCTGGTCTGGGACGATCCTCTCTCGGGGGAGCCGCAGGATGCGAGAGGACCGCAGGAGCTGCGGGGTGTGGCTGGGGCGATGTCGCATCACCTGAGCGCCTGTCTGTGTCCGGGCGCCTCTCACTGTCACGGCGATCCGGCTCGCTATGGGAGGGCTCCGCCCGGCCCAGCCGAAGCGATCGTTCCGCGTTCCCGTTTTGGGACGGCCGCTCCACGCGCGCCGAGCGAGGGGGTGGGCCCGCACTGGGCGCAGGTCCTGGGGGACGGCGATGATGGATCGGGCCGCGATGTTCCCATTCATCTCTTTGGGCATACCAGGGTCGCCCGTGATAGTACCGATCCCAGTAGTCGCCAATCGTAAACTGCACCACTGGGATGCCAAGGCTGGGTGCGTAGGTGTAGAGCGGAACATAGCCGTCCTGGTAGTCATACGTGAGATCCGGCGAGTACAACCAACCGCGTACATCGTCAGCCGTTACGTCACACCAGCTCCAATCACCCAGGCAGCCATTGACCCGAACCGGCGCGCCGCTGTCGAGCTGCGCAACCTGCGGATAGCTGTCATCAGGTCCTGCATACACGCTAACGGGTTCGGTCGTCACCGCTTGTTGCGCCGCCGCGGCAGCCGACCAGGCCAGCACACAAGCCCCTGACATGAGGGACGACAGGATCGACGTTCTCATGGGACGTCTCCGAAGCTACAGTTGAAGTTGAAACGCTCGGGACTGCCGAAGGTTCCGTTGTGTGAGCCCTCGCCGCTGTTGGGCCGAGGAATCCGCCAACAGCGCTAAACTTCGAGGTATCGCGAAAGCAGCAGCCGGAATCCGGCATCCGCATCCACAACCGTCAGTATCTCCTCGCGTGTGAGTGCAAGATCGGTCCAGGATCGCGGGTGCGCCATTCGGTGCCTGAGTTCCAGGGCTTTCTGCAAGTTCAGCCACCATTGCCGGCCCGTGCCGAGCTGCGGCTCGATGCGCATCACCTGATCCAACTGAGTGAACATGGCTGTCAGGTTGCTTTCCAGGTCCGCCTGCTGTTCAGCCTGAGACTCCGGCATTCGTTCTGCGGCCCATGCTCTCATGCAGAACGACATTCCTTCCATGCACGCGAAGGCAGCGCGCACATAGCTGCGAACCGCCGTTTCCTCATACTCGTGTGCTTCCACCACCTCCGGACTGTCCGCCGTGGGGTTCATGATCTCAAAGCATCGATCAACATCGTCGCTCAGAATTGCGAACACCTGTTGAGGGGATATTTCATTCATTTCAGCGTTGTGATCCGGCACGAGTGAACCTTTCTGCGAAGCTGGCGCCCGCGTATGTGCCCCCCAACAGTAGCAAGTTCCGTACGACACGGCACACCAGCCGACCCCGTCTATGATGGTGCGATGCGACCTCAGCTCTAATTTGAGCATCAACAGTGGCGGAGCTCTTTGGAGCTTCGATGCGGGGATATCACGCGGCGTGACCTGGCTCGGCGGGTTGCATGACCCGGGAGATCTGCCCGGTACGGCATCCAACCGTAGCGGTCCATCAGGAACCCGCAATACTGCAACAGGGGGGTGTCGTGGTCGTGCTCCCAATGTCGGCTGCGAATCAGCAGGTGTGCAAACAGGATGCCTGCGCACGCGATGAGGCCGGCAATGAGCAGGGAGCGAATGCGCGAACTGAGGCGCTTCGACTCCTGCGCTGCGATCCTTGGGGCGGGTATTCTTATTTCTTGTGTCGACACGCGCATCTCTGCCTCTCGGTGCGTTACAACCGAGATCGAAGATCGTTCAACGAGTTATTCTGCCAAGACAGGCTGGCGTAGTGAGCATTGCCCCTGGAACGGATCAGCTAGAGAGGATGCGAGCGGGGTTCGAACAAACACAGTTCCACGAACTGAATGCCGTTGTACCCGAATGATCCGCGGAGATTGTCCGACATCGCCTGAACTCCCTGAAGCGATCGCTGCTGGATCTGACTTGCCGTCAATCCTCATTCAACAACCGCAGAGCACCGTCACTAACATCGGATCACTCCTGCGACGGTCCTCCAGACGATACTCTGCTCTGCACAATGCCCAGTCAACGATCAGGGCTGGGATCATGGGCAATTGAGACATTCATCTCGATGTTGCGAATTGCCTATTGTGAAGTAACCTCGAGTCTTGCGTCGTTCTACGAATTAGCTAATGAGGAGACTCAACCTTACCGGTGCGTTCATACGTGCCGATGAGACAGCCGCTGGAGACTGTCCGCTCGCGAATGGCCCCCGCCAGCTCCTTGCGCCCGGGTGACTCCGAGAAGGCTCGGCCATCACTAAGGGCAAAAAGCTGAAATGCGTAGTGATGCACTCCGTGACCCGGCGGCGGGTCAGGTGGCAACCACGAGCGTTTCAAGTACGAATTGCGACCGAGTCGCAGTGCCCCGCCGTATGCCTCGTTGAGCTCACCCGCGACCAATCCGTCACCCGTCGGATCAATATCGACAGCAATCGCGTGCACCAATGGCTCCGGTGTTGGTGAGTCCGCATCTTCAACTATCAGCACCAGCGTAGTCGCCGTGACAGGGACGTTTCGCCATTGCAGCGGCGGCGAAATGCCTTCGCCATCGGCGGTGAACAGTGTTGAGATCGGGCCTTGATCGGCAAATGCCGGGCTCGAAAGTTCCAGCCGCGCGATGGCACCACTCACACACGGTTTGTTGAACAGGACGTTCTGCAGGCCGGCTCGGCGACTCCGAAGGGCATGACCGAGCGATTCGGGCAGTTTCTCCAGCATGACTACTCCTGAGGCGCAACCGGGGCGAGAAAGCGCCTGCATTGCAATGAGGCGGAATGAGGCGCAGCGACTGGAGAGCTCGCTGCGTCGTGGTCCGAGCGTTCCGAAACCTAGCTCAGAGCGTCGCGATGGTAGCCTCGATCCACGTACGATGTCGGCGCTCGTCCGACAGGTTCTTCTCGAAGACTGTCACCAAGTCAGCCGCCTCCTCGTGTTTGATCGCTCGCTCATAAGCCGTGTTCGTATCGTCCTCGTTGGTCTTCATTGCCTGCAGTACCTGCTTATCGCCCGCGAGACCTGCGATGACAACCTTGCCCTTTGTCAATAACTCCTTGGCGCCACCGCCGTCCGGGGGAGTATGATCGTGCTCGCGCAGCCACGCACCTAGGACCTGAGTGTGATCCCGATGATCGTTGCGGAACTCGCGCATCTGCCGCTGGTACTCGACGTTGGAGAGCCGCTCGATCGCGGCGTCGTAGGCCACAATGACCGCAAAATCCAGCTTGACCAGATCCTCGACGAGTTCGTCCAGTTCAGTTTCGTTGCCGACAGTCGTGACCATGTTTGCCTGCTCCTCAGGGTATCGGAAACAAGTGACGCAGCAAATTCCATACCGACGCCAATAGACTGACACGAGTAACACCAGAACTCCGGAATGGCCCCGGCGCGCCACGAAGCCGAGGCGACACGCTCGGGTCCGTCATTCCGATGCGTGCGCCGGCGGCGGCCACAAACGCCGCACACCGCTCGGCAATACTTGCCGCACGTCCTCGATTTCTCCTTCGGAGACATGATTCGCCAGAACGGTGAACACGGCACGTGCAACCCGCTCTGGATTGACATCCTCGGCATCTTGGAAGTAGCGCGCGATGTGAGCGAGAAACTGTTCCTCGCTCCGTTCCTTCTCCGGCTTGCCGGCCGGGTTCCAGCCTTCGTAGTAGAAGCCTCGCACCAGCATCGGCAACTGCGCTGCGAGCTGAGCCACCTCCTGGGTCGTGAGACAATCGCGTAACTCGTGCAACGTCGCGCGCAGCGCCAGGTAGGCCTTGTTCTTGTCACCCCAGTCGAGCAGCTGCATCAGCTCGTTCAGCCACTGGTAGGTCTTTTGCAACGTCGCGTCAAACACTTTCAGCCCCGGCATGCTCATTGTTTGAGCCTATAGGGGGTAGCTCCGAATCGCATTGATCGCAGTCAATTCGACGCGAGCAAGGGCACGTCACAAGATCGGACCAACTTGATAGCGGTCGAGGCACTACGTGAATAGCGGGGATCAGGCGTGTTCATGCACTTGCTCGAGGAATGCCCATCGGGGCACGAAGGCATGGTCACTTTGCAAGTGCGACACCGGAACCTTCACGAACCGCTGATCGCTGGATGTCCCCGTCGGTCTAATCTGATCGAGGTGCAGGTAGCCCGGATCGAAGCCCGCCAACCTGCGCAAGAAGTGGGCCATGCGATCGAAGGCGGGTCGGTGTCCGACATTGACCAACCACGCACGGGCGATCGATTCTTCCACGAAGGTGGACCACCAGAGCGCGCGCGCCACGCGTGGAAAGTGATCCATCAGATGCAGGACAGACTCTCGCGATAGCAAAGCGGCCCGCAGCGTACTCAATGATTGGATGCCGTGGCCCATTCTCGTCAGAACGCACGAGCGCACGTCGCTCAGGTTGATGTGGTGTCATTGCGCCACGGACGTCGCTGCGCGCGGCAGCCGGCTTAACACTGCTTGCGCTGTGGGGGCGCAACCGTACGCTGTCAAAATCGGCAGCTCGCGGCCAACACCGCGTGCGCGGCTGAAGCCCCTACAAGGTGTAATGGTGCTCGCGGATCTTTGCACCTGACCGGCAATTGATTTATATCAATGCTCTTTATGCAAGCGGGCTGCAAAGTCCGATGAAACCGCGCGGAGGAGGGCTTGGACTCCCGGAAATCGAACCAGAGACGCTCAGCGGGGAGGAGGAGATGTGCACAACGAGCAGCTGGTCGTGTGACGCGCACATGTTTGGCCAAGGAGGTGGGTGATGTTGGTTCTGACCCGGCGAGTCGGCGAAGGGATCATGATTGGCGACTGCATCTTGCTCAAGGTGCTGGGCGTGCATGGGAGGGGAGTGCGCGTGGGGATCCAGGCCCCCAAGAGCGTCGACATCCTTCGTGAAGAGTTATTCAACCGAGTTAAAGATCGAGCGG
>JAXDQF010000435.1:0-3182 GCA_034668025.1 Gammaproteobacteria bacterium | reverse complement strand
CGGCTGGATGATGTCCACGGCCGCGGATTCGAAGAACGGCTTGAAGTCCCACCGGCTGTAAAGACGCTCGCCGAGCGCAATCGGAAGGCAGGTGAGCCTCGACAACTGCCGAATTGCTCCAAGATGTTCCGACAGAAGCGGTTCTTCAATGAACAGCGGCTGCAGAGGCTCGAGCGCTCTTGCGAGCTGCTTCGCCATCGGCTTATGAACGCGCCCATGAAAGTCAACACCCACATCCAGTCCGAGGCTGCGAACACTTTCCACCCGCCGTAGAACGGCCTCCAGCTTCTTCGGACTGTCCAGCCACCCGAGCGATGGCGTGCCATTCATCTTCACGGCCCGAAATCCCTGCGCAAGCCTCCCCTGTGCTGCCTCGACCACTTCGCCGGGCGAGTCGCCTCCAATCCAGGCATACACGGGAATGCGGTCACGCACCCGTCCGCCGAGCAACTGCCACACGGGCACACCCAATGCCTTGCCCTTGAGGTCCCACAGTGCCTGATCCAGTCCGGATAAGGCCGACATCAACACCGGCCCGCCGCGGTAGAAACCGAGACGGTAAGCGGTTTGCCAGACGTCTTCGATCTGAGCGGGGTCCGCACCAATGAAGCGATCCTGGAGGGAGGCAAACGCGCCTTCCACCGCCTCGGCATGCCCTTCCAGACTGCCTTCACCCCAACCGACCGCGCCATCGTGCGTCTCAACACGAACGAACAACCAGCGAGGCGGTACGCGGAACGTTTCGATCTTGGCAATTCGGCTCATCAGGGTCTCTCCTGAGATAGCAGAGATCGGATATCGACATGCAAAAGAGTGTCTGCAAGAGCCGAGATCGTCTGCGCAGAACCGCCGAAGGCCCATATCTGATCCTTCTCCCGCAGATTTCGTGGACCTCGTTCGGCATCCAGCACGGGGCTGTGAAATTCCATCTCACCGAAGCCCAGGCCGTCCCATGCCTGGAATACTTGATCGTCGCGCGGAACGCCCTCAGGGTAATCCCCGTACCGGGCCGACACGTCCACCGGAAATTGCCGTACCATCAGGCACCACTGTTTGGATGACAGCCGCCGCACGATGGCCGAGCGGCCCGTGAGCGCTTCTGCGGCGATTCCTATTTTGGCGTTTGTGTTGCCCTCAATACGCCAAATCACACTGTTGGGGGTTGTCCGCCAAGCGCCTGGCAGGCCGTAGGAGAGGGGCTGCGTCCTGTGCCCCGGACGCAGCGGGACGATCAAGGTAGAGCCCACCGGCACCTGCAGCAAGTGCCATAAATCAATTTCACCGGTCCGCGTCTCCTCCTGAATTGTCAGCTCGTGGACGGACTCGATTCCTACATACCGAACGCTACGCATCAGAGGATCATCGAGCGATAGCGGCGGTTGCGCCATGCGGATCTTGCGCTCCACGCAGAAAGCGAGGTACTGGTCGCTGCCCTGCACCGGAAGTCGTCCCGTGGCCTCCAACGCCACGACGCCCGGCTCCGAGTCGACAAATCTATAGTGACCCGGATCGGTATCGGCGGGAACTTTGTAGTTACCCAGTCCATGCCAGTCCGGCTTACCAACCCAGTGATAGCGCAGCTCCGGAGAAAACCACAGCCGATCGCCGCCGATCCCGCCCATTAGTCGAGTTGGATTGGCTTTCACGAGCCCGGTATCGCCCAAATCAGGATGCGTCCAGAGCAAGTTCGGCCCATCTTTGGAAAAGGCCAGTGCAACGATGCGTCCGGCGGCCAGGGTGACCGCGACCACTCCCGGCCCGTGAAGCTCTTTTACCGGGACCGACGCCTTCTCCAGGTCACTGACTATCTGCGAATACATCCGGTCATTCCCCGCGATCGGTCACTCTTTTCGCCGATGTTGTCTTTGGATGACATACCGTCCGTCCCGGACGGCATGGAAACGTAGCGTATAACCGATAGAGGATTTTACACTGCGCAGCTTCAACGGCAGCAGCGTCACGGGCTCTGATGTGCGGACGACGCAATCGCCCTCATTGCGCGCGACGACGACAGCCGACTGAAGGCGGTGGTCGGTCCAATCCATATCGACCACGAATCCGCCCCTGGCCACCAGGCTTCTTACCGACCCCGCCTGCCAGGCATCCGGCAGTGCGGGCAACAGATGCAGCTCTTCATTCTGACTCTGCAGCAGCATCTCGATGACTCCTGCCGCGCTGGCAAAATTGCCATCGATCTGAAAGGGCGGATGGCCGTCGAGCAGGTTGGGATAGGCGCCACCGCCATTTCCATCATAGCGTATACCCACCTCCCTGGTCAGGCGCAGTAGATTGCGAAACAGCGCATAAGCGTGATTGCCATCCAACAGCCGGGCCCACAGGTTCACTCTCCAGGCAAGACTCCACCCAGTGGCATGGTCGCCGCGCAGCTCCAGTGACTTTTTTGCCGCAGCCGCGAGCTCGGGTGTCGCGAGCGGCGATATCTCATTGGCCGGATACAGCGCGTAGAGGTGCGACGTATGCCGATGATGGGGATCCACATCATCGAAATCCCGGTACCACTCCTGCAGCTGTCCCTTACTGCCAACCTGGAATGGCAGCAGCTTCGCGGCGGCGTCGGTCAGCTCCTGTCGCAAACGCTCATCGGTGTTCAGCACCCGACTGGCGGCAATCACGTTGGCGAACAGGTCCCTGATGATCTCCATGTCCATGGTGGAGGCTACCGTGACCGAGCCCTGCCTTCTCTGGCCGTCCTGCTGGTAGTAGTAATCGTTTTCCGATGAGGTCGACGGCATCGTCACCAGGTGACCCTGCGCATCCGTCTGCAACCAGTCGAGTGTGAATTGAGCCGCGCCCTTCATGACGGGATAGGCATCCTCGAGAAACCGGCGGTCGCCGGTAAACAGGTAGTGCTCCCAAAGGTGGTGGCAGAGCCAGTCGCCACCCATATACCAATTTGCCCACTTCGGATCTCCCTTGCCGAAATCGCCCACGGGCCCGCTCTGGGCCCAGATGTCGGTATTGTGGTGCAACACCCAACCGCGCGCATGATAGAGGCCGGCTGCGGTTCTCGCGCCGGTGACGGCAACGTTGTGAATCAGATCATTGAGCGGTGAAAACAGCTCGGAAAGATTGGCCGTTTCCACCGGCCAGTAATTCATTTCCACGTTGATGTTGGTGGTGTAATTGCTGCTCCAGGGAGCACGCAAGTCCTTGTTCCAGAT
>JAXDQF010000434.1:0-2515 GCA_034668025.1 Gammaproteobacteria bacterium | reverse complement strand
AGTGTTCTTCCTCGCAGCGCGCGCCGATGTCCGCCGTGTGATGAGCGAATTGCGCAAGCAGGACGATCCCGTGAAGCGGGTCGTGATTGCCGGCGGCGGCAACATTGGCCTCAGGCTCGCGCGAACGCTCGAGAAGAGCAGCCAGGTGAAACTGATCGAGCGGGACGTCCGACGCGCGCGCAAGGCGTCCGAGCTGCTCGAAAACGCCATCGTGTTGAACGGCGATGCGGCGGACGAGGAATTGCTGATCGAGGAGAACATCGACAGCGCCGACGTGTTCGCCGCACTCACCAACTCAGAAGAAGCCAACATCCTGTCGGCCATGCTGGCCAAGCGGCTGGGGGCTCACAAGGTCATGGCGCTGATCAATAAGCCCTCATATGCCGATCTGATTGAAAGCAGCATCATCGACATTGCAATCTCTCCGCAGACGATCACGATCGGCTCGCTCCTTGCCCACGTCCGCCGTGGTGACGTCGTGCGCGTGCATTCGCTGAGGCGCGGCGCCGCGGAGGCACTCGAGGCTGTTGTGCATGGCGATGAGAGCACCTCGCGGGTAGTTGGAAAGAGAGTGGAGCAGATCGAGCTGCCGGAAGGCACGTCCATCGGTGCAATCGTGCGCGGCGATGAAGTCATGATGGCTCACCATGACACCGTGGTGCAGGAAGGCGACCACGTGATCCTTTTTCTCTCCGACCGCAGGCATCTCGAGGCGGTCGAGCGCCTGTTCCTGCGAACTTCGCGTTAGGGATTCGTACGAGTGCTCGCAGTAGCGCACGTTCTCGGGCAGTTACTGGCGTTTTTCGGCGCGGCCTATCTTCTCCCCATCGGCTGCTCGATCTTCACGGGTGACGGCCTGGCGTTGTTCTTCGTCGTGGCCGCGGCGAGCAGCACCGGGGCCGGGTTGCTCGTAATGGCAGCGACGATGGGCCGCCGGCGCGAGCTCAAGCCTCGGGACGGATTCCTGCTCGTCACGCTCGGTTGGATCACGACTTCGGCACTCGCCACCATCCCGCTGCTGATGGCGCTGCCCGGCCTGACCTTTACACGGGCGTTCTTCGAAACCATGTCGGGACTGACGTCGACGGGCTCCACCGTGTTGGTCGGACTCGACAACCTGCAGCCCTCGCTCAACCTCTGGCGGCACGAGCTCGAATGGATCGGCGGCCTGGGAATCATCGTGATGGCGCTCGCCGTGCTGCCGCTTCTGGGCGTCGGCGGAATGCAACTCTACAAAGGCGAGACGCCCGGGCCGGTCAAGGATGAGAAGCTCGCGCCGCGGATTGCCGAAACTGCCAAATCCCTCTGGCTGGTGTACACGCTCATCACCGGGGCCGGGATCATTGCCCTGCGGGTGTGCGGCATGTCCTGGTTCGATGCCATCTGCCACGCGTTCTCGGCTGTGGGACTGGGCGGGTTTTCAACTCACGACGCCAGCATCGGGTATTTCAATTCGGTGCCCATGGAGCTCGTGCTGATTGCACTGATGCTCATCGCCTCGTTGAATTTCGCGCGCCACTTTGTCGCACTGCGCAGGTTGTCCCTGCAGCCTTACACCCGCGATCCCGAGTTCAGGGCGATCTTCGCGGTCGTTGGCGTCAGTGTGGTGGTGATCGCCGTGATACTCACCTGGCACGCAAGCTACCCAACCTTCTTCATTTCCTTCCGTCACGCGATGTTCAACGTGGTGTCGATGGCGACGACCACGGGCCTGGTGACTCAGAACGTGGACGCATGGCCGGTGTTCGCGCCGTTCTGGATGCTGTTTTTGTCATGCATAATATGCAGCACCGGCTCCGCGGGTGGCGGCATCAAGATGTTTCGTGTGCTGCTGCTGGCGAAGCAGGCGGGTCACGAGCTCAAGTTGCTGGTGCACCCCAGCGCGGTGGTGCCGGTGCGCGTAGGCGGCCGACCGATCCCGGACCGGGTGGCGAGTGCGGTGTTCGGCTTCATCTTCCTGTACTTCATGACAGCCGCGTTACTGACTTTTGCACTTTTGTTGACAGGGTTGGACCTGCCGTCCTCGGTCGGCGCGATCGTGGCCTCCATCAACAACACCGCCCATGGGCTTCATGCCGATGGACCTGTACGCAACTATCACGCTCTTACGGGTCCGCAAACGTGGATCTGCACTGCGGCGATGTTGCTTGGCCGCCTCGAAATCTTCAGCGTTATTGTACTGTTCACGCCCGCGTTCTGGCGGAAGTGAGCTCCGCACCAACAGGAGGCAGGCCATCGCACTCGCTTTGGCGCAGGTTGAACGGACGTCTCACTGTTCAACGCGGCGGCGTGTCATTTTGACGCAGGTCAGTGCAACCAAATCAGGATTGCGCGCATCTTAGGGGGGAGACTGCGGCTTGGATCCCTCCTGCAAACGGTTGGCCGACTGGGGACTATTTCTGCCAATCACCTGATTCGGGCCGCGGTCTCCCGCCAACCGGCTCGGCGGTTGGCGTAACGGCTTTGCGGTTGGCTCAACCGGCTGGGCCGCTGGCGTACCTGGCTTTGCAGGTGA
>JAXDQF010000433.1:0-56041 GCA_034668025.1 Gammaproteobacteria bacterium | reverse complement strand
TCACTTGAGGCGGGGCCTGAACAGGCGCGACCGGCCACAAACACTTGCCGCCGCTCGCCTTCGCAATCACCGCCAACATCTCAGCGTGGGCCGCCATCTCTGCTTCGGTGGCTGTGATCACCACGAGCGGAATTGACGGTCGGACGAGTGCGCGGATCGCTCGGCGGTCTGCCGCTGTACCATCGGAAGCTGTTGATTCAGCCAGTGCCAGTGCGGCCTGGCCACCCGTCATCGCTAGATAAACGTCCGCCAGGATGCGAGCGTCGAGCAATGCCCCGTGCAGCTCGCGGCGGGAGTTGTCGATGCTATACCGCTTGCAAAGCGCGTCCAGATTGTTGCGCTGCCCCGGATGCATGGAGCGCGCGAGGGCCAACGTATCGAGCACACGGCAAAGCTTGGCAATGGTCCGTGCCTGCCCCTGGATCCGAGCCAGCTCGGCATCGAGGAAGGCGGTATCGAATGCTGCGTTGTGGATAACCAGCTCGGCGCCGTCGATGAACAGCACCAGCTCATCCACAACTTCTGCAAACTTGGGCTTGCCCTGCAGCACCTCGCGCGTAATGCCGTGGACTGCCGCGGCACCCTCGTCAATTGCGCGTTCCGGGTCGATGTACTTGTGGAAGGTGCGGCCCGAAGGCCGTCGGTTGACGAGCTCCACGCAGCCGATCTCAATGATGCGGTGACCCAAATCGGGCTCGAGGCCCGTGGTCTCGGTATCGAGGACAATCTGTCGCATGGGCCGCGAGTCTACCGGATTATGACTGTGACCCCATCATGATTGAGAACGCGTGGTCGGCTTCACCAGGCCGCCCAGCACTGCGGGCTTCTCGCGGAAGCGCGGCCTTACTGGAGTTAGTGTGTAGATCCGCTTGCGCGCCTTCAACAAGTAGGCACTGCCCGGCAGTGGATGAGTGATTCCGCGGTTGAGGATTCGTCCAGTTCCCTCGCCCGCCGACAATCCCGAGCTCCAGGGACTGCAGTACAAATAACGCCGCGACGCGACAACTTCGTAGCCGAGCAACACCAACCAGTCGCGCACGCGCCTTTCCGGCAGCACGCGGCGCAGCCCGGGCGGGAAACCTGAACGGCTGGCACGGGCACGCATGCCCCACAGGCTCCAGGGCCGGAAACCGAGCACCAGCAGCTGACCTTCGCCCACCAAAACGCGATCTACTTCACGAACTATCGCGTACGGATCGGAGGCAAACTCCAACGTGTGAGGCAGAAGTACTGCGTCCGCCGAGTCGCTACTGACTGGTAATTGCGACGGTCGGCCGATGATGTCAGCCCCGCCGGGGAACCCCCGCGCGGCAACGATGGTCTGACGACGGGTCCGGCTTCCTGCGAGCAGTTCCCGAGTGTCACCCCAAGCGCCGATTTGCAGTAATTCCCAGCCAAAAACGTCCTCGAGCGCTTCACCCAGCAGCTCGGATTCCGCGGCCAGCAGGGCCCGTCCCAGCGATCCTGACCACCAGGCTGTCAGGGCGGCATCGCGGTCCGTCATACGTGAAGTGCGAACTGGCACAATTCAGGCTGGCAATAGTGAGAAGTTACCGGTTAAATTAATCGCCCCGAGTACAGTAGCGTCTGTTCCTGGACAACCCTGCCTCGGCGGGGCCAAATTAGCACGCCGTGAGAGGGTAAGGAACTTGGCGACGGAAGTGATGCGAACAGACGCGATCCGCGTAACGAAAACTGCCCTCCTGGCCGTGTGTGTGCTTGCAATGGCCGCGTGCGCGCATACACCGAGTGAGCATTCACTGAAAGGTCCGGCCGTCGAGCCCACGGGATTCATCCCGCCGGCTGAGCCGAGCAGCACCTATCCCGAAGCCCCGACTCCCCCTTCCGCGCAGGCCGCCGAGCCCGCCGATGCCACTCTCAGCGCTACACCGACGCAGGTCGCCGGACTAACACCGGCGCAATACGCCGACCTGTTCGACCGCATGCGCGCCGGCTTCAAGCTCGATGATGTGGAACGTCTCGCGGTCGAGCAGCAGCTGAACTGGTTCGCCTCGCATCCCGAATATCTCGAGCGCGCCTTCGGCCGTGCCGAGTTGTACATGTATCACATCGTCACCGAGCTCGAAGCGCGCGGCATGCCGTTGGAGATCGCGCTGCTGCCGGTGGTTGAAAGTGCCTTCGAGCCCTACGCCTACTCACGCGCCCGCGCGTCAGGGCTGTGGCAGTTCATTCCTGACACCGGCTCGCGCTACGGTTTGAAACAGGACTGGTGGTATGACGGTCGCCGCGATGTCGTGGAATCAACACGTGCGGCGCTCGACTACCTGCAATCGCTGCACGACGAATTCAACGGTGACTGGTTGTTGGCCATCGCTGCCTACAACTGCGGCGAGATGGCCGTGGAGCGCGCGTTGGATGCCAACCGCGCAAAGGGCAAGCCGCTGGACTTCTGGAGCCTGAAGCTGCCGAAGGAGACGCAGGCCTACGTGCCGAAGCTGCTCGCCATGCGGCGCCTCGTGGCCGACCCGGAAACCTACGACATCTCCATCAGCCCGATTCCCAACCAGCCCTACTTTGCACGCGTCGCGACTCACGGCCAGATCGAACTGAAAGTGGCCGCCGAGATTGCCGGCGTGACCGATGAAGAGCTTTACGAGCTCAACCCGGCGTTCCATCGTTGGGCAACGGATCCCAGGGGCCCGCACTACCTGTTGCTGCCCGTTGATGGCGCCCAGGTGTTCACGCAGAACGTCTCGCTCCTCAGCGACGACCAACGCATGCATTCCCAGACGTACACGGTAGGTCGCGGCGACTCGGTTGCTTCAGTCGCCAAGCGGTTCAACACAACGGCCAACGTCGTACGCGAGATGAACGATCTTCCTACAGGCACGCTGACAGTCGGATCCGATCTGCGGGTCCCGTCAGAATCGGCCACATTGCCTGCGAAAGTGCTGCTCGCTGCGGCTCGCGTGGATAACCCCCGCACTCGCATGTCCAAGCGTCCCCACGTCCATGTTGTTCACCGTGGCGACACGATGTACAGCATCGCGCGCCGTACGGGCATGGATGTGAACAAGCTCGCCCTGATGAATGGCATGCAGCCAGGCGACCCGCTGCGCGCGGGCCAACGCCTCAGACTGTCCAACAGCGATGCAGCCGGTCGAACCTCCGCTGGACCCCGTAAGGTCACTTACACGGTCCGCGCCGGTGACACGCTCACGCAGATTGCGAAGCTGTTCCAGTGCTCGGTGAAAGAGATCATGTCCTGGAATGGCATCGGCTCCCGCTCGGGAATCGCTCCGGGACAGAAGCTCACGATCCGGATGGTCAGCCGCCGAGGCTGATAGAATTCGCCTCCAGCGCCCGGGCACCGGGTTGGAGGCTAAAAAATGGGATTTCTCGCCGGCAAGCGCGCCTTTATCGTAGGCGTGGCGACTGAACGTTCAATCGCGTGGGGCATTGCCCAGGCAATGCATCGCGAAGGCGCTGAACTCGCCTTCTCCTACGTGAACGACAAGATGAAAGAACGCGTCGAGCCCCTCGCCCACTCCCTCGGTTCGAAACTCACGATGCCTCTCGACGTCAGCGTCGACGGTCAGATCGATTCCGCCTTCGACTTGCTCAAGCGCGAATGGGGCCAGCTGGACATCGTCATCCACGCAGTGGCGTATGCCCCTCGAGAGGCCATCTCCGGTAGCTTCGTCGGAAATACCACTCGCGAAGCCTTCCGCATCGCACACGATGTATCCAGTTACAGCTTCACCGCCCTCGCGCACGGTGCTCGCCCGCTCATGGCCGGCCGCAACGCCGCACTTCTGACCCTCTCATACCTCGGGGCCGTCCGTTCGATCCCCAGCTATAACGTCATGGGCCTCGCCAAGGCCAGCCTGGAGGCGAACGTACGCTTCATGGCAGCGGACCTGGGACCAGAGGGAATTCGAGTCAATGGAATCTCAGCAGGGCCGATCAAGACCCTCGCTGCGGCAGGTATCGCCGGGTTTCGCAAGATGTTGAGTCACGTGGCCGAAATCGCACCCCTGCGCAAGAACGTGACGCCTGAAAACGTCGGCAACGCCGCCGCGTTTCTGTGTTCCGATCTCGCGGCGGGCATTACGGGCGAAATACTTTACGTGGACGGCGGATTCAATACGGTTGGGATGAGCTTTCCAGCCGAGACGGAAGGCTGAGGACGTCCGTCTCGCCTTCCAGCCGCGCCACGATCACTGTGCAGGCGGCATCGGCAAACACGTTGATGGCCGTCCTGGCCATATCCAACAGCCGATCGAGCACGAGCAATGCCCCAATGCCTTCCGGGGGCAAGCCCACTGCTGACAGGATGACCGCGATGGCAACGAGGGACGCCGCCGGGATTCCAGCCACGCCCATCGATGTCAGCAGGGCCAAAATGACCACCGTGAATTGCTGGCCGAAAGTCAGATCCAGACCGTAGGCCTGGGCAATGAACATGGCCCCCGCGCATTCGTAGAGCGCGCTGCCGGCGTGATTGATGGAGGTTCCGAGGGGCATCACAAAGCTGGCGATCCGTTCAGATACGTTCGCCCGCTTTTCCAGGCATTCGAGACTGAGAGGCAACGCTGCGGCCGATGATGCCGTTGAAAACGCGGTCAGCAACGCGGGACTCATAGCGGAGAACAAGCGGAACGGGTTGCGTACGCCGGCGGCGCGAAGTAAAAGAGGGAGCGCAATGACGGCATAGATGATGATCCCGGCAACAACACAGGCGCCGAAAGTCAGGATCGGTCCCGCCGCATGAATCCCCGACTTGGCGACCACCCGGGCCGTCAAGCCAAAAATACCGACCGGCGCGAGACTCATGACGAAAATCGTCATGCGCATCATCACCCGAAACACGCCCTGCCACAGCTCCAGCACCGTCTGCCGGTATGGCAGCTCGATGCGCGCCAGGAAGAACCCGAACAGCACACTGAAGAACATCACACCCAGCAGGTTGTTGGTACTGGCCGCCTGGAAGATGTTGGTGGGAACGATGCTCAGCAGGGTGTCAAAGACGGTGACCGAGGCCTTTTGCTGCACGCTCGAGTTGACGATGTCCGACGAAGCCTCGAGAGCAAGCAGGGAGCGCGCCGGAACGCCATTCACGATCCCGGGTTTGATGACATCGACGAGCACGAGCGCAATCAACACCGACAGCAACGTGGTGAAGACATAAAAGGCCAGCGTCTTCAGACCTAAACGGCCCAGATCGCGGCCGGAGCCGACACTGGCGACGCCGGTGATGATCGAGGCCGAGATCAGCGGCACCACCACCATCTTCAACAGGTTGATGAAAATGGTGCCGAGGAAATCGAAGAAGCCGAGGACCTGGACGCCCCCTACCGTGCCCCCGGGACCGACATACCAGCCGACGGCCGCGCCAATCGCCATCGCCACGAGAATGGGCGTGGCGGCGACAGGACGAGGTTGATGGGCGGCCATGAGTTAGCGGACCGCCCTGAAGTCGTTTACTCGAAAGCTTTCGGGTTCTTGCGGACTTCAGCTGTCTGGCGCACCTGCTCGATGTACGCCACCGTGTCGCCCTGCCCATGACGCGCAGCATCCTGCTTGGCAGTCATGGTCTGCTGCTTGATCAGATCCGCCTGTTTGTCTTTGTCCACTACCGGCGCCTCGGTACGCATCTGGGTCAGCGCGACCAGCGCAGCGCCACCCGTCTGCAACTCGAGCGCCTTGTAGATCGGCTTGCCGGTGGGCTTGGGAGCCTTGAAAACAAAGTCACGCAACTCCGCGGGAATGGTCGAATCAGTGCGGCCGATGAAACGCGCCGGCTCGGAACTGACGCCTAGCTGCTTGGCAACATCGTCAAACGACGTGCCCGCTGTGAGTTTCGCCTGCGCGTCCTGCGTGGCCTTCAACGCAGCTTGCGAGCCCCGCTCCTTCTTGAGCGCGGCCACGATGCCGTCACGAACTTCCGCCACGGGCTTTGCCTGCGGGGGTTTGTGATCTGTCACCTTCACGAGCACGAGCCGATCCTCTCCCACCAACACCGGTCCACCGATCTTCCCAGGTTGCAGGGGCGAGTCGCCAAACACAATGTCCTGTACTGGTTGAGCCGTTCCCAACGGCGCCCCGCCGGCCCCGCGCAGGAAGGGTGACACTTCGCCGGTCGCCAGGTTGAATTCCTTCGCCAGCACGCCGAGATCGCCGCCGGCCTGCTCCAGCCGCTGTTGGATCTGCTCCTGGATCTCACCGAACTTGTCAGCCGCGGCATTGCGCTTCAGCTCGGCCTCGAGCTCCGGGCGCACGCTGTCGAGCGACTTGGTCTTGCCGGGCTGCACCTCGTCGAGGCGGATGATGTGATAGCCGAACTGGGTCTTCACCGGACCGCGGAGTTCACCCACGCTCATGCTGAACAACGCATCCGCAAACGGGCCGACAAACTGGTTGCGGTCCGCCCAGTCCAGATCGCCGCCCTTGTCCGCGGACCCCGGGTCCTGCGAGTACTGCTTGGCAAGCGCCGCGAAATCCTTGCCGGACTTGGCCTGCGCGTAGACATCGTCGGCCAGCTTCTTGGCGGCCGCATCGTCCTTGCCGATGGGAATCAATATGTGTCGCCCGTGGCGCTTCTCAGGCTCGTTGTAGCGGTCCTTGTTCTTCTCGTACGCCGCCTTGAGATCGTCATCGCTGACCGTGACCTGGGCGGCCAGCTGGTCGAGGCGCAGCTCCGCGTACTGCAGCTTCGCCGACTCGGGTGTCATGTACTGATTGAGGTGTGCCTTGTAGTAGGCCTGGACCGCAGCATCATCAACCTGGATGTCGGCGCTGTATTTGTCAGGCGATACCAACGCGTAGCGAACCTCACGCTGCTCGTTCTGCAGGGCGCGTGTACGCTCAATCTCTGTTGGTGTCTGGAAGTCGGAAGCCGTGATGCCGTTCTGCAGCTGGGAACGCTGCAGAGCGCCGCGCAACTCCGTCTCGAAAGCGGACAGCGTGATGCCCGCCTGTGCCAGCCGGTCTTTGGCGACCTCGGCCGAGTACTTGCCTTCAATCTGAAACGCGGGCTCCTCGCGGATGGCCTGCATCACGTCGGTCTCGCTCACCCGGTAACCCAGGTCGCGCGAGCGCTCGGTGAGCAGTGCCTCGCGGATCAGGGACTCGAGAATCCGATCCTGCAGGAAGGCCTTCTGCGCGGGCGGGATCTCACCGCCCAGGCGCTGCTGGTACTGGGTCTGCTGGTTCAGCCAGGCCGAGCGGGCGGACTCGATGGGGATTTTCTGTCCCCCCGCCTCCGCCGCGTACGTGCTGCCGCCGGCATTGAAACTGACCAGGCCGTAGGCGCCCCACGCGGCAAAAATCAGCGCCAGGAGTCCCAGCACAATGTACATGAGCCACTTCTGGCTCTGCAGTCCGTCTCGAATGCTTTGAAGCATGTTCCAGGCTCTGACCTGAGGATAGGGTCGGGTAGCCGGTAATGATAGCAGACGGTCAGGCAGCCGCGCTGGAGCGATCTGCGGGCGGGTCCTCGGGGGCGGAGAAGGTGAGGCGTTGGAACTCCCGGCAAGTGAGCGCGAGCTCGTCGGGCGTGCCCTGGGCCACGAGGCGGCCTGCCTGCATGACCAGTACTTCATCAAAATTTCCCAGCAGGTGCAGACGGTGCACCGAGGAAATCACACAAGCGTCTTTGAGCATGTCGAAGAGATTCGCGTAGACGCGCGCCTCCGTGGACGGATCGAGGCTCGCTGTCGGCTCGTCCAGCAGCACGAGCCCGCTACCGGTCGCGGCCAGGATTCCACGCGCCAATGCCACGCGACTGCGCTGACCGCCCGACCAGTTCGCCGCACGCTCCGCGAGCGGAGCCTCGAGACCAGCGCCGGTAGGCTCAATAAAGTCGGTAGCACAGGCGGCCTCGAGCGCCGGCGCGAATTCGGCCGGGCTCGGTGGACCGTTGACGGATTCGCACAGGGAGAGATTTTCCGCCAGGGTGCCTTCGTAGAGCTCGGCGTCCTGCGGTATCAGGGTTGCTGTGGCTCGCAGGAGGGTTGCGGCTGTTGTGGGGGCGACGCAGATTGCGCCTCCATCCATTGTGAGGCCGATGCGCTCCGGGCTGTAGAGCCCTGCGAGTACGCGCAGCAGTGTGCTCTTTCCTGAACCACTGCCACCAATCAACGCATAGCGTTTACCCCGTTGCAGCGACAACGCGACTTTTTCCAATGCGGGGTGGTCGCCGCGATGCGCCGCATGGCTGAATGTCAGATCGCGAACGGCGAGAGTGTGCCAATTCGTCGAATGCTGCGCCGTCGCGCAGTTGACTGCTTCTGCAGGGGACGAGTGCGGGATCGCGGCAGCGCTCGCATAGTCTGCGTTCTGACGCGCGAACGTCTGAAAGTGCGACGCAATGGAGCAAATGACATTGCTCGACTGCTGAGCGTATTCCCAAACCATGTACACGCTGCCCAACAACAACGTGGCAGTCGCCTGACCGTCGGCCGACGGCCGCGTGGCAAGCCAGGCGAACAGTCCCACGAGCAGGCAACTCAACACGCGGCTGGAGATGTCAACCGTGAACCACTTCGCTTCGTTCAACACGATGGAACGGCGCAATGGCTCAAACACGGCAAGCAGGCGCCGCTCCAGCCGTGCGGCCACGGCCCTCGCCTGGCGAAGGGCATAGACGGTATTCGCATTGCCGAGGGTATCGACCAGAGTGGCGGTGTAGCGTCGCTCCGCCTGGTTCTCCTGGTGGGCCAAACGCAGCATCGCGCGATCGAAACCCACCACCGACACGGTGATCACGGCAAATCCGCCCAGGGCCGCGTAACCAATCGTCGGCTGCAGCCACCACAGCGCAATCAACGGCCCGATCAGACGCACGGCACTGTTGAGATAGATGAACTGGCTCTGCGCAAATCCCGACAACGCCAGCGTGCTCTGTTGTATGCGATGAGCTGTGGCACCGGAGTGGTTCTGCGAGTGCCAGGACAGGGGCAAGGAAAACAGGCGCTCAATCAGCGTTGCTGACATTCGCCGGCGCACTGTCAGCGCCGCCCGTCGTTCGAGAATCCGCGCAGGTCCATGCAAGGCCCAGCTCGAGAGCGCGACCAGCAGCACGGTGGACAACCAGAATCCCGCTTCGCGCAATCCATCCCGACCGTGCAGCTGCAGCGCGTTCAGGGCGCGGCCGGAAATGACGGGCACAGCCAGGAGCACGGTCTGGGCCGCCACGAGCAGCACCACCGCAGATACGAAGATGTGCCGCTCGCCGCGCAGCAGCCGCCACAGATCGCGGTATAAATGGAGCACAGCGCCGGGCTTGGGGACCCGGGCCTCGGTAGGTTTCAGCACGGTAATAAGTTAACGTTTGCGGCCCAACCCCTGCTGTGCGGAGTTTCATATAAATGCCAGACCACCCGACCGAGCTAGCCGCCGCATGGATTTCCCTGCAGTCCGCCGAGCTGAGCGCCGCGGTGAATCCATTCGGCTCGCAACTGTCCGTTCTGCGTGACAGCAACGGCCGCGACCTGCTCTGGAATGGGGATGCTGCCGTCTGGGCCGGGCGGGCACCCATGCTGTTCCCCACGATCGGTGAGCTCGCCGGTGGCGCCTTCCATGTCGGCTCAAAGACCTACAAGCTGCCCCGCCACGGATTCGCCCGCACCAAGCCGTTCGAGGTCGTCGCCGCAACGGCCACCGAGGCGACGTTCAGACTGAGCGCCGATGGGTCCACCCTGCAGGTGTACCCGTTCCAATTCCAATTGGATGTCAGATTCGCGCTGGCCGGTGCCACGCTTGCGATCAAGAGCTCGGTGAGGAATCTGGATGGGCAGGACATGCCTGCCAGTTTGGGCTATCACCCGGGATTTCGCTGGCCCCTGCCCTACGGCCAGCCGCGCGCCGCGCATTTCATCGAGTTTGCCAACGATGAGGGTCCTTCGATCCGGCGCCTCGACGGTCACGGACTCCTGACGCCCGAGCGGCATCCAACACCGGTGTCGGGCCGCCGGCTCGTGCTGGATGATTCGTTGTTCAAAGATGACGTAGTCATCTGGGATGACCTACGTAGCCGTTCCGTGACCTACGGCGCTGCGACAGGCCCACGGATTCGCGTGGCCTACCCCGACGCAACTTATCTCGGTGTCTGGACGAAGCCCGGCGCGCCATTCATCTGCATAGAGCCGTGGCACGGCATCGCGGATGCGGCCGGGTTTACCGGTGAATTCAAGGACAAGTTAGGTGCTTTCGTGGTGCCGCCCGGTGGTGTGCAGGAGTTGAATATGGAGATCACGCTGTTGGCTTGAAGCGCTCCTGCAGCTCGCGCACCAGCACGCGCTCGTTTTCGGAATAGTCGATGGGTACCGTAACGAGATGCACCCCGCCTCTCGAGAACGCGTTCTCGAGAGCGGGAACCAACTGGCTGATTTCGGTGATTCGCGTGCCGTGAGCGCCGTAGGACGCGGCATATTGGACGAAATCCGGGTTCCCGAACGTCATGCCGAAATCGGCAAATCGATCCACGGACTGTTTCCAGCGGATCATCCCGTAGGCGCCATCCTCCAGGATGAGCACCACCAGGTTCAGTTTGAGACGGATGGCCGTCTCCAGCTCCTGGCTGTTCATCATGAAGCCGCCGTCGCCACACACCGCCATGACGCGCCGCTTCGGATATAACATCGCCGCAACCATCGCCGAGGGCAGGCCTGCGCCCATTGTGGCCAATGCGTTGTCCAACAATAGCGTGTTGGCCATCCGGGTCCGGTAGTTGCGCGCGAACCAGATTTTGTACATGCCGTTGTCCAGCGCCACGATGCCGTCTTCCGGGATGACCTGTCGCACGTCATGTACGATTCGCTGCGGTGTGAACCGGTCCTCCGTGGCGCGAGCGGTAATCCGACTGAGAATCTGCTCCCGCAGCGGCAGCAGCGCCTGGGCGTTCGGAATTTTTCCTGCGACGTGATCCGCAAGGACGCGCAGTGAGGGGCCGATATCGCCGATAACCTCCGTCTGGGGGAAATACACTTGTTCAACAGTCGCCGGCTGATACCCGACGTGAACCACTTTCGGACCGCCCTCACCCATGATGAAAGGCGGCTTTTCCACCGTGTCATGACCGATGGTCACAATGAGATCGGCACGCTCGATGGCGTCGTGTACGTAGTCACGTTCGGAAAGAGCCGCGGTGCCGATGTAGAGCTCAGTGCCGCCGGGAACCGTGCCCTTCCCCATCTGTGTTGTGAAGTACGGGATCTTCGTCCGAAGCACGAATTGCGCGAGATCCGACGTTGATCGGGGGCGGGAGGCGGCCGCGCCCAGCATCAAGAGCGGTGCCCGGGCGTTCATGATGAGTTTGGAGGCGCGATTGATGGCCTCCGCGTTGGCGATGGGCAGCTCGAGAGAATGGGGTGGAATCAGTGCTGCGGTCTCGCACTCCTCGGCTGCGATGTCCTCCGGAAGCTCGAGGTGCACCGGCCCTGGCCGCTCTTCCTCAGCCACTCGAAATGCTTCACGCACGAGCGTCGGGATGGTGTTGGGCGACACAATCTGCCGTGACAGCTTGGTGAGCGGCCGCATCGACGCGACCACATCCACTATTTGAAATCTCGCCTGGCGAGACGACAAGACGCCCTTCTGGCCCGTGATCATGACCATTGGCATGGCGCCCAGGAGCGCGTAGGCGGCTCCGGTCGACAGGTTCAACGCGCCTGGTCCCAGCGTCGTGATGCAGACCCCGGGCTTCCCCGTCAGCCGACCATACGTCGCCGCCATGAAGGCGGCGGCCTGTTCGTGGCGTGTGAGCACGAGCTGGATCGACGACTTCCGGATGGACTCGACCACATCGAGATTCTCTTCGCCGGGAATGCCGAAGATCCGCTCCACGCCCTCGTTTTCGAGGGCGGCCACGAGAATGTCTGAGCCTTTGTTCATAGCGGCGTAGGGTACACCTGTCGGCGCGGTTTACAGCCCCGCGAATATACTTTTACCTGCCATTTCAACCACTTGAGAATCGGATTCTTGCGCAGCTCACAGCGCCGGCGAGCCAATGTGTCGATGCTTTTGACAACTCGATGCTGCAGCGCGCCGCGAGGGCGTGCGCGGGGTGCGTGCGGACGGGTCAGCGGGATCGAAAGCGGGACCATTTCGAGCAGTACGTCACACTTGCGGCGTCTGCACCCCGCAACATGTCACATCGACCTCGTCGCCGCAGTCGCTGGCATGTGGGTTGCAATCAGGTCTACCAGAAGCGAAAAAAAAGAAAGCCCGGGACAAACGGGTACAGACAAAAGAAAGAACAGCTCCCTCACACACGAGCAAGCGACCGAAAACCCCGCACCTAGCGGGGTTTTTTTTCGCCGTGAAGTTGCGGCAGATGTTGCAGCATCAGCGGCAGCAGCGATTGCAGGAGTGTGTCGACCGGAATGGGCTGCCCTTGGGGATCGCGGAATAGATTGCCGAGGGCCAGGTGAGCGAACCCGTGAACAATCGACCAGTTTGCGAGCAGAAAACCGTAGCCACTCTCTGAGAGCTCCGCCTGCTCGGGCGTTCCAGTTGCGGCCCGTATTGCGTTTTCCAGCACGTCGTACGAGCGTTTGGCGACGGCAGCAAACTCCTCGTTCGTCGTGTCGAGCTTCTCATCGCGGAACATGAGTTGAAATCGCGCCGGGTGCTCGAGCGCGAAGCGCACGTACGCCAACCCCTGCTCGTGGAGCCGTCGCGCGGGATCCGCGCCACCCGCCTCATCGGCCTTTGCCAACGCCTCACCAAACTCGCGAAATCCCAGCAGTGCCACCGCGGTCAAAAGTCCCCGCGCATCCTTGAAGTGGTGTGCGGGAGCCGCCGGTGACACGCCCGCCCGGCGCGCTGCTTCCCGCAACGTAAATCCATCAACCCCATTCTCGAGGATGATCTCCTCAGTGACGGCAAGCAGCTGCTGACGCAGATCACCGTGGTGATAGGCGGCGCGTTTCGCCTTTCTGCTGCCGCGCGGCGATTTAATCTTGACAGTGTTCACATTGATCTTCTAAGCTATCTAAACACTGTTCAGATTACAGCACGGAAGGGCCATCATGCAATCTCGCGCCGCTAAAATCGGGTTCGCTTTCGTGGCCATCACGTCCGTGGCCGTGGCCCTGTGGTCAGAGCGGTTTTTCGCGGTGTTCAACGGCCTGTGGCCGTTCATCGATCCCGGCATCCGGGGCGTCGTCACGGCCTTTCCGGTGCGTGCCCTCACTCACATGCTCATTGCACCGCTGGCGCTTCTGCTAGGCCCCTTCCAATTTATCAAGGCGATCCGCGCGAAAGCGCCACGAGTGCACCGCTACATGGGACGCATCTACGTCGCCTGCTGCGTCATTGCGGGAGTGGCCGGATTTGCCACCGCGTTCCACGCATCAGGTGGCCCTGTTGCGGGTTGGGGATTCGGCATTCTGGCGGTGCTGTGGGTCGGCAGCTCGCTCGGCGGAATGTGGGCCGCCATGCAACGAAAGTTCGCGTTGCATCGGCTGCTGATGTCACTCAGTTACGCCATGACGTTCGGGGCCGTAACGCTGCGGTTACAGATACCGGTTGGGTTCATGTTGGGATATCCGGGGTATCCGGCGATGTCGGTTTGGCTCGCCTACACGTCGTGGATACCGAATGTGTTGGCTGTGCTGGCGTACTTCGCGCTTACGGCACGGGCCCGACGCCGAAGCGTCGCTCAATCACCTGTGTATTAGAAGTGCGACTTTCTCAACTGAGCCTTCCGTATTCGAGAACGGCGTACTTGCCAATGGCGTGCGAAGCATTCAGCCTCGAGGTAGGTTTAGGGCATGGGAAGCATGATCCTCCTCGATCTCATGGGCGGCGTTGCGCTGTTGCTGTGGGGCCTGCACATGGTCCGCAGCGGGATCGTGCGCGCCTTCGGCTCGGATCTGCGGCGCTTCCTCGGACTGGCCCTGCGCAACCGCTTCCTGGCTTTCCTGGGCGGAATTTTCGTGACGGCGCTGCTCCAGAGCAGCACCGCCACAGGCCTGATGACGGCGTCGTTCGTCACGGGGGGTGCGGTCGACCTGGTTCCAGCCCTCGCCATCATGCTGGGCGCGAATGTTGGAACCACCCTCATCGTCCAGGTGCTGTCGTTCAATGTGTCGGCGGTAGCGCCCCTGTTGTTCCTGGTCGGTGTGACCGCCTTCAAGCGGGGTGGACAAACCCGTACTCGCGATCTGGGGCGAGTTGCCATCGGCGTGGGCCTCATGGTGTTGTCGCTGCATATCCTTCTGGACACTTTGGCGCCCGCGGAAAACGCACCGGCGGTGCACGCCCTTCTCGAGGCGATCACTGACGATCCACTGCTGTGCGTGCTGATCGCGGCAGCGCTCACCTGGGCTGCGCACTCCAGCGTAACCGTGGTGCTGCTCGTCATGTCGTTGTCGTTCTCGAATTTCATCACGCCGGTGGCGGCACTGGCGCTGATCCTCGGGGCCAACCTGGGCAGCGCCATCAATCCCCTCGTCGAAGGCAGCCACAGCGCCAATCCCGCCAGCCGCCGTTTGCCGCTGGGGAATTTGCTGAATCGCCTGATTGGTTGCGCGATTGTGCTGCCCTTCCTGCATCCCATCGCCGACGCACTCACGCAACTCGAGCCCAACCCCTCGCGCATGGCTGCCGATTTTCACACCGCCTTCAATGTTGCCCTGGCGGTCGTTTTCATTCTGCCGTTGAACGCACTGGCCGCGTTGTTGACGCGCTTTCTGCCGGATCGCCCCAAACCCAACGATCCCTCAACGCCGCTGTACCTGGATGAATCCGCTCTTGCGACACCCTCGGTGGCACTCGTATGCGCCGCGCGCGAGACCCTTCACATCGGCGACATCATCGAAACCATGCTGCGCCAGACGCGGACCGCGCTCATGACTGACGACCGCAAACTGGTCGCGGAAATCTGCCGCATGGACGATGCCGTCGACAAACTCGACGAAGCCGTGAAGCTGTATGTCACGAAGCTGACTCGCGAGAGCCTCAGCGAAGCGGATGGTCACCGGGCGATGGAAATCATCTCGTTCTCCATCAACCTGGAACACGTCGGCGACATCATCGACAAAAACCTGATGGAGCTGGCCGCCAAGAAAATGAAGCGCAAAGTGGTCTTCTCCAGGGAAGGCGCGGCGGAGTTGGAGTCGTTTCACCAGGAGGTGTTCGACAACCTCAAGCTGGCATTCAGTGTTTTCATGTCCGGCGATGTCAAGATCGCGCGACAGCTGGTCACCGAGAAGGCGACCGTGCGGGCAACGGAATATGCGGCGGCCGAAAGCCACCTCGCCCGCTTGCGTGAAGGTCGCGCTGAAAGCATCGAATCCAGCTCGCTGCACCTGGACATTCTGCGCGACCTGAAAAGAATCCACTCGCACATCTGCTCAGTGGCCTACCCGGTGCTCGAGCGCACCGGCGAGCTGCAACCGAGCCGCTTGAAGGAGATAGAGGGAGCAGGCTCGCCCGGCGCTATAGTCCGATGAATGAAGACCGTCACACGCGTCGGGCTCGTTCTGGGCCTGCTCGCGCTAACTGCGCTCGTTGTCCACAACGACATCCAGTCCATCATCGACCTGCTCGGGCAGGCGGGATGGCTGCTGCTTTGTTTGATACCGTTGCACTGTCTGCCATTGGGACTGGACGTCCTCGGATGGCGGACGCTCATCCTCGGGCGTAGCGACTTCGCCACACTGTTTGTCATCGCTTCCATTCGTGAGTCGATCAACCGGTTGCTCCCGGTTGCGAACGTGGGGGGTGAAGTGGTCGGCGCGCGATTGTTGGTGCGCTACGGTGTGAGCTACCCGGTCGCGGTCAGCAGCATCCTGGTCGAGACGATGCTGAACATTCTGTCCCAGGTACTGTTCCTGATAGTCGGCCTCGCGTGCCTGCTACATACCACCGACCACTTTCAGGTGACGGGCGCTGTCGTCATGGCCGTCGCGGGTGCATCGACGATTGTCATCCTTTTGTTCTGGGTGCTGCGCAGCGGCACGTTCTTCCGCCTGATCCATCAGCTTGCGGAACGAACGCTCGGCGCCAGCCAGAAATGGGCTGCTGCGCTGGGAGCACTGGCACAGGTCGACTCAGCCACACGTGAGCTCACTTCCGCGCACACGCGCCTGGTGAGATCCATTGCATGGCAGGTCGCCGGCCTGGTCAGCGGCTCGGCGGAAACCTGGTTGGTGCTGCGTTGGCTCGCGCACCCCGTCAGCGCAGAAGGTGCTGTTGCGCTCGAAAGCCTGACTCTTGCCGCCCGCAGCGCCTTCTTTATTGCCCCGGCAGGACTGGGCGTGCAGGAGGCTGGCTTGATCGGTGTCGGCAGCCTGCTCGGGCTGGGTAGCGATGTTGCCATCGCCTTGTCACTTGCCAAACGGGCGCGGGAGATCCTGTTCGGGCTCCCGGCCCTGGCGGTGTGGCAGGCCCGGTCGGGCGGCCGGGCCTCAGCGGGCGTCTAGCTCATCCAGGCCGCACTCGAGCTGCCAGGCCGCATGGCAGGTGATGTGAAACCTGAAGGCCATGCCCGCTGCCACGGCATCCTCGGGAACTTCAAACTCCACCTCGTTCGATCGAATCGGCTCGCCGCACAAAGAACAGACGTCCCCGCGGCCATAGCCACCCCAAATGCACTGCGAGTGCACCCGGGGCAGTCGACCGTTTGCGAGGCAGGCACGCGCAGCCCGTTGCAGACGCAGTTCCGGGGTGGACATGGGAGTCGCTCCTGTCTATTTCGCTGCTGAACCCTCAGTTGGTGCAGCTAGAGTGGCGCTTGGTTCCCAAACCCAGCGTGAACAACTGTAAAAGAGTGTTCGCGTTCCTGCGCGCAGCCGCTCAGAACCGATAATTCAGCCCGGTAGAGAAGCCCTGCACGCGGCAACCGCCCCACGTCGTCGGACCGGCACTGCTGTAATCGTTGAACACCGTGTTGGTGCCGTCGTGGCAGTCGGTGGTGAGACCCCGGCCACCGGCGCCCAGATCGTAATGGGCATTGCCGTGGTTGATGGTCAGCGCAGTGTCGAAGTACCAGGTGAGCTGCTTATCGAGCTTGTGCTTCCAGGCGAACGTGTACATGTCGGCCGTGTTGGGGGGCGCAATGGGACTGTAATTGTGCTGCCCGCCCGGGTCACCGACCGAGGCTCCCGCGTGTCCGTAGCCGATGCTGATGTTGTCGCGCGCACCAAACAGATCCTGTGAGGCGGCCAGCCAGAAACCGTTGCGCTGGCGCTCGTTCTGGAATTCCAGGGAAGGCGGCAGCTTGCGCCGCAGGGCCTCCCAGATGCCGCTCACCGACAGGCCGATGGGGAACGTGTACTTCGCGCCGATCTTGTAGGCCGTCTCATCGCCGATGTCGGTCACGTATCCGGGCGTGGCAACGGTTGCATAGCCCGGGAATTCAGCAACATAGCCATTGAAGGTGTTGAAATCCAGCAGCGGACTATTGACTGACAGCAGGTAGTTGTAGATCGGGCTGTTCGAGCCGATGCCATCGCTGTTGCGGTTTACGGCGCGGTGTTCCTCCCACGCCGCGGTCGCATACAAGCCGCCCACTTCAACCTTGAAATCGACACTGTAGGCGTCGCCAAACCCGCCGTCGTCGCAACTGAGGGGCAGATTGCCGCTGCCGGGCTGATTGCCACCCGTGCAATCCGGCGAGCCGGCCGACTGCACCACATTGTCGAAGGTGCGGTTCTGGCCCGGCGAGTACAGCACGTCAAAGCTGAAAATGTTGTGGAACAGCTTCGGGGACTCGTACCAGATCGAGTGTTCGAGCCGCGTTCCGAACTCGACACGGTTGTCGCCGCCGCTGTTACCCATGATGACAGCGTAGTCACCCAGCATCCCGGAGAACGGATTCAGGGCGTCGGTGGACTTCTTGTACGGCGAGTAGGTCGTGCCGAACTTCAGCTTGCCCCAGCCATCGCGCTGAACTCCGAGAAACGAGTCGCCCAGACCGATCGCACCGGTCACCACGTTGGATTGCTGCGTGTTGGAGGTCCGCAAGCCGGGGGCTGCAGTCAGTGACAGGGAGGTCTCGATCTGCATGATGAAATCCACATCACTGCCGGCGATCTGATGTGTGTTGCGGTAGCCGATCTGTGACTTGTTCGTAGACAGCGACGGCAGATAGCCCAGACGTCCAACCTGCTGCGTGCCCTTTGCCGGCCCCTGCACGTAACCGGAATTCGGGTTGGTGGGATCCACCAGGCTGTATTCGTACGCAGTCAGCCCGTTGATGCCTTTGGTCACATCATCAAACGACACGTCCAATGTGCCGTAGAAGCCCTTCAGGAATTTCTCAAACAGGGGCTCGTGAGGGGCCTCTTTGGCTGTCACGGCCTTGGGCGTTGGAATCGGCATGCCCTGCGCCACGGCGGGGGCCGGCGGGCTGGGTGCCGGAGCAGTGGCGGCGGCGGCAGCCCCGGCATTCTGCTTGCGCAACTCCTGCACTTCCTTGCTGAGCTCATCCATCCGTTGCTGCATGAGGCGCATCTGCTCCATGAGCGCCTTTTCAGTCTGCTCATCCGCCCAAACCGGCTGGCAGAAACCGGCCGCGGCAATCACTGTCGCGGCCAGCGCGGCCGGCAGGCTGCATCTTCGGGAACGGGTGGAGGTACTCAGTTTGTGATACCAAGTACTTTCTTTCATGAAGCTTTCAAGCAAAGGCATATCGCTACCCCCTCGGTTCGATCGCCAATCGCCGTTTAGGAACGGCCTTCGTATTGCTGGTATATCATATATATTTAGCCCACACGGACGTCAACACAATTATTGTGTGGCGCACGGACTGTTAACTTTGCTTTGTAGAGCCACCCCGGCGGACGCCGGGGTGGTGGTGAGTCGGACGACTCAGCGTCGGTCAGGCAGGGGCAACGTATGAACGTGCTCTAGCTGCGCGGCTTGCAGCTCGGATGGATCGATGCCGAGCAGTTTGACGATGGTGGCAGCCACTTGCTGATTGGAGGTCGGCGTTTTGATAGTGGCCTGCTCCCAATCGTCCTGTGACAACAGCAGCGCTGTATGCACATCGTCCTCGTTGAATCCGCCATGCTCGGACAGCTTCGAGCCGCCGGTGAAGATCACGCCGGTGTTGACCTTCAGGATGATGTCGGGTGTACGCGGGTCGCTGCCGGGATCGTTGAATTTGTTGCGCAGCGAAGCACCCGCGAATATCTCCTGGATTCCCAGGGCCTGTTGATTCGCGGGCGTACTGAGATTCGCCACCACGCCAGCAGTCAGCGCAGGATCCGTAAGCCAGATGAGTGAGCCATCGTCAGAGATATCGAAGGCGTCCGCGGACCCAATGGTCTTCGCGGGTTGGCCACCGCCGATCCCGTGACGCCGAGTGACATCAATGGGCGACTGTCCATGCTTCGCCGAAACGATGATCAACGTCGACTCATACAGACCCTCTTTCTTCAGCTCACTGACAAACTTGCCCAGCGACTGATCCACGAAATCGAGCTCTTCTGCCAGCCCCTGGCCCGGCGTCCCCAGTACATCGGTGTAGCCACCCTTCACGCCCGTGACCGGATCCACGGCCAGCTTCTGTCCCACGCTCACTGCCTGAAAATTGGTGCCAAACAGGGTCGGCACACCCACCTTCTTCGAGCGATCGTGGTTGTAGCCATCGATCTGATTGATGATGGCCTGCACATGCAGGGAATCGTAGCAGCGGATATCCGCAAAGCTGTTGGTCCAGCCGTCATCGGCGGTGGGATCGGCGAACGGCACGACACCACAGCCGGAGATCTGGGGCAGCGGTACCGGGATCGAATTGATCTCCGGGCCGTAGAAATCCTCCACGCCTTTTCCGCTGGGTCCGTTGGTCCATTCGTACGAGGGGTGCTTGTCAGTCCAGGCCGTTCGGCCGCCATGCTGGCGAACCACCTCGAAAATGGTGTTCACGCGCAGGTACTGATGCGGCAACACGGTCCGGCAGCCGTTCCTGGGATCCCGCGGCAGAAACTCGGGATTGAGCCCACCGCCCCCGTCGAGCCGGGTGAGATCGAGATCGACGGCCTCATCCCAGGCGACGTTGGTTCCCACCGTGCCGGGACACGCACCGCCCGGATTTCCCAGTCCATCGGTCTTGGCTGGCGGCGACAGCGCGCGGTTATACGTGTCGTCGTACCAGAGTCCCGTCGTTGTCGGCGAACCACCCGTGACCAGGGCGGCAAGTCCCGGGAACGAGTCGGACGGAGTGGATGACGTGTTGTTGGTGTAGGTGACTCCGTGGCGGCTCAGTGCGGCCAAGGTAGAGTCTTTGTGATCGGCAACGTAATTGGTCAGGTCCAGAGCGTGGAGGCCGTCGACGCTGATGAGCAGGACGTGCCTGACCTCGGCGGCCGAGGCCGTCGTCAGTCCGCCCACGGCGAGACTGGCACCCAGAAGAACGAGTGGTTTGAGCATGGTTGGTATCCTCAGGGGGCGCGAGCCGGCCACCCTTTCTTGGTTCTCTTTCCGATACAAAGCTAGCGTCCCTGTATGACAGTTCTGTTTCTGTCCCGCTTCATAACTGTCTCGGTCTACCTTTCCTGATTCTTTCATGCGGCGCAGCTGACCCGTTTTCGGTGGCAACGGGGCTTGCATGCATCGAGCAGGCGTATTACTTTGCCTTACAAAGTATGTATTTTGCATGTGAGGACTGCCGCGGATGACCCAGCCAGGGCTGACGACACTTTTCCTACAGGCGCCCTCGTTCGAGGGATTCGACGGCGGGGCCGGATCCCGCTACCAGGCGAAACGCGAAGTCCGTTCCTTCTGGTTTCCAACCTGGCTCGCACAGCCGGCGGCACTGGTACCGAGGTCGCGGTTGCTGGATGCACCGGCGGACGGACTGTCGGTCGATGAGACCCGCAGGATTGCCCGCTCCTATGAGCTGGTCATCATTCACACCAGCACACCGTCCTTTCCCACGGATGCCCGCTTCGCCGAGCTGCTGAAGCAGGACAACCCACAGGTCCTGGTGGGGCTCGTCGGCGCCAAGACCATGGTTGATCCCGAGGGCTCGCTACGAGCGACCAACGCCGTGGATTTCGTGTGCCGTGAGGAATTCGACTACACGTGTCAGGAAGTAGCTTCGGGCGTCGAGCTCAGCCAGGTTACCGGGTTGTCGTACCGGGCGACGGACGGCCGCGTGATCCACAACCCGCCGCGTCAAATGATCGAGAACATGGACGCATTGCCGTTCGTGGCGCCGATTTATCGCCGCGATCTGAAAGTCAGAAACTACTTCATCGGCTATCTGAAGCATCCGTACGTCAGCCTCTACACCGGCCGCGGGTGCCGTTCGAAATGCACCTTCTGTCTATGGCCACAGACCGTTGGAGGCCACCGCTACCGCGTACGGTCAGCGCAGAACGTGCTCGCCGAGGTGCGGTGGATCAAGGAGAACATGCCTGAAGTCCAGGAGATCATGTTCGACGACGACACCTTCACGGACTCGTCCAACCTGCCGCGAGTTGAGGAGATCGCGCGGGGGATGGGCAAGCTGGGCATGACATGGAGTTGTAACGCCAAGGCCAACGTGCCCTACGACACGTTGAAGATCATGAAGGAGAACGGGTTGCGCCTGCTGCTCGTGGGCTACGAATCCGGCGACGACCAGATTCTGCACAACATCCGCAAAGGGCTGCGAACCGAGATTGCCCGCCGCTTCACCGCCCATTGTCGCGAGCTGGGAATCGTCATCCACGGGACGTTCATCCTCGGACTGCCGGGTGAAACCACCGCCACCATCGCGAAGACGATCGAGTTTGCGAAACAGATCAATCCGCACACCATCCAGGTCTCGCTCGCCGCGCCCTACCCCGGCACGTCGTTGTACAAAGAGGCCGTCACGCGCGGATGGCTCCAGGAAAACAACAGTCAGAACCTCGTCGACGAGCAGGGTGTGCAGCTGGCCGTCATCAGCTACCCGCACCTGTCCAAGGAGCAGATTTTTCACAGCATGGAGGTGTTCTACCGGGAGTTCTACTTCAGGCCCGGCAAGATCTGGGAGATCGTCCGCGAGATGCTGCTGAGTCCGCAGATGATGCGCCGGCGGCTGCGTGAAGGGGTTGAGTTCTTCCGTTTCCTGCACGCTCGTGAGGCCTGAATGCCCCTGTACCATGTACTGATCGGCCTGTTGGGCATTGGCTTGTTGTGTGTGGCCGCCGGCTATGAAGCCATGGCACTGTTGGCAGTCCTGATCTGGAAGGCGCGGCGGGTACACACTCCGTCCAGCCAACCCGCACAACCCGTCACTGTGTTGAAACCCCTGTGCGGCGCGGAACCCGGGCTGTATGAGAATCTGCGGTCCTTCTGCCTGCAGGACTACCCGCAGTATCAGATTGTCTTTGGCATTCAGGATGAGGCGGATCCCGCGTTGCAGATCGTGGCGCGGCTCATCCAGGAGTTTCCAACGCTGCCCATGGATGTGGTGGTCAGCGGGAAGCAGCACGGCTCCAATCGAAAGATCAGCAGCCTGATCAACATGGTGCCGCGCGCCCAACATGACGTACTCATGATTGCCGACAGCGACGCGCTGGTGGGTCCTGACTATCTGTCGAGCATGGTCGCGCCGTTGAGTGATCCGGGCGTCGGTCTCGTCACCTGCGTTTATCGCGGCATGCCGACTTCGAAGGTCTGGTCCCGGCTGGGCGCCATGTATGTCAACGAGTGGTATATGCCCTCGGTGCTGCTGGCACGGATGTTCGGCCATCGGGAATATGCTTCCGGACTGACTCTGTGCCTGCGCCGCGCCACCCTGCAGGCAATCGGCGGTCTGCGCCGTCTTTCCAACCATCTGGCCGATGACTACGAGCTGGGCGCCCTGGTACGCGCCACCGGTCTGCGAATAGCCCTGTCCACTCATGTTCCCCGGACTGAGCATTCGGAACCGAGTCTCGATCACCTGGTGGATCACGAGACCCGCTGGATGCGCACCATCCGGGTGCTGCGCCCGAAGAGCTTCCGATTCCTGTTCCTCAGCTTCGGTCTTCCCCTGGCATTGGCGGGACTGGTGATGAGCGCGGAGCTGCCGTCCGCCGCCTCATTGAGCACCGCGCTCTTTCTCACAGCACTGGTCACTCGCCTGGCTCTGTTCAGCCTCTCGAAGTTGAGCAGTCGGGACTTCTCCATTACCGACTTGTGTCTGCTGCCCGCGCGGGATCTGCTGCTGTGTTGGGTCTGGCTGCGCGCGTTGCGCTCATCGGTCGTGACCTGGCGCGGCAACGAGTTCGCCGTGGACGCGCAGGGCATCATGCGCAGCCTCTCCTGAGTGCGCGGCCCCTTTCTCATTGTCACTGCCGACGACTTCGGTCTGCATGAAGCGGTCAATGACGCCGTTCGGCAGGCAGCTGCCGGCGGCATCCTGACAGCGGCCAGTCTCATGGTGGCGGCGCCTGCGAGCGCAGCAGCCGTGCGACTCGCGGCAACACTGCCCAAACTGAGAGTGGGGCTGCACCTGGTCCTGGTTGATGGCTACTGCGTTCTGCCGCCCCGCCTCATTCCCGCGCTGGTTGATACCAGCGGCCGGTTTTCCGACGCCATGGTTTGGAATTCCGTCTGCTTTGTCGCCTCGCGCAAGGTACGTGCACAGCTCGCAGCGGAAATTCGCGCCCAGTTCGAGGCGTTCGCCCGAACGGGACTCGAGTTGGATCACGTGAATGCCCACAAGCACTTTCACTTGCATCCGCTGATCCTGGAATTGGTCATGCGGATCGGCAGCGAGTTTGGATTGTCTGCCGTACGGGTGCCGCAGGAGCCGCTCTGGTATTCGCGACTCGCGGGAGCGGCATCCAGTGCAGTGTTTCTCCTGCCTTGGCTCGCAATGATGAGGTGGAGGCTACGCGCCGGCGGGATGACGGTGAATGACCACGTGTTTGGTGTTGCCTCGAGCGGGCGGCTCGACAGCCAAAAACTCATCGATATTTTCGGACGGCTGCCACCGGGTGTTACCGAAATCTATCTACACCCCGCGACGCGCACGTCGGGTCCCATTACGGAATCGATGCGTACGTATCGACACAGCGACGAGCTCGAGGCTCTGCTGAGTCCGGTGGTGCGTGCAGCCCTGGCTGCCAGTGGTGCTGTTTGCGGTGGCTACCGCGACTTGCAGACCTACAACGCGCAAACATGCTGACGTTACGCCGAGTTGCAATCGCTCTGGGACTGCTGGCCTGCGCCCACGCACGGGCCGGCGGGTTCGATCATGAGATCGCCTTCGATCAAAGCGGCATCTGGGCCCGCAAATATCAGACCGGGCTCGAATTGGGGGTCATCGCAACGGAGATTGGCGGAGCACTGTGGCTCGGCAACGAGGACAGGCTGGGGCACACCTTCTGGCAGACAATCGATTCGTCGGTCATATCTGGAGTTGCCTCGATTATTCTCAAGAAGACTACAGGACGCGCCCGGCCGGACCAGGGAAACGATCCGAATCGCTGGTTCCGCGGCAGTTGCTGCGAGAGTTTCCCCAGCGGCGAAGTGACACTCCAGGCAAGCTTCGTGACACCGCTGATAGTCAACTATGCCCACGACCGTCCCTGGATCTGGGCGTTGGAGCTGTTGCCTGTTTATGACGCGACGGCCCGGCTCAAAAGCCATGCACACTGGCAGTCGGACGTGATCGCAGGTTGGGTGCTCGGAACGGGAGTTGGGTACTGGAGCACTACGCGTCGCATCCCGTTGTCAGTTCAGATCCTGCCGGGCGGCCTGTCTGTTGGAATATCCAAGCGCTTTTGACCGGTGGCCGCGGGAACGGGAACACCAAAATAACCTGCAGCAATCGTCAAAGTCAGTTCCGTTATTCACAATCCCCCGCGCCTGACATGACAAGCGGACGTCGAGCCGCATACGGGGTTGCGGATGAGTCACCATGGGTTTTTTAACCGGCTGACGGACGGGACTAAAGTTGCGGTCCTGGTCCTGGGCATGGCCGCTACGGCGAACACTGCAACGGCGGCGGCTCCAGCCGCAGCGGCAGATGATGACAAGGGCTCGTTGGAGGAAGTTGTCATCACGGGCACCTCGATCAAACGCATCAATGCAGAAACCGCATTGCCCGTGCAGGTGTTGAAACAGGAGGATATCGCGCGCACCGGCGCCAGCACGGCCGAAGAGTTGATCCGGATGATTGCCTCGGTCGACACCGCCGGCAGTTTCGGCTCGAGCCAGGCCAGCGGCACGCAGACAGGCGCCATCGCTACGATCTCGCTTCGCGGTCTCACCAGCGCGCGCACGCTCGTACTGATCAATGGCCGACGATCGGCGGTTTATGGCGGCAGCTCCGTAGGGGCTGCGGGCTCGTCGGTCGATATCAGCTCGATCCCGCTTTCAATGATAGAACGAGTGGAGGTATTGAAGGACGGTGCCTCCGCCATTTACGGCAGCGACGCCATCGCCGGCGTCGTCAATTTCATCATGCGGCAGAATTTCCAGGGGCTCGAAGCCACCGCTGAGGGGGGTACGCCAACCCATTCGGGTGGGGGAACGGAGGAGAAAGTCTCGGTCCTGGGCGGCATCGGCGATCTCAAGCAGGATCGCTACAACGCCGAGCTCGGAGTCAACTTCGAACATTCCTCGGCCCTGATGGGATCTCACCGCGACTTCGCCACCCGGTACAGCCCGGGCTATGGGAACGACGTCACCTCTTCGTTTGCCTTCCCCGCCAACGTCGCACTGACTGGAGGCAAAGGTACGCGCAATCCGGCGTTCCCCAACTGCGGACCGTATTCGATCAATGATGTGAACTTCCCGAATCAATGCCGTTTTGACAACTCATCGTTCGACTCGCTGGAACCGCAGTACAAGAAGGTCAATGTCAATTTCACGGGCGGTTTTGCCCTGACCGACACGAGCAAGCTGTATGGCGAGGCGAGCTTTTCGCAGGTGAAAACGACGACCACCGTCCAGCCTGTGCCGCTGTCGTATCAGAACCCCCTGCTGGCGAGCAATCCGTACAACGCGTTCCTGGCCAACCTGCTCGCCACACAATATCCGACCTACAAGAACTCGGCCGTCGTGCCAGGTACCGGGGCGTTCCTGCTGGGACCCTCGAGTCCCTACTACCCAACCGCCTTTGCCATCGCCAACGGGGTGAATGGCCAACCGCTCAACCTGATCTATCGTGACTTTGCCAACGGTCTGCGCAATACGCTGGATACCGCCAATACAGTACGTGTTGTGGGCGGGCTCAAGGGAACGGCCGCCGGATGGGATTACGACACCTCGGCGATGTACAGCGAAGTCAGGGTCAAAGACAACCTGGAGTCAGGTTACCCGTTGTATTCGAAGATCATGCCGCTGCTCGACAGCGGCGTCATCAATCCGTTCGGACCGACCACGGATCCGGCGGCGCTGGCAGCGGCCAAAGCCACCGAGTTTGTGGGTCAGGATCTGGAAACCAAAACGTCGCTCGCGAGCCTCGCCGGCACTGCCAGCCGGCGGTTGGTCACATTGCCCGCAGGCCCCTTGGCGGGTGCCATCGGCCTGGAGTTGCGCCGTGAAACGTTTGACTTCAACCCGGCCGCCGCCGTCCAGGCCGGTGACATCGCAGGTCAAGGTGGCAACACGTTGCCGGAATCCGCCTCGCGCACCATCGAGTCGGGATTTCTCGAATTCAACGCTCCGCTGCTCACGGGACTGGAGGCTGACGCGGCCGTGCGCTACGACCATTATCAATCCATCGGCAGCACCGTGAATCCGAAAGGATCATTGCGGTGGCAGCCCGTGTCCTGGTTCCTGCTTCGCGGTGCCGCGGGAACGGGCTTCCGTGCGCCCTCCCTCACCGATCTGTATGCAGCCCAAGCGCGCAGTGTGACGGGAAATGGTACCCGCGACCCGATCCAGTGTGTTGTTTTCGACGCGAACAATCCCAGCTGCAGCTTTCAATTCACGACCATCACGGGCGGCAATCCCAACCTCTCACCGGAAAAGTCAAACACCTTCACGCTGGGCACCGTGATCGAGCCGGTGCGCAACCTGACGATCGATGTCGATTCCTTCTGGATCTACCTGAAAAATCAGATCGTGGTCGGAGGTCTGAACTACGCCGTGATTCTGCAGAATGCACAAACCGCCACCCAGTTTGCGAACCTGATCAACCGCAACGCCGCCGGCCAGATCGTGTCGATCAGCCAGACCAACGCCAATCTCTTCAAGTCGCAGGTGAGCGGCCTCGATGTCGATCTGAAGTACGCCATCCCGATTGCGGAGCTGGGTACTGTCACTCTTCTCACCAATGGCACTTACTTTTACAAGTACGATGCACAGAACGCGGACGGCACCTGGACAGGACAACTCGATAAGGGCCTGAACAACATCTCCAACGGAGGCATCGTTTCCCGCTTCCGCTACAACGCTACGGCTGTCTACGAAGCGCGAACCTGGAATGTGTCGGTGACCCAGAATTTCCAGAAGAGATATCGCGACGGAGTCTCAGCCATAACCCGGCAGTTTCGCGAAGTCTCCGCGTACGACACGGTCGATTCTCAGGCGTCTTATACCGGCCTCGAGTCGTTCAAATTCACGGTCGGTGTGCGGAACCTGTTCGACAAGGTTCCGCCCTATGCGAACTACGCGTCCTCGACCAACAACTTCGTCGGGGGCTACGACATCAGCTATGGCGATCCGCTGCAGCGATTCGTTTATGCGCGGGTGAAGTACACGCTTCACTGACGGCAGAGGCCCCGGCAATAGAGGACTGCGCGGCTGCGGGGCCGGGGTGCGCTCGTCCGACCGGGCGCGCATTTTACATACGGCGGGCGGCGGCCCCTGGGGGCAGCGCCCCTGCCCGCCCGCGAAAAAACCCATATTCGACATCGCTTGATGCCATCATTCGCCCCGTGCGTCGCGGTTTGACACCGGTGTCGAACCCGAAATGATGCCTTTTCACACGGAGCAGATGATGTTTGAGAAAACCTACCATGCCACGCATCCGGACATGATGAACCGGGTGGAAAACGATGAGCTGCGCGACCGCCACCTCGTCACCGGCATGTTTGCGGACGGCAAGGTCGTTCTGAACTACTCCCACAATGAGCGTTTCGTGATCGGCGGCGCAACCCCGGCCGGGGCCGTCCTGAGCCTGCCGGACCCTACCGAGCCCAAGAGCGCCCAGGGCAAGCCTTTCCTGGAACGGCGCGAAATGGCCGTCGTCAACGTCGGCACCGAGGGCGAAGTCGTCGTTGATGGCCAGCGTTTTTCGCTGAAGAACAAAGACTGCCTGTACATCCCGATGGGCTCGAAGAGTGTCACCTTCGCGGGCAACGGCGCCCGCTACTACATCGTCTCCGTGCCCGCCCACAAGGCTTGCCCGATCAAGCACATCCGCCTCGATCAGGCCAATCCACTGAAGCGCGGCGATCTGGCTGGCTCCAATCAGCGGACGATCTATCAGTTGGTGATTCCGGGTGTGTGCGAAAGCGCGCAGCTGCTCCTCGGCCTCACCGTGCTGGAGGTCGGCAGTGTCTGGAACACGCTACCTCCGCATCTGCACGACCGGCGCAGCGAGATTTACATGTACTTCGACCTGCCGGAGGCGAACGACCGCGTTTTCCACTACATGGGCGAGCCCGACAAGCTGCGGCACATTGTCGTTGCCAACGAGGAAGCCGTCATCAGCCCGCCCTGGTCCATCCACATGGGAGCGGGAACCAAGAAGTACTCGTTCATCTGGGCCATGGGTGGTGAGAACCTGGATTACACCGACATGAACGTACTGGATATCTGCCAGTTGAAGTAGGGCTTCAGCGCTTGTGGCGGCCGTGGTGCCGGGCACGGACCCGGCGGCACCCCTGGCTTTGCCGGAACGTTAGCCGCGCGCCGGTCACCGCTTTATAACCAGACCAGCACTCCTCATTAGAAATGCTTCGTTCTGGTTCGGGGCCGAGGTCGCTAAAGTTCACGCTCTCCTTGGGAGAGGACCCTAGTGAATTTGACGACATCGCTGACGACATCCTTGGCCCGCTGGTTTGGGGCTGATCAGGAAGTCATTGATCGGGAAGCCCTTTCCGTGGTGAATCGGTCACTGGAGGCCTTGCCTGCGCTGCAGCGCGTCGAGCAGGCGGTCGAGCTCCTTCCAGGCACTCACGTCCTGTCGTCCAGCTTCGGTGCCCAGTCGGCCGTCATGCTGCACATGGTCAACGAAGTCGTCCCCGGAATACCGGTGGTATTGATCGACACGGGTTACCTGTTCCCGGAGACCTACCAATTCATTGACGAGCTCACTCAAAAGCTCAATCTCAACCTGAAGACCTACCGTCCGGACTCCTCAGCGGCGTGGCAGGAGTCCCGCTACGGAAAGCTGTGGGACAAGGGCCTGGAAGGCATCGAGCAGTACAACCGGATCAACAAGAAAGAGCCTATGGAGCGGGCCCTGAAAGAGCTGCGCGCGGCAACCTGGTTTTCGGGGCTGCGGCGTGCGCAGAGCAAGACCCGCGAAAACATTGCGCCGGTGGAGCTCAAGCGCGGCCGCTTCAAAGTGCATCCCCTCTTCGATTGGACCGATCGCGATGTGGGTCGGTATCTCAAAGAGAACGGGCTGCCGTATCACCCGCTGTGGGACAAGGGCTATTTGTCCATCGGCGACTGGCATACGACCCGTTCGATGTCAGAAGTCGACAGCGTGGATCAGCTGCGATTCTTCGGGCTCAAGCGCGAGTGCGGCCTGCACGAGGATTGAGCCGCGGCGAGAATTGAGCCGTGCGGCCTCTACTTGCCGAACAGCATCCGTTGACTGACAAACGCGAGCATGATCGCGACGAGAGTGTTGGTCAGGGGTGCGGGTAACCGCACTGTCGCCCGCGATGCGAGCAGAACGCCGGGTATCGAGCCGGCCAGCATAAAACCCAGCAGGTGCAGGTCCACGTGGCCCAACAGCGCGTGCGTCGCCCCCGCAATCGCCGTAACCGGCAAAGCATGCGCAATGTCGGTCGCAACCAACCGATCGCCCGTGAGCCGCAACGGATAAAGGGCTAGTAGCGCTACGACTCCCAAGGCACCGGCACCGACAGAAGTCAGTGTGACTGCCGCCCCGAGCAACAGGCCCGTAGCCACAGTCAGAGGCAATGTGAAGCGCTCTGCGCGCTGGAGCCACACCGAAGTCAGCCTCAGACCCAACCGCCGCAATGGGTATTGCAACAGCATGGCGACTGCAGCAACTGCGAGGATGACTGCGAGCGCACGCGCGATCACATGCTCTATGACTCCTGGAGTCCGATGCGACATCCAGAACCAGAACGCGACGGCCGCGGCTCCTGGAATGCTGCCCAGCGCCAGGCGACCAACGATTCGCCAGTCGACACGACGGCTGTATCCGAAGGACACGGTCGCGACGAGCTTGGTCGTGGCGGAAAAGACGAGATCAGTGCCGACAGCCACGGCGGGGGATTGTCCAAAAATCAGAACCAGGATCGGTGTCATGAGCGAGCCGCCGCCCACACCCGTCAAGCCCACCATGCCGCCCACAAACAGGCCGGCCACAACATACAGAAGAGGATCCGTCATCCGCGCAAGTTTACCTTCCCCTGCGCGGCGGCTCTGCACCCCGGGGCCCCGCCACCAGACCGAATTTCCATAACAATATAACCGGGGGCTGGCGGGAACCTGTGCACTATGCCGGTGCACAGGCGCGCCCCTTCGCGCTCTAAGCGATCACGGAGACCCTTGCGCGAGCCGTCCAGGCCGCCCAGAGCGGCTGAAGCGGCTGGCACGAGCGTTGCAAAGACATAGCACGGAGATTGTTTTCAATATCCGAACGCCGTCAGGTGCAGCTCGTGACCCCCTCGCGACTACTGTGCCTGGCGGCGTGATTTTTTGGGGGCCCGCCCAGGGCGGCCCGCGTAGGGGGATCCGCCCAGGGCGGACCGACAAGGCTGGCCCGCCGCAAAGATCAGCTCTTCCGTTCTATTCGCCCGTCACGTGGCCATGCTAGAACCCGCTCCTCGCGAACTTTCCAACAGGCGCAATCGGAGCATGAGCATGAGCGATACGATTACAACCAAAGACGGAGTGACGATTTACTACAAGGACTGGGGTAGTGGTCAGCCGATTGTGTTTTCCCATGGGTGGCCCCTGTCGGCCGACGATTGGGATACGCAGATGCTGTTCTTCCTCAACAAGGGATTCCGCGTCATCGCCCACGATCGCCGTGGCCATGGCCGCTCGACCCAGACGGGCGAGGGTCACGACATGGATCATTATGCCGATGATCTCGCGGCGTTGACCGCACATCTGGATTTGAAGAAAGCCATTCACGTCGGCCATTCCACCGGCGGCGGTGAGGTTGCTCACTACATCGGGCGTCACGGAGAAAGCCGTGTAGCCAAGGCGGTGCTCATCAGTGCCGTGCCACCGATCATGGTGAAGACACCAAACAATCCGGGCGGACTTCCGAAGGAAGTGTTTGATGGACTACAGGCGGCGGTGGCGGCCAATCGTTCGCAGTTCTACCGGGACCTGCCTTCCGGACCGTTCTATGGCTTCAACCGCCCGGGCGCCAAAGTATCCGAAGCTGTGATCCAGAATTGGTGGCGCCAGGGAATGATGGGCGGTGCCAAAGCCCACTACGACGGCATCGTGGCCTTCTCACAGACTGACTTCACAGAAGACCTGAAGAAGATCACTGTCCCGACACTGGTGATGCATGGCGAGGACGATCAGATCGTGCCGTATGCGGATGCCGGGCCGCTGAGCGCCAAGTTGGTCAAGAACGGGACCCTGAAGTCCTATAAAGGATTTCCTCACGGCATGCCCACGACTGAAGCCGAGACGATCAACGCGGACCTGTTGGCGTTCTTCAAGAGCTGACTGCCGGCACGAAGAAGCGACCGCCTTCTAGCCGACAGGTACATCCGGCGCCGTCCTGCTACGCACGAGCGTCCAGGCGGCGGCCGTTAACACCAATACGTTAGCGGCAATGACGGGAATCGCGCCGATCAGAAATCCGTAGAGAACCCAAAGAGTGGCCCCGCCCATTTGCACCGCTCGCAGCAGGCCGGGGCGTGAAAAGAAGTAGGACGCTACGAACACCGCGGTCGCAATCCAGCCGAGTATCTCAGTCATGAAACAGCCTCCCGGTCAGGCGAACGCGGGCTGGGACATGGACGGCGCCAGCTCCATAATCTTGACGCGATCCGTGCGCGACGCGCGTTCCCAATCGTGGAGCATCAGGCCAGCCGACTCGAGGAGTGCCCGGATCTCCGGGGTCCGCAAACTCAACACCTGGTTGAGTACCGGCACCAGGATGCTGAACGCACTGTCGCTCAACACAGTCGCCTTCGCAATTCGCGCCAGCTGCTGGTTCTCCGACACCGCGATCGTGAAACCATCGCCATTGTTGACGTGTAGCATCACGTGAACGTCTGAACTTCCGTCACCAACGTACACGATGCGATCACTCACAACGCCGAGTTTCTGCGCAATCTCATCGAGGACCGCGACCTTCCCGTAACCCGCGGGGACGCGGGTGATCGCCCGTACCTCGCCGGTGGAGGGCTCGTAGTCGAATTCAGTCCCGAAAATATGCTCCGGCGGCACGATGCCGGCGAGCGCCGATGCCACCAATTCCCTGGGTGCCGCTGAGATCACGCGGAACGAGAAGGTGTTGCCGTACAAACCGCGACGCAGGGAATCCACCAGAGCCGGCAGGGCCTCTTTGATCCTGACGTGACGTCCCGCCTCGACCAGGTGCTGGCGGCGGACGCCGCGAAAGTCGGGGTCGTGACGGATGAGGTATGCGAGCTCCCCGCCCTGTTGGACCAGGTTGCTGCGAGCCAATCCCACGACCTTCTGCTCGAAGTCACGGACTCCCAGCATCTCACTCAGGACGTGCCCCGAGTCGTTGAAGCTGAGTGTCTGATCAAAGTCAGAGGCCAGCAGGTAGTGTTTTGTCAGTCCGGTGCGCATGATTCATCTTCCGCATCTGTACTGCCGGACACGGTAGCAAACTACAACAGGCGAACAGGAGAACTACGTCACCCTGGCCGGGTGAACGTTTTTCATGCGATAGAAAACGGTGCGCCGGAATGGCCCGTTGCACGAGAAAGGTGCCCCGGCAGGCCGGCCGTGGGATACTCGCCAGATGCACGCAGTCACGTTCAAATCCCCAGGCCCGCCGGAAGTGCTCACCTGGTCGACCTTCGCATCCCCGGTCCCGACCCCGGACGATGTTGTGATCGACATCCATGCCGCCGGTATCAACAATGCCGATCTGCTGCAGCGGCATGGTGTCTATCCGGTCCCGCCGGGAGCATCACCCATCCTCGGGTTGGAATGCTCCGGCACGATATCCTGGGTTGGAGGCAACGCCCGCGGTTGGAAAGTGGGCGACCGCGTCTGTGCACTCTTGACGGGTGGCGGCTACGCGGAACAGGTTGCGGTGCCGTGGGATCAGGTTCTGCCTCTGCCCCGCGGAGTGGATGTCCTGCAGGCGGCTGGATTGCCTGAAGCCGCCTGTACGGTGTTTTCCAACCTCAGCATGAAGGCGCGACTGCAGCCCGGGATGAGCCTGCTCGTGCACGGCGGCGGCAGCGGGATCGGCACCTTCGCCATCCAATGGGCGAAGGCTACTGGCGTAACCGTCGTTACCACGGCGGGGAGTGAAGAGAAGCTCAGCCGCTGCGCCGCGCTCGGCGCCGACATTCTCATCAACTACCGTGATGCGGATTTCAGCGAGCAGACGCTGTTGGCCACCGACGGCAAGGGTGTCGACCGGATTCTCGACATCGTGGGCGCCGACTACCTGGAGCGCAATCTCAAATGCCTGGCCCTCGATGGCCACTTGGTCATTATCGGCAGTAGCGGCTCGCCGGTCGACCCGCCGTTGCCGTTGCGTCTGCTGATGTCGAAACGGCAGAGTGTCAGCGCGACAATGTTGCGGGCGCGGCCTCGTGAGCAAAAGGCAGCGATTGTGAAGGCGGTGCGTGAGAACGTGTGGCCTCTCATTGAGGCTGGGAAGATTGTGCCGGTGATCGATTCGGTGCTTCCGATGGCGAAGGCGGGAGATGGCCATCGATTGCTGGCGGAGGGGCGGACTGTGGGGAAGATACTGTTGACCAATTCACCCTGAAGCGTGGTCATGGCTACTTGGAATAGCCCGCGGCAATGGCGTCCAGTGCCGCTGCATTCGGCGTCTTCTCGACCACGGGACCGTCGTTTTTGAAGTTGATGAGTTGATCGCCGGAAGGCTGGTAGTTGGGCCACTTCGGCCGACCACCCCCGTTGGGGTCTCCGGTCTTCGCGAAGGCGACCCAATACGCGCTGATCAGCGCGGCCGCTTTTTCATCCATCGGGCCTGTGGGCCAGGGAGACGTTTTCAAGGTTCGAAATACATACTGCCTGTCTGAGGCGTGCGGAGCTGCTTTGATTGTCGGGGGTGCAGTTTCCGACAGTACGCTGAACCGGTACAAAAACGTGGGGGCGATCTCGGAATGGGTGCGTGCGAGATGTCGCGCCGGCTCGGTGAAGAGGATATCGCTCACAATGTTTGTGTTGAAAGCGTCCTCCGTGCCATAGGCTGCGAGCAGTCGGGCTCCCTGAGGCGCCGGAAATCTCAACAACTCCCGGAAATGCACGTTGGAGTCAGGAGACGGAGGAAACTCCAGCGCGTTGCTGCCCAACAGGAACGGGACGCGGGATTCCGCATGATTTTGGAAGGCCACATCAGCCCGGGAAGTCAGGATCTTGCCGTCAATCATCGGCCCGCCACGGCCGAAGTCCGCGTCGCCCGCGTCGACGATGCGCTGGGCCGGGATGGCCCTCAGGGCCGTCACATCATCGGTTGCCACACCTAACATCAACGCAAAGACCTTACCTTGCTCCTGCGCCGAGGGAACCCCCTCCTCATTCGCACGATTCAAATACGGGAAGGCCACGCGCGCCACGCCGGATTGGGAAATGGCCTTGTGAAACAATCCCTGGGCGGCGGGAGAGATCATCAGGTTGATAACGGCACCCCCACCTGCAGACTCACCGAAGATGGTCACGTCGCCCGGGTTGCCACCAAAGACAGCGATGTTCCGTTTGACCCATTGAAGCGCCGCGATCTGGTCCATGAACGCGTAGTTGCCGAGCGGGCCGTCGGGGGTTTCCTTCGTCAACGCCGGATGTGCGAAGAAGCCGAATCGTCCCAGGCGGTAGTTGATCGATACCACCACGACGCCTTGCTTCGCTAACTCGGTGCCATCGTAAAGAGCTGCGGTCCCGGAACCGTTTACGTAGCCGCCGCCATGAATCCAGAACATGACAGGCAGCTTCGCTCGCTTCCCCGAGGTGGGCGCGTAGACGTCCAGATTGAGGCAATCCTCACTGTCCGGCGGCGGGCCCACGCCATTGTCGCCTGTATTCACTATCTGCATGCACAGCGGACCTACCTTGTTGGCCGCCCTTACGCCCGTCCAAACAGGGACAGGCTGCGGCGCACGCCAGCGAAGGTCACCAACTGGCGGTGCGGCGTATGGAATGCCTTTATAGGACACCACACCGGAATCAGTGACCCCGGAGATCCGACCGCTGTCGATTTGCACAACGGGCGGTGCCGCACTCGCCACAGCGGCCGCGGCCATACAGACAATCAACGCGAAGAGTTTCAAGAAAGGCCTCACTTTCGCGCGCCGAGCCGCGCGAGCATCTGCGACAGCGCTTCAGGACTGATGTAGAAATATTCACACACCCGACCCCATAACATCGCGGTCGGCACATTCCGGCCACCGCGTTCTTTCTGTGTCTCGTTCAGAACATACAGCACCACCCGTTCCTCACGAGTCAGGCCGTCGCGGACGTCAGGGATTCGGTCGTAGGGGTGCGGGTCTCGCGAAGTGGCTTCGGCGGGATCATCGTAAGGCCCGTCGTTTTTGTCTCGATTTCCCACCGCACTGTCATATTAGCTGCTCCGCGCCTGCTCCGGAAGACTGTAGAATCCTTCCTATGCAGGCCAACGTCGAACCCTTTCACGCCCTCTCCATAAGCCGCCTTGCCCATGATCTGCAGGCCCAGGGGCGCTCCATCATTCATATGGAGTTCGGACAACCGTCGACCGGGGCTCCGCAGGGTGCGATTGCGCGGGCTCACGAGGTCCTCGATACCGACGGCATGGGGTACTGGGAAAGCACAGCGCTGAAAGCGCGCCTCGCCCGCCACTACCGCGACAGCTACGGTGTCGAAGTTATCCCCGAGCAATTCATTCTGACGTGTGGCGCCTCACCGGCTCTCGTGCTGGCCCTGAGCTCGAGCTTTTCCCCTGGCGATCGGATAGCGTTGGCTCGACCCGGTTACGTGGCATACCGAAATACATTGCGTGCGCTGCATCTCGTGCCCGTCGAGATACCCTGTGACAAGAGCACTCGCTTTCAACTCACCGCAGCGAGTCTGGAATCACTCACCCCCGCACCCCGCGGGGTCATTGTCGCGAGCCCCGCAAATCCCACGGGGACGATCATTGGCGCCGCCGAGCTGCGGGCCATTGAGCGAGTATGCCGCGACCGGAACATCCAGATCATCTCTGATGAGATCTACCACGGGCTCAGTTATGGGGAACCCGCACACTCGCTGCTGGAGTTCGGGTCATCACCCCTGGTGGTCAACAGTTTCTCGAAATACTTCAGCATGGTCGGGTGGCGCCTCGGCTGGCTGCTCGTTCCAACCCAACACATCGAGCGCGCCCGCGCCTACATGGGCAACCTGTTCCTCACGGCTCCCTCACTCAGTCAACACGCGGGCTTGATTGCGCTCGACAGCCATGCGCAGCTGCAGAAGAACGTCGCTGTCTACGCCAGGAATCGGGCCCTGCTGCTGGCCGCGCTTCCCGCACTGGGGTTGGAAGACATTGCACCCCCCGACGGAGCGTTCTATATCTACGCAGATGTCCGCCGCTTTACTGATAACAGTCTGCAATTCTGTGAAGCGATCCTCCGCAACACCGGCGTAGCGACCGCACCCGGCATCGACTTCGATCCCGTCGAAGGCCGGCATTTCATTCGTCTCAGCTTCGCCGTGGCAACCTCAGAAGTGGAAGATGCGATTGCGCGCTTGCGACCCTGGCTGGCGGCCTATCCGAGATCGACAGCCTGACTGCGGTCATTCGACAAAAGGCGCCACTTCCACCCGCTCGCCGCACAGGAATGCATCAGCTACGAGCTGCAACGGGGCGAGATCAACATCACTGCACCGGCTGCGTATCAGATGCGCGAAATGCGCATACAGGCCCGGGTATTCCGCTGCCGGTGAGAGGGGTAGCGGTTTGTCGTCGAGTCGCATTTCGCTGCCGCCCTTGGACAAGCTCAGCCTTCCGGCATCCGTATCAACATCAATATCCCAGCACGGCGCTCCGGGATGCAGAAAGTCCAATTCCATCCGCGTAGCCACGCCTTTCGGCCCGCCAAAGAGCAGCTGCGCCGCGATCGGGGTCTGGCAATTGCGAGGGTAACGCAGCTCGCCCGCTTGCAACACGAGCGCGCCTGGAATGATGCGTGTCAGGATGGACAGAGCGTTGATCCCGGGATCAAAGACGCCGAGGCCACCTGCTTTCCAGATCCAGGCCTGGCCGGGATGCCAGACGCGGACATCCTCCTTCCAATTGACAGTCACGCCACGAATGTCGCGGTCCGCGAGCCAGGCGCGCGCCGGCTCGACTGCGGCCGCATGTCGTGAGTGCCAGGAAGCGAACAAAGTTGCATTCTTCTCGGCCGCAAGCGCCGTGAGCGCCACCACTTCGCTGATCGTCGCGCCCGGTGGCTTCTCCAGAAGAACGTGCAGTCCCCGTTCCAGCGCGAGGCGGGCAATGTCGTATCGCACCTGTGGAGTCGTGCACAACGACACCGCGTCAATGTCAGGAACGCCCCGCAACAGAGCTTCGAGGTCTGCGAAGCTCGGCACCGCGTCCAGCTTGTTGTGGGGGCTGGCGACACCCACCAGCTCAAATGCATCGCTGGCGGCAAGCGCGGGAAGATGCTGGTCGCGTGCGATCTTGCCCAGGCCAACGATCGCGATCCGGATTTTCGCCATGTTAGCGTCCCGTAAGGGCTGCGTGGCGCCGCGCCGACTGCTGCGCCTCGCGCTTGGTAATGAGGTCCAGTGCCTCCTGGATCAACTTGCGCATGGCCTCCCCGGCGGCGCTCGCCTTGCCGGCCAGGATCGCATCGGCCACCTTCTTGTGATCCGCAATGCTGGCGAGCTGCACGCCCTTGTAGCGGTTTGTCGTCTGTATGCTGAAGCGCAGCGCCGTGGCCGTGAAGCCCGTGAGCTGGGCATAGAACCGGTTGCGACTGGCTCGCAACACCGCCACGTGAAAGGCGATATCGGAATCGAGTGGATCGTCATCGCCCCGGTCTGCTGCCTGCATGCGCTCGATTCCCGCGCGGATCGCGGCTTTCTCCTTGGGCCCGGCCGCCCGGGCCGCCAGCGCCGCGGCACCCGGCTCCATGGCCAGCCGGATTTCGGTGAATTCGATCAGCAATGCGGGCGAGTACTTGCGCTCCAGCAGCCAACCCAGCACATCCGGATCCAACAGGTTCCACTTGTCTTCCGGTTGCACCCAGGTTCCGCGCCGCGGACGTGCGGCCAGGAGACCTTTCGCGGTCAACATCTTGACGGCCTCGCGCAGCACGGGACGACTCGCGTCGTACTTGCGGCACAGCTGCGCTTCGATGGGAATCGGGTTGTCGGCCGAATAGGTACCCGTGACAATGGCAATGCCCAATTCGTGGGCGATGCCGTAGGTGAGATTCTGGCCCTTGACGCGCGAGCTCATGCGATTACCACCAGATCGTGTACAACGCGATCAAAATGACCGCAATCACCGCAGCGGCGATGTTAAAGCCGGCGGAGGTCGAATAGTCGATATTTTTCAGCTCAATGGTCAGCGACGGCGGCTGTGGCTTCTGCAGCAGCGACAAGGCGATCGCAAGAGCCATGCAGGCGAGAAACACGACCCCTACCCGGTCGATGAACGGCAGCGAGGGCCACCACAAATACAGGGCGCCCGACAGCACGACTGAGGCAATGGCAGCCACCAGCGCCGCAAGCGATGTGCAGCGCGGCCAAAACATGCCCAGCAGGAAGATGACGCAGATCCCGGGAGTGAAGAAGCCGGTGAACTCCTGAATATATTGAAATGCCTGTTGAAAGCTGCCCAGCAGGGGCTTTGCCATCACGCTGGCGGTGACGAGGGCAACCACTGCCGTGATCCGGCCAACCAACACCAGGCGCTCCTGCGAGGCTCCTGGAACCAACGGGCGATACACATCCATTGTGAAGATCGTGGCAATCGAATTGATCTTGGAGCCCATGGACGCAACGATCGCGGCAAGCAGGGCGGCGAACACCAACCCCAGGATCCCGGGCGGCAGCATGGCCATCAGGTGCGGGTACGCTTCATCTGCACGCGGCAGATTCGGTGCAAGGGCGACGGCCGCAATGCCCGGCAGCACAATGATCACCGGCATCAACAGCTTGAGGAAGCTCGCCAGCACGATACCCTGCTGCGCTTCCCGAATATCTTTCGCCGCCAGGGTGCGCTGAATGATGTATTGGTTGAATCCCCAGTAGGAAATGTTCATGACCCACAGGCCGCCGAGCAACACGGACAAACCCGGCAGATCCTTGTAGTTGGGATCCGTGGCCGGCAGGATCATGCGGAAGTGCTCGGGAAAGTGCGCTGTCAGATATTGGAAGCCCGCCAGCACTCCGTGGTGATCGGACACCGTATCGAGTGCCCGATAGCTGATGACCAGGCCTCCCAGGACCAACAGTGAGACCTGAACGATATCCGTCAACGCCACCGCTTTCAGTCCACCGTAAAGAGCATAGGCGCCGGCAAACAGGGCCAAAGCGCCGAGCGCTGTCTGTATGTCGATGCCCGCCACTGTATGCACAGCCGTGGCGCCCAGCCACAGAATGGCCGTCAGGTTGACAAACACGTACACGCCCAGCCAGAAGATGGCCATGACGGTACGAACGCCGGGGCTGAATCGCTTCTGCAGGAACTCGGGCATCGTGTAGATGCGGTTCGTCAGAAACACCGGCAGAAAATATTTGCCGACAATGATCAGGGTGAGCGCGCTCATCCATTCGTAGGAGGCTATCCCCAGGCCGATCACATAGCCTGAGCCCGACATGCCGATGATTTGCTCGGCTGAGATGTTGGCCGCAATCAACGAGGTACCGATGGCCCACCAGGGCAGTGCACGGCTGGCCAGAAAATAGTCCTGGGCGTTCTTCTTGTGCTCCCCCCGCTCGCGCGACACCCATTGCGCCAAAGCGAAAATACCCACGGCATAGATTCCGACAACCCACGTGTCCAGGACTGAAATACCCACGCATTCCCCTTTTTTTCTTGGCGTTCGTAGTCAGCGTGTGCGACGCGCCGCCTGCAGCGCTCGTACCAGTTGGGCCGCACGCTGTCCGATTTCCGGCAGATCATAGTCAGGACGAAACAACTCGCTGCCGAAACCAAATCCGTCAGCACCGGCCGCCAGCCACGCCGGAATGTCAGCAGCGCCCACGCCGCCGACTGGATACAGTCGCACTGCGGCAGGAAGAACGGCACGCAGCGCCTGCAAGTGCTTGGGACCGTAGGTGGCCGCCGGAAAGAGCTTCAATTTCGTGGCACCCGCACGGATGGCACTGAAAGCTTCCGTAGCGGTTGCGATGCCCGGCATGACCTCCATCCCCAGTTCCAGGGCGCTGCGGATGACTTCGGGGTCGCAATTCGGCGCGACGATGAGTCGGCCCCCAGCTTCATAGGTGCGGGTGACGGCTTTGGTGTCGAGCACCGTGCCCGCGCCTATGAGGCAGGTGGTGCCGTACTTGGTTACCAAAGCCGCGATGCTTGCGAACGGATCGGGCGAGTTGAGAGGGACTTCGATCACGCGAATCCCTGCAGCGTGCAGCACGCCTCCCGTCTCGACGGCCTTTGTCGGCTGAATACCGCGAAGGATTGCAACGAGCGCGGACGCGTCATCTGCCGGGTCGAATTGCATGGGTCACCGATTCCCTGTCAGTTGTCTTCGAATCTGAGTCAATCCGGCCAGCGCCGCATCGGACCCGTCCATCGTGTTTGTTCCGCAGTGCCGAAAACTGAGGCCCGTGGCATACAGTTTAGTCAATTCGGGAGCGCCTACGAGGTGCACTGCGCGCGCGTTTCCTAGAATACTCAGGGCTCCCGCAATGTCACTCGCAATCAATAGTCCCGACAGAAAGCCGGATACTTCCTGCGGCGCGAGCTCACCATCGAGGCTGCGGCTGCGACATTCGAACAGCCGGTGCACCAATTGTGCCTGTGGAAATCGTTCGAACTGTGCCAGGCCGCGCTGAAAGGCGCCTGCCATGCCATCGTCAGTCACGCTACTGCGCTCGCGCACCAACACACTGTGGTTGGACAACAGGTTGAAGAGCTCTCCGGTCGGGGCGGTCAGAAATTCGGTGACCACGCCTTCGTCCAAAAGCACCCATTTCGTATGGGTGCCCGGCAAACAGAGTAACTGCCGCCCCCGGCGAAGAGCCGGCTCGAGCGCCAGAGCCCCGAGAATCTGCGTTTCCTCCCCGCGCATGAAATCGGGCGCGTCAAAGCGATTGCGACACGACAGGCCCGGGACGATCCGGATGAGACCGTCGCGCAAGCTGGAGCCACGGGCTGCAATTTCCTCCAGGGTCGCGGGACAGCCAACGTAAGCAGCCTGCAGCCAACCGATGTTGGATCCCACCATGCCACACAACACCGCGGGCAGCGGGTGAGAATCTGCCGTCCATTTTGAGACCAGGGAATCGAATATCTGCGCACAGCGTCCGTCGCTGCCGGCCACTCCCGGGCCACTGGCGCTGTCGAGTACCTTTCCCTGCGCATCACACAGGAACAATCGCAGGTGGCTCGTTCCCCAGTCGCCGGCGACAAAATCGGCCCTCGCCATCAATGCTTCGGTCATCAGTCGAAGGCCCGCTTGACCCCCCAATTGGGATTTTTATAATATAAATGAGATTTACTCATAAAACCAAGTCGTTGGATCGACTTTGCGACACCTCGGCCACCTGCTCCGCCCCTTCGCAGCCTGTGCCGCCCTGGTCGCACTGAGCCTGCTGTCGGCCGCTGCCTGCGCTGCCACTCGGGTTGATCTCAACCGCGACTGGCAGTTCCGCGCCGATCCACGCGATGCGGGTGAGGCAGACGGATGGATTACTTCGATTCCCTCCGCGACACAATCCGTTACCGTCCCGCACACCTGGAATATCGGCACACTGCACGACTATCTCGGCGTGGCCTGGTATTTCCGCTCATTTGAGCTGCCGCCGCAATCGCCGGGCACGCACCTGGAGCTGCACTTCGGCGCCACGTTTTACAGCGCGCGGGTCTGGCTGAACGGCGTCGAGCTGGGAACCCACGAAGGCGGCTTCACGGCGTATTCATTTGATATCACGACCCGCGTCCGCGCCAGGAACCTGCTGGCCGTGCGACTCGACAATCGTCCCGGTGTGGCCACCATTCCCGGCTTTGCTGAGCGTGGTGAGCCCAAAGCACGGTACGACTGGTGGACTTATGGCGGCATCGTGCGCGACGTATGGTTGTCCACCAGCGGGCCGGCCTGGGTGCGGCGGCAAAGTATTCGCACCGAGCCGAGCACGCCTGGGGCGGTAATTCACGATCGCGTATTCCTACAGAGCGATTTCTCCAAACCGACACCCGTCGAGTTGTCCGTTACTGCCTACGGACCCGACAACCAGGCCGCCGCACACGACACCAGGTCAGTCACGCTCGCTGCCGGAGCTGCCGACGTCACTGTCTCTCTGGCGCTGCCGGCACCCAGGTTATGGGACATCGATCACCCGAACCTGTATCGAATGGTCGTGCAGCTCACCCGGCACGGTGGTGAGCCGCTGGACGAGCAGACGGACACGTTCGGTGTACGGACTTTTGAGATCCGGGATCGTCATCTATTGATCAACGGTGAGCGAGCTCGGCTCGCGGGTATCGCCCGACACGAAGATTCCCCTTGGGAGGGGCTGGCGGAGACCCAGGGGACGATGCAACGCGACTACGACGACATGCTCGATCTGCATACGACGCTGACGCGCCCGGTGCACTACCCGCAGAATCCGTTCATTCTCGATTATGCCGACCGTCATGGGATTGCGCTCATCCCGGAAATTCCCGTGTGGCAGTTCACGGAGGCGCAACTGTCGGATCCGCGGGTGCTGGCGCTCGCCCGGCAGCAGATGCGCGAGTTGGTTGAGGAGGCGGGCAATCATCCCAGCATTTTTGCCTGGAGCGTTGCCAACGAAAGTGCCACCGGGACTCCGGGAGGCATCGCCTACTTCCGCGCCATGCGGGATTTCATCCACCAGCTCGATCCTGGCCGATTTGTCAGCTTCGCGGATGACTCTTTTCCGAAGCTCGAGCGAGCCGAGCAGTCAGCGGCCAACGACGCCGACTTTCTCATGATGAACCAGTACTTTGGCACCTGGCACGGCCCGGCCGGTGCGCTGGGCCCGGCACTGGATCATGTCAATCACCTGTTTCCCAACAAGATGGTGATTGTCTCTGAATTCGGCTACCCGGGCTTTTATGCGAAAGATCCCCTGCGGGCGGACCCAAACCGGATCCAGACGCTGCGGGAGCAGATGCCGATATTGGCCGCGCGCGACTGGATTGCCGGTGCCATTCAGTGGTGCTTCCAGGACTACAAATCCCCGCGCAATCTGTGGCCGGGCCAATCTGAGGGTTATGTCGAGCACGGTGTGGTCGACGAGAACCGCCAACGCAAACCCTCTTACGAAGCCTGGAAGCAGTTGAGTGCCGTCGTGCAGCTCGATGTCCATTGGGTGGGTCCGACCGAAGCGATTCCAACGAAATTCACGGCCAGGCTCATTCCAAACTCGCAGCAGGATCTTCCCTACCGTGTGCTGAAGGACTACCTGCTCGACTGGAGCTTACAGGATGAGAAGGGAACCTCCCTCGCCCGTGGCCAACATCATTTTGAGCAACTGGCCGACGCAACGTCGGTGGACGGCTCGCTCCCAACCGACCTGGGCCGCAATTTTCGCAAACTCACCATAACGCTACATACGCCCGGCGGAGTCGTCGCGGCTGAGCGTACACTCGAGTGGACACCGAAAACGTCCGTCGTGGCCGGCACACGGCGCGCGTCCTTCAATGATGATTGGCACTTCCGACGCGGCGATATAGCGGGAGCCGAGAAGCCCAACTTCGACGACCAGCGTTGGACATCGCTACGCCTTCCGCACGACTGGGCAATCGAGGGTCCCTTTGACCGTACCCTCAATCCGCATACCGGCGCGTTGCCCATCTCAGGAATCGGGTGGTACCGCAAGACGTTCACATTGCCTGCGAAGCGCTACTACGCCATCGAGTTTGATGGCGCCATGGCCAACTCCCGCGTCTGGCTCAACGGCCACGAGCTCGGCGGGCGACCGTACGGCTACAGCGGATTCGGGTTCGACCTGACTCCCTTTTTGCGCGCCCCGGGCTCGCCCAATGTGATAGCGGTGCGGCTCGCTCCCGAAGCCAACTCCTCGCGCTGGTATCCAGGTGCCGGGATCTACCGGAATGTCTGGCTGGACAACACGGGGCCGGTGTCGGTCGCGCGATGGGGAACCTACGTAACTACGCCGGAGGTCTCGGCAAACAGTGCCACGGTCGTGGTGAAGACGGAACTGCGCAATCGTCTGGCAAGCGATTCACCGGTCACGGTCCGGTCGTCTGTCATCGACAGTGGGGGCGAGCAAGTGGCTCGAGTTGACACGCAGGTGACCATTGCGGCCGGCGGCAATCCCACCATACCCATTCACTTGACCGTGCAACGCCCGCAACTGTGGGACCTGGAGCATCCGCACCTGTATTCCCTGGTCACCGAATTGATGTCGGACGACAAAGTGGTTGATCGCTACATCACTCCCTTCGGCATCCGCACGATTGCGTTCGACGCGCAGAAGGGCTTTTCCCTCAATGGGCAGATTCTGAAGCTCCACGGTGTCTGTTTGCATCACGATCTCGGTGCCCTGGGCGCTGCGGTAAATCGTCGCGCCATTGAACGTCAGCTCGAGATCATGAAAGCCGCCGGCGTCAATGCGATACGGACGAGCCACAACCCGCCGGCGCCGGAGCTTCTCGAGTATGCCGACCGGATGGGGTTCCTCGTGATGGATGAAGCCTTCGACATGTGGCACATACCGAAGGTGCCCAACGGCTACAGCAAGTATTTCGATGAGTGGTCAGAACGGGATTTGCGCGACATGGTGCGCCGGGATCGGAATCATCCGAGCATCATCCTGTGGAGCATCGGGAACGAGATTCCCGAGCAGAAGAGCCCGGACGGGTGGCGGGAAGCCAGGCGGCTGACGACCCTGTTCCACCAGGAAGATCCAACTCGCCCCACCACGTCGGCCTTCAACAACTGGGACGACGCGATTCGCAACAAGCTCGCTGACGAGGTGGATATTCCGGGGTTCAATTACAAGCCCAACTTCTACCAGCGGATCCACGACGAACACCCCAAGTGGATCATTTACGGCTCAGAAACAGCTTCCTGTGTCAGCAGTCGCGGGACTTATCATTTGCCGCTGCAAAGTTACGTGAAAGATCCATCCCTGCAGATCAGCAGTTACGACATCATCGCGCCGCGGTGGGCCTATTGTCCGGATGTGGAATTCGCGGCGCAGGAGGCCCTCCCCGCGGTGCTGGGCGAATTTGTCTGGACCGGATTCGACTACCTCGGCGAGCCGACGCCCTACTTCGGCGAAAACGAGGATAACAGTCACGACTGGCCGGCCCGCAGCTCCTACTTTGGCATGGTCGACCTGGCGGGCTTTCCCAAAGATCGCTACTACCTGTACCAGAGTGTGTGGTCACATGAGCCGATGGTCCACGTGCTGCCCCACTGGAACTGGGAGGGCCACGAGGGGCAGGACATCCCCGTGATGGTCTACTCGAATGCCGAGGAAGTTGAGTTGTCGCTCAACGGCCGCTCTCTCGGCCGCAAGAAGACCTTCGACGCCACGGTGGAGTTGCCCGTAGGGCCGAATGTCAGTGCATCAGGCAAGTTCCAGAGCAAGTACCGGCTTGCGTGGACGGTACCCTTCCAGCGCGGAACACTGACTGCGACCGGGTATAGGCATGGCGAGGTCGTGGCCCGGGATGAAGTGCATACCGCCGGCCCACCGGCGCGCATTTCACTGGTCGCGGATCGAAGCGTGATTGCTGCCGACGGCGACGATCTTTCGTTCATCACGGTCCGCATCGAAGACCGGGACGGTCACCTCTGTCCTCTCGCCGCTAACGAAGTCAACTTCAAGGTCTCGGGGGCGGGCAGGATTGCGGCGGTGGACAATGGTAACGCCGCGACCGTCGAGCCATTTCACGCCGACCATCGCAAGGCATTCAACGGGCTCGCACTGCTCATCGTCCGGTCGGCTGCACGGGCAGCGGGGCAGATTCAGATTGAAGCTACGGGAGGTGCCGGCCTCGCGCCCGCGCAGCTGGTCATCGAATCGCGTCAGCCTCAGAATTTCACGCCCACGTCGATCAGGTACGACCGTCCGTAGACCTGGTATCCGCCATCATTGGCCAGATCCTGGGGATTGTTGTCCGCGGAGAACCGCGCCCGCTCATTCGTCAGATTGTGCCCCTGGACTCGCATGCTCCAACCACTTTCAAAGTTGTAGGAAACGCTCGCATCCAGGGTCGTCTCGGGGGCGAGCGTCTTCAAAGTTGTGCCCACCCACGTGGGCGCGACCGTGAACGCCGTATGGTGTTTGACAGCCAACCGTGACTCGAAGCCACCTTTGTTATAGTACAGATCGAATTCCGAGGTGCCCTTGGCGAGGCCGACCATGGGGAAGGGATTCGGATCCGGTGACTGCTCATGAATGTTGGAGCTCACATAGGCGTGGTTCGCGTAGACACCAAAATCGCTCAGGAATCCCGGCAGGAAGAAGAACCGTGACTGGATCGTAAGCTCTACGCCGGCGATATTGCCGCCCGGGGTGTTGTTCTCGGACGTGATGATGTACTCCACCCCGCCGATGGTCTGGCGCGACTGACCGGCACCGATGTAATCCTTCACATCCTTGAAGAACCCGGCCACGGCCAGCAGGGACTCGGGGTGAAAGTACCATTCATAGGACAGATCGAGCTGATCGGCCTTGTAGGGATTGAGTTTGGGATTGCCGCCACCGCCGCTGGGGGGCGAGCCCGTTCCATTCAGACTGAAGCCGGTTACGAGCGCGTCGAGGGGCGGACGCGAGATGGCGATCGAAGCTCCGAATCGCACCAACTGCTCGTCGGTCAAATGGTAGACCGCGTTCAGACTGGGAAGCACGTCCGTATAGTCATTCGCGACGGAGACAGGCGTGAATGTGATGTTGTCGTCGGTCCTGAATCCTGAGCTGTCGGTCTTGACGTGAGCGATCCGCACGCCCAAGCCGCCCGTCAGGGATCTATCCAGGATGGCTGTCTTGAAGTCCAGCCGCACGAAAGCTTCGTACGATTTCTCGTTGATGTCGGTATGAACCAGCAACATCTCGGAGCCAGGAGGCGCAGCATCGTTCGGGTACACCAGCGCGCGCAGACTGTCGAAATTCCCGTAAACCATGGGTGGCGCGGTAAACGACGGCGCATTGAACGCTTCGAGTCCCGCATTCGCCAGCGAAACGACGCCCGTTCCCGCCGGACACACCTGCGAGTTGATGTCATATGGAGTTGTATACGTGGTGGAACCGGTTCCAGCGCATAACCCCCACCGGCTCTGCCGATGAGTCTTCTCCCGGTCGGAGTAACGGGCCCCGAATTTGACCGCACTGAAAAATGGCGAGTCGAAGCTGCGCGACAGGCTGATGGCAATGGCCGCAATCCGGTCGTGGGTGTCCTCCGGACCGTCACTTTGGCCCGTGCCATTGACGTTTGAGCCGTTGTTGCTGCGGAATCCCCCGACTGATTGCAGAGCGGGGTCGGCGGGATTGAAACCCGGCGTCGCGGCAAACGGCGTCTGTCCATCGGCTATGTTGAAGACCAGGTTCGGTGGATACAGGTCCGATAAATAGATGGCCTCCCAGCGGTTGCGGCGCCACGCCTTGGAATAAGACAGGTCCGCCTCGTTGTCCCATTGGCCCGGTTTCCATTCAGCGTTGATGCCGGTCACAATCAGCGTGTGCTTCTCTCTGTAGCGCGCGATTTCGCTTTCGTAGTTGGGATAGGCGTTGTTGAGGTCGGCGGCGACCACCGAGCCATTCGCGATCTGATAGGAATTTCCCGGCGCGTTGTACGTGGCGTAGTTGGCGTTGGCGTAATTGCCGGTAATATTGTTGCCGAACCAGGCCTGAAACTGGTTCTCTTTGATCTGATACTGCGACCACAGCGCATCCGTCTTGATGGTCAAATCCTCGGTGGTGCGCCACGCGGCGCTGCCCGCCAACGCGTACCGATCCTGGGTCACTTCCTTGACCTCAGTGTTGAGGCCGTAGGTCGTGTTGTCCGGCTTACCGTCCCCGTTCAGATCGCCCGTGTTGCCAGGTCCCGCATTGAAGGGAGTATTCCAGCTGAATGTGCGGAAGTCCGGGAAGCCGTTCTTTTCCCGCTGCACACTCCCCGCCAGCGAGACCGCGAAATCGTCATTAATGTGACCTACATAACCGGCGCTGCCGCGATAACCCAAGCCGTTGTAATGCGGCAGGTGGCCGCCTTCGTCGTTGTAAGTCGGGCCGGCGCGCAAGCTGAATGTCGGACCGTGATAGTCCAGAGGTGAGAGCGTGCGGATATCCACAGTCGCGGCGATACCTCCCGGCACCAGCGACGCATCCTGTGTTTTATAGATCTGAGCGCCGGACAGGACTTCGGACGGGTAGATTTCCCACCGCAGATCCTGCGAAGGTTCTGAAGAGGCAACTTCCCGTCCGTTGACGAGTCCCAGCACCAGCCGCGGCCCCAATCCACGAATGGACGCCTGACTGGCGTTCCCTCTGTCACGTGTAGTGTTGACGCCGGGAAGTCGATTGAGCTCTTCGGCAATGGTGACATCCGGAAGCTGCCCGATCTCGGCAGTCGAGATGCTGTCGCTGATGAGGTCGGTGTTCTCCTTCATCAGGATCGAATCACGCAGTGCCTGCCGCTCGCCGGTGACGATGACCTCGTCGAGCTTCGAATCACTCGCGGCCGTTTGAGCCGCGGCCAGGCCATTGATTGAGCTGAGAATGGCCAGCAAGGCGGCCCAACAGGTCCCTGTTCGATGGTTCGGTTTCACTCCATGCCCCCTGGTGTCTCACCGACGAATCGCGATTCTTGTGCCCTGCGATCGTTTATTAGTATGATAAATCGGATTATAGGTGTCAACGGCAGCGGATGGACTCGATGTCGCGATCCAGTGTCTGTGGATGGCTGGCGGCTGCAACACTCGTTTGCTCCACGGTCGGCGCCGCTCCAACCGATTCGCAGATCCGGTCGGTTTCGCTGGATAACGGTGGAGTCGTGCGTTGGCGTGACTCAGGCGCTGAAGTTGCGCTGTACGGCGCCAACTATTGCATCATGTCCGGCTCCGATTACCGCATGAGCGGTCGCGTCGCGCGCGACCGCGAGGCGATGATTGATGAGGACCTCGCGCATTTTGCACGCATGGGTTGGCAGGCCCTGCGCCTGTGCTCCTGGGGAGACTGGGAGAATTCCGACCCGGCAGGCAACCTGATAGTCAACGAGCACGTCCAACTTCTCGACTACGTGGTCACTGCGGCTCGCAAGCGCGGCATTTACATGCTCCTGACACCCATTCATACCTACGATCCTGCGTTCGCGGATCAAATCGGCAAACCGTCCACGAATGCCGGTTTCTCGAAGCAGTTCCCGCGGCCGCAAATGGGCACGAATCCCACGTCAATTGCGGCCCAGGTCAACTACATAACGCAACTTCTGCGGCACGTGAATCCCTACACGGGCGTGGCACTGAAGGATGAGCCGGCCATTCCATTCATTGAGATGATCAACGAGCCCGTTCACCACCCCGATGACATGCGTGGCTCGGTCGATTACATCAATACGCTCGTGGGCGCGGTGCGTGCCTCCGGAAGCAAGCAGATTACGTTCTTCAATGTGTCGCAGGACTTTGCCATTGCGCCTGCAATTGAGGGTTCACAGGTTCAAGGCGTGAGTTTCGGCTGGTATCCCACGAGCCTGGTGGCCGGGCACACGCTGCACGGAAATTATCTACAGGCCGTGGACGGCTATCCGGACATGTTGCGGCCGGAGTTGGCCCGTAGACCGCGGATTGTGTATGAGTTCGATCAGGCCGACCTGCTCTCCGGTTATCTCTACCCTGCGATGGCGCGAACCTTTCGGTCCGTCGGTACGCAGTTTGCGACGATGTTTGCCTATGACATGCTGCGGACTGCTCCCTACAACCTGGGTTGGCAGACGCACTACCTGAATCTCGTACATACGCCGCGGAAGGCTGTCAGTGCGATCATTGCCGGCGAGGCTATGCGACGGCTGCCGCGGAGGCAGTCGTATGGCGCCTATCCGGATGACCTGCGCTTCGGAGACTTTCGGGTCAGCTATGAGGATGATTCCAGCGAGCTGAATGCAACCGATGCTTTCATGAACGCGGGGCCTACTACTTCCAGTCCGCGCGAACCTGGTTCGCTCCGCCGTGTAGTTGGAATGGGATCGTCGGGTGTTGTGGACTATGAGGGCACCGGCGTGTACTTTCTCGACAAGGTACGGGACGGGGTCTGGCGCCTGGAGGTATATCCAGACCAGGTCATGGTTCGCGACCCATTCGAGCAGCCTCGGCCGGACAAGGTGGTTTCGCGGCTGTTATATCGGACGTGGCCGATGACCGTACACCTGCCTGACCTGGGCACACGATTTTTCGTGGCGCCCATCGCTGGCGCCGCGAGCCACCAGGCCGACAATGGATCCTTTTCTGTCGAACCGGGCGTTTGGCTGCTGACGAAAAGCAGCCACATTGATCGAGCGACCCTCCCCGCCCAAATAAACCGGGTTGGTTTCGACGAGTATCATGTTAATGAGAAGACCGATTATCCCGACCTCCTTCTGTCGCTGACACCGAAAGAGTTCCTGGCGGGCGCCCCCGCAGATATTCGCGTACGCGTGGCCAATACCTCATTGCCGGACGAAGTGAAGTTGTGGGTACGCCCGGCTGGCGCACGTACCTTCGGCGCGCCCGTGGCAATGAACCGCTCGCAAGGGAATGACTATCACACGAACGTGCCATCACTGCCGGCGGGCCTATATGAATTTGCGGTGAGCTCCAGGACAGGAGATCGGGTATCGACTTTCCCCGGCGGTGTCCCTCAACAACCGAACGAGTGGCCGTTTCAAACCGACACTTTGTGGACCTTTCGCATCTCCCCTCCCGGCACGCCTTTGCGGCTGTTCAACCCGCGCGAAGATTATTCGCAGCTGTCATTCGTGCGCCCAGGTGAACAGTATCGCTCCCCGTTCTTTCAAATAGCGCCTGGTGAGACATCCGATGAATCGGCCCTTTATCTGACGCTTCCCGATTTGGGGAGCGACACGCCGGAACGCTATGCCGCCGCGCTTTATATCGGTGATGCCATTGCGGCTCGTACTGCAGACGCCGCGCACGCCGATTTCCTCGAAGTGAAAGTGAAGGCACTGGGCGGCGGTCACAAGACACTCGGGTTGGCGTTGATTGAGAAAGATGGCACGGCGTGGAGCGCGCCGGTGCCTGCCGGGGCTGATTGGTCCACTGTTAAAGTACCGCTGGGCGCACTGCGGATTTCCAGAAGTATTCATATTCCCAGTCCGTATCCGGGGCTGTGGAATTATTGGCGCGCGCCCGCAGTGGGTCGTGGGGTCGGTGGCGACCATGTGCGGATTGAGGATGTTGAGAGGATACAGCTGACTGTGTATCCCAATAGTGGGGAGCACGCAGGGGATGATGGGAAAGGGGTTGGGGTGGAGTCAATTGGACTGCGCTTCGGGGGATAGGCGAAACAACTCGAGAGGCACGGCCGCAGCCGTAGCAACATACCCTGCATCATTGGAATGCAAATGATCCCCGCTATCGTATTGCGCCAGCAATCGGGTCGGGTGGTTCGGATCCCGCAACACCGCGTCGAAGTCAATTACCGCATCGAATTCATGGGTGTTGCGCAACCACTCATTCACGCGCGAGCGTGTGGCTTCTTTCTCCGGAGTGTAGACGTGATGGGCGTTGCCCTTGTAGATCGCATTCTCGAATGGAGGAATGGTCGTCGAGTAGATTCGAATGCCCTTTTTATGTGCGCGAGCAATGAGTTGACGGTAGCCGGCAATGAGGCTCTCGGCGGTGACTACCTCGTTGGAAGGAGTGAAAGCACCAGGGAAAACAATGTCATTGACGCCAATGCAGACAATCACAAACCTGACGCCCGCCTGGTCGAGCACATCTCGTTGGAAACGGGAGAGCACGGACTCGCCGAGCGCCGCGCCGAAGGGTGGTGTATTCGTGCTGCCCTTTAGCAGACGATTGCCGATGATGCCCTCGTTGAGAACGCCCACTTCCAGCATGTGCCCGGCGCCGCTCGTTAGCAGACGTTCCGCAAGCGCATCGGGCCAACGGTGATTTTTGTCCTGGGTGGAGCCGTCACCGTCTGTAGTCGACGACCCAACGACCACGATGGCCGCAGGGTGTGAATCGATGACGTCAACACCGGTGAGGAAGGGCCACGTATCGATCGTTTTGGCGACGGGAAACTTTATCGCGCCAGTCGAATCACCTCCGGCGACATAGCTCGTTTGCAACGCCAGCAGATGCGATGTCGTGGCCTCGACGTCTTGCGGCAGGAAAAGACTGACGGCCAGATCCGATAGCGCCGGCAGGTCGAAGTCCGCGGGATCGCTGACGACCATTCCATGCGGCGGAATGGTGATCATTGTGTGGCCGTGAAATGTGACAGAGCGATCCGACGTCGGATCTACATCCGCTCCCATCGTGCGAAGGGCAACGTGCGCACTGCCGATGGATAGAGGCTTGTCGCCGTACGCATTCGATATCCGAATGCGGACTTTGTGCCCTCCCTCACTGACATGCACGATGAGGCGCAAGGTTTCGTTCCGGTAAGTTTCCAAGCTACCGGGCATGAAAGGCTGTGGGGCCGTCGCCCACGTGCCGACCCAAGCAAGAACCATCAGGGCGAGCTTCATCTGGTGACCTCGGTGAGAAATGACGGCCTACAATGCTCATGGGGAAGCCGGGAAGTCCTGAACCGCACCCTGAAAGACCCTGAAACTTCTGAAACCAGTGAGCCTTCGACGCATGGACGGCCCAAATGCAGCGACGCTGCGCATTGGCGCTTGGCGCGTAGACGCGGATTCCGGGCAGATTTCACGCGACGGCGAAAGCGTTCGGGTGGACGCACGCTTGATGCGATTACTTCTGTGTTTGGCTGAGCGCGCCGGGAAGGTCGTCACCACGGATGAATTGCTCCAGGAGGTCTGGAGCGGAGTCGTTGTCACTCAGGACTCGGTCTACCAGGCGGTTGCATCACTGCGCCGCCTTCTCGGCGATGACCCCAAAAAGCCCACGTACATCGCGACGGTGCCACGACAGGGATATCGCATGGTCGCCACGGTCAGCCCTTGGGCCGGCACGGCGCCTGCGAAACCCACCACCGAAGTCGTCGATCCACCGCCAGCGACTCCCCTGCCAAGAGGGGTCGATCCGCCCAATCGGTGGCCGCGAGGGCGCGTCGGCGCTTTGCTCGCCCTCGGCGCCGCGCTGTGCCTCGCGCAGGCAGCCTCAGTCGGTCCTCCAGGGCCGCCGCACAAATCCATTGCCGTCCTGCCTTTCCTCGACCTCACAACGGAATCAATGGACCAGGAATACTTCGCCGACGGCATGACCGAGGAGCTGATCGACAAACTCAGCAGGATCCCCGGACTCAAAGTCCCGTCGGCCACCGCGGCGTTCTATTTCAAAGGCAAGCAAAAGACGATAGCCAACATCGCCGAGGAGTTGGGCGTTGCGTATGTCGTGGACGGCAGTCTGCGCAAGTCAGGCTCGACGCTCCGCGTGGCAGCGCGATTGGTTCGTGCAGACAACGGGTTCGTGGTCTGGTCAGAGACTTACGACCGGCAATCGGATGACGTGTTGAAGGTTCAGGACGACGTCGCCGAGGAAGTCGCCAGAGCACTCTCGGCAATGATGGGGCGTCAATAGCCGGGAGGCCATGCTTCCGCAGCCCCGGTAAAACGTGCGGTCGGTCACGAAAATGAGAGGCGGACACAGGTTCCCGCCCGCTCCTGCCGACAACCTCTTCAGGTGCCGGGCGTCGCTGGGGTTGATATGGTCATGTTCATGCTATCCGTACTGCTCATCGCAGGCTGTGGGATAGCTGTCGTGCCCGCATTTCGCCGGCCGGCGCGAGTGAATGTGGCTGCTGCGGGGCGTCAAACCAAGATCGCGCTGGAGCTGCCGGTAGAGCTGCAGCATCTGCCCGAGCCCCCGGTACTCACCGCGTCGCCGATCCAGATTCTCGACCGCGCCGAAATCTTCAGGCTGCTGGCGCAGCTGTCGCTGGGTGTTCCGGAGCTCGGGGAGCCTCTGCCGGAGCATGAGCGCATTGTCGCAGCCGCGCTCACCACAATCGGCAATGCAGCAACACAAGGCAAGTTCGCGCCGCGCCGCCCCAACCTGCTACCGCAACTGATGCGTGTGGTGAGCGACGAGGACTCCTCGAGGCGGGAGCTGGTTGCCCTCATCGCACGCGATCCGTCGCTGGTCGGCAGCTTGTTGAAAATGGCCAACAGTGCCTACTACAGAGTGACCCCACGGCCGGTTGAAAGTATTGATCGCGCGGTCGTCATGCTGGGAAGCGACGGCCTGCGGTCGTTGATTGCGACAGCGCTCGTGCAGCCCATCTTCGAGGTCTCGATGGCAGGCGCCTTTCCCCGCTTCCCACAGGTTGTCTGGGAGCACGCCCTGCTGTCAGCCCACGCGGCCATCCCGCATGCAGCCCTGGTTGAGCGGGTGGACCAGTTTGCGGCAGAGCTGCTGTGTCTCGTCACGGGACTTGCGGAAATTGTCCTGTTCCGTGCGGCAATGGAGCACTACGCCAACTCCTCCCGACGCAACCAACCCGCCCCCATCGTAATGGCCTCCCTCCTGGCCTCACAATCCGCAATCTTTGCCTGGCACATCGGTGCGAACTGGGAGCTTTCAGAGCTGATGCTGGCGGCGCTCGAAGAGCAGATGGTGGCGTCTGATCCGACCACACCGCTGGGGCGCTCGCTACGCTTCGGCCGCAGTGCGGGTGCGCTGGCTGTTCTGCGTACCAACAAAGTTATTGACGATGCGACAGCCAGACTCTCGCTGCCGGATGGTGGCATGTCACCAGCCCACCTCAAGTGCATGTGGCGGCGGCTGTTGGATAAGCCGGAGGAATCGAAGGCGACCGGCAGAATGGTCGCACGCCGGTAACAGACCTAGGAGCCTGTCTGACTCATGGGCGCCGTCGCGAGGGCGGCCCCCAGCGAGCAGATTTTTGCGATCGTTTCACGCGCATAGTCGACACTATGTAAGTGAAAGGATCGCAAAAAGATGCCGCGGCGGGCCGGCCGCAGCAGGCGAACATGAGTCAGACAGGCTCCTGGCACGGCTCCCCAGGCCAGACTGCTTGCAGGATAGACGCGGGATTCGGGATGGCCCGGCCGTGTCTCTCTTCGGGATAGCCGAGACAGTTGGAGACGTACCAGACACCGTCACAACACCGGCGGCGGTTGCGATGCTGGTGTCCATACACATGGACCCGCGAACCGAGCTGGCGAATCTGCTGGTCGATCAGGGTGGAACCCGCGACTGTGGAGAAATTGAACAGCAGCCGGGCCGGATCAGACCCTGCATACGGCGCCTCGCCGGGCGCGGCAAACATCAGGTCCTGTCGTGGCAGAAAGTGGCTGAACGAAATCCGGCTGACCCCGTAGTCGGCGGTCACCCGCGGGGCGTTCAAATCCAGAAAATAGTGCACCGGCCGAAAGTTGCCCGACTCTGGCCACTTGACCAGGTAGTCGTCAGCCCACACCGATTCAGCCGGCTCCTGGATGGCGCGCTCACGATACAGAGTATCGCTACCCTCTCCCGGTCGCGTATACCAAGAGAACAACGGA
>JAXDQF010000432.1:0-14142 GCA_034668025.1 Gammaproteobacteria bacterium | reverse complement strand
GCGCGCACAAACCGCACCCGCCCCCCATCCGGCACCGCATCGATAACCCCCGGCTCATCGAGCAACCGCGACTGCACCCCTCTGGCGCTCTGGCCTGCAGCCAACTCGGCGACAAACACGCAACCGCGCGCAATGTCCGTAATGTCGCTTGGCTGACCCTGGGCCAGCACTTTGCCCTGATGCAACACAATGACGTGGCCACAATGCTCGGCCTCGTCCAGGTAGGCAGTGCTCAGGAGTACGGTCAACCCCTGTGTATCGACGAGATCACGGACAATTTCCCACAGCTCCCGCCGCGACAGCGGGTCGACTCCCACTGTTGGCTCATCCAGGAGCAGCAGCTCCGGCGAGCGCACCAACGTGCAAGCGAGCCCGAGCTTCTGCTTCATGCCACCGGAGAGCTTGCCGGCCAATCGGTCCCTGAAACGACCGAGGTTGGTCATTTCCATCAAGCGCGGATATCGCTCGGCGCGTGCTTCGGACGTTACGCCATGCAAATCGGCATACAGGTCGATGTTCTCGGCCACGGTCAGATCTTCGTACAGACCAAACCGCTGGGGCATGTAGCTGATCCGATCCTGGATCTGCTGGGGATCCTTGGCTGAATCAATGCCGAGCACCAACAACTCACCGCTGTCAGCGTGCAGAAGCCCCGCGGCGAGTCGAATCAACGTTGTTTTGCCCGCGCCATCCGGGCCCACGAGCGCCGTCAGCATGCCGCGCGGCGCTTCGAGAGAAACACCTGCCAATGCCTGCACCGCCGGCAGTCGCTTCGGCGTGAAGCGCTTGTGGATATCGCGCGCCGAGAGAACCGCTGGCACAGTGCCATTGGTGTTGATCATTGGGCCGCCGCAGCCGCCGAGCGGGTCGAGGCGTTGGGATCAGTCGTGCGGCTGAGGTGCACCGTCGCCGGCATTCCCAACCGCAACTGATCGCTAGGATCTTTCACAAACACGCGAATCTCGTACACGAGGCTGGACCGAAGCTCCTCGGTCTGCACCGTTTTCGGCGTGAATTCAGCCATGGGCGAGATGAAACCCACCCAACCTGAAAACGGGCGCGACGGAAATGCATCCGTAGTCACAGATGCGGTCAGGCCTTCGCGAACGGCCCCGAGATCCGGTTCCGACACATAGGCCCTGATCCATTTTGGGTCCGTGATTGCAAGCATAAAGGCCGCCTTCTGCGGTGAGGCCATCTCGCCCGGCTCAACCAGCCGCGAGCGCACAACTCCATCAATCGGAGCTTTCAACTCCATGTCCGCCAGTTGCCGGCGAAGCAACGCGAGTTGTGCCTGGTCCGATCGCAACTGGGCTTCGGCCTGGGCTATGTCTTCCTTGCGAGGACCGGCCACCTGCAGGTCCAGCGCTTTGCGATTCACGGCCAACTTGGCCTGCGCGACATCGAGCGCTGCTTTGGCACTGTCGATATCCTGCTTGCTCACAGCGCGCCCCGCTGAGCTCCGTGACAGCTCAATGAGTCGGTCATATTGACGTTGTGCGTTGGCGCTGTCCGCTTGCGCGGATAACACGTTGGCGCGACCCTGTGAAACCTCTTCAGGCCGGCTGCCGGCATGCAGGCGGTTCACAACCTGCTGCTCTGCCGCGACATCGGCTTCCGCTTTAGCCACCTGGGGCTCCATGCGGGTGGGATCCAGTCGGGCCATCACCTGCCCTACCTTGACGTGATCTCCTTCCTGGACCAACACCTCGGTGACGCGCTCACTGGCGTTGAATGGCAGGTCTGCCTGGCGCAGGTCTACGTTGCCGTATAAGACGAGTGAATCTTTGGTCTCGTAGCGACCGGATATCCACCATGCGGTGGCACCAATGGCCGCGAGAACGACAACGAGCAGCAGAATCCTGATGCGGACAGACATTTCTTTGATCCCTCCCGACGCGCGCGGGCTCGCGGCAAGTTAGCGACCCATCGGCTCAGAAGTCAAATTCAAATTTGAATTTAACCGTGCGCGGCAATGGTGGTAATCTCCTGCGGACGGCATCCGAACAGATCACTGACCTGTAGACGCATGAGTCCGAGGAATATTGTTTCGGCGGGGCCCCGGCGCGGCCAAGGCTCGCCACGCAGGCAGCCGCGGGCGGCGGCGGCATCCCGCCGCCAGAGCACCCGTGAACAACTGCTCGAAACGGCCGGCCAGGTGTTCTCCGAAAAAGGCTTCTCCGGCGCCACGGGCAAGGAAATCTGCGAGCGCAGCGGCGCCAATGCCGCCGCCGTTGTGTATCACTTCGGCGGAATGGACAACCTGTACAGAGCAGTAATACAGGAGGCACGCAGTCGCCTGGCGCCGTCGGAGGCGTTGGCAGCGGCGGTTGCAGCAGAGACGGACCCAAAGGCGAAGCTCACCGCATTCATTGGGCTTCTGGTGCGGGTATTGTCGGGGCCGGTGTCGGCCACCTGGGCGGTGCGATTGATGAGCCGGGAAGTCATCGCCCCCACTGCCATCTTCGACGAGGTGCGCAACAAAGAAATGCGCGCCCGTGCGGGCATTCTGCGGGCGATTGTCAGCGAGCTGACGGAGTTACCCGAGGATCATCCGGCGGTGGCGCGCTCGTGCATCAACATAATGGCGCCGTTCGGCGTGTTGTTGCTCATCAGCCCGCAACGCATCGAGAAAACCTTCCCGATTTTGTCGTTCGGCCCGGAGTCCGCGGAAGGATTCACGCGCCACATGGTGCAGTTTGCGCTGGGCGGCCTGGCGGCCATCGCCCGCGAGGCACGGGGCACTCGCTGAGCAGTCGCAGCTCACTCGCTAACCGGATCCTCCGGCGGCGGCTTGTTGTTAGCCCCGCTCGCCAGGAACTCAATCAACTCCTTGCGTTTCTGCGGGTCGGCGACCCCGGGGAAACGCATCTTCGTGCCGGGCACGTAGCCCTGCGGATTGGTCAGGAACTGGTCGAGGCGGTCGCGGGTCCATTTGCCGCCGAGGTTTTTCATCGCAGGCGAGTAGCGGAAACCAACCATTGCGGCGACGTTTCGGCCGACAACCTTGCGCAGGTCCGGGCCGATGCCGTTGGACTCACCGTCACCTATCACGTGACAGCCGGAACATGCCTGGAATACCGTCTCGCCGCCACCCACTTCGTTGTCCGACTCAACTTCGAGCAGTGCGCCGTGGTCGGTCCACATCAGCAGTTGCCCTTCGGATCCTTCCGCAATATCCCGTAGCCGACGGCCAAACGGCATGCGCTCCATCATCACAATTCGCTCATTGCGGATGCGGGCTCGGTACATCGCGCTATCCCTCAACGAGACGATCAGGACATCGCCCTCCCACAACTTGAATTGCGGGCCGTGCATAACCAACAGGCTCGACACGCCGATGGATGGAACCCAACTGTAGAAAGGCTCGGTGTAGCCGCTGTGTGACCCCGGGACCGGATCGCCGGGCCAGAAATGGGCACCGTACTGGGTGCCATAACTCACAGATGGCCAACCGTAGTTGGCACCACGTTTCACGAGGTTGAGCTCATCGCCACCCTGGGGGCCATGCTCTGTCTCCCAGATCGCATCGGGACTATCGATGAACAACCCCTGCGGATTGCGGTGACCCTTCGAGAACTGTTGATGCGAGAAGTCCGTGAGGTTGATCAGGATGGTCTTGCCGTACGAGCTGACATCGTCCTGGGGATATAACTCAGGCGAGTTCGCCCCATCGTGCTCATGATCCCCCACCGCCACGAGCAATTCAGTCGGACTCAACAGGCCCAGGCGGCCGCCGATCTGGATACCACCGAAGTGCATGAGCGGACCGACCGTGTCCAGCGGGATGCACGGTGTCGACTCGAAAATCGTTTTCCAGGTGGCATCGCCGGTGTCGGCGTGAGCCAGGCGCTCGCTGTCGGTCTCGAGCATGGAGACCCGCACCACAAAGCACTTCTGGTCCACTTTCCAGTAATGATGAGTCGCGAACAACCTGACCTTGTCACCCAGGTCCTGGGCGAGCAAATCCGCGGTTCGAAAATAGGTCACGTCTTCCTGTTGACCGAACGTGTGCTCGAAGTCGTGCCAGTTGATGGGCACTGACTGCTTCAGGTGTTGGGAGGTCAATGTGCGGCCGCCCGACGTCCGGCTCACCAGGAACAGCTCGCCGACGCCGTTGACCACCAGGAATCCATCACGAAAATTTGTCACGGCTCCGCCGGTGGCGGGAGACGGCGAGATGAGGGCGCGGTACTCGGTAACCTTCAGCCCGTATAACGCCGTGTCCAATCGCCAGGGACGTATGGCAGGAAGCACACGAGGCTCGGAGTGCTTGACGAAAGGCAATACGAGACCCGCCGCAGCAAATAGGGCAAGCAGGCCCAGTCGCAGGGAGCGTTGCCGCTGCAGCGCAACCGTGACAGTGGCGAGCAGGCCGCCCCAGATCAGCTCGGCGTACAACAGACGGTTGGGAACACTCGCGTGGGCATGCAGTGCATATAAAAGAGCCGGCAGGAAACCCACGACCAAAGAGCTGACCAGCGTCTCGAACCCAACCGAGCGCCTGACCCGCTCGCGCCAGAGGAGCAGGCCCGCGCAGACGAGGTAGCCCACTCCCAGAAGCACCGCCAGTTTCCGCAGGTCCCCGGAAAGGGCCTTCACAGACGACTGCGTGAATATGACAACCCCGAGCGCCAGTCCTAGCGCACACAGTATCTGCAGGAGGGTCAGCAGGCCGGTCTTGGATGGTGTCCTATCCACCGTGGCCGGTTCTTGAGTGACCGCGTCTATTGCGAAAGCTCCGGGAAAGGTGGCGCGAGAATGCTTCAGCCCGCTCGAGCCTGTCAAGGCCGCAAAACGCGAAACTGGTGCTACCAGAACAAGATGTAAAACACCACAACAGCGCTCAGCGCGACGAGGCTCAGAGCAACATCCAGTGCAGTCCAGCTCGCTCGGGTAGCGGCCTTCTCCACCGCCGTCGCGCCGTACCACGTGAACCTCAGCGAGCCCGCCTCAGGAGGCCGTGTCACGAAGCTGAGCACGATCATCAACGCCGCGGTCGTAAGGAAGAGTATCTGCGTGTAATAGAGCCAATGAATATTCCAGAACTCGAACACCCAGCCATGCCGTTCCCGGATCGGCGCAATGGCCGCAGTGTACTGCTCCAGGGTGAGGGTTTTGTGATACCGCTGTTGCTTCAGAGACGTGACCAGCGCTCCATCCGTGCGCATCACGAGATCGGCGGCCAGGCGCGCGAAGCCGCCAACCACCCCAATGACAAAAGCCCACAGGGCCGCAGTCGGGGTCGCCCGCTTCCAGAACACGCCGAGCAGAAATAACACCGCGATGGCAGGTGACAGATATCCCTGCACGCTCTGCAGGTAGACATACAGATCGGAGTGCAGACTCTTGATCACCAGCACCCAACACACGCCCATGATGACAATCGCCGCCGTGGCAATACGGCCAACGAGGACCTCGGTGCGGCCAGTCGCGTTCGGATAACGCTCGCGGAAGAAATCCATTGTTACGAGGGTGGCCGCGGCGTTGAACTTTGATGCAAGCGAAGCCATCAGTGCCACTATCATCGAGCACGCGACCATCCCCCGCAGGCCATGCGGAAGTATCTGCGCGACGAGCGACGTATAAGCAGCATCTCCACTGGTCGAAAATCCGGTCCCCGGCACACTGGTGAGCGCAAACGCAATCATCCCCGGCACCAGAAAGATAAACACGGGTGTCAGCTTCAAAAACGCTGCAAGAATGGCACCCCTGCGTGACTGCTGTTGATTCTTCCCGGCGAGGACCCGCTGGACGATGTATTGGTCCGTACACCAGTACCAGAATCCGATGATGGCCGACCCCGGAAGCACGGCGGCCCACGACCAGTCAGGATCGCCGAGTGGCCGGATCAGATGGATGTTGTTGCCGGCAGCGGCCACCGTGGCCCGCCACCCGGCAAGCAGGTCACCGTGTCCCAACACATTCAACCCACAAAACAAAATGCACACCGAGCCCAGAATCAGCACCGGTGCCTGCAACACCGCGGTGTACATGATCACCCGCAAGCCACCGAGCACCGTATACAGACCGGTAGTCGCCGCCAGTCCCAGTGCAATCACCCAGAACACATCAACGCGCACACCCAGGATGTTCACGGTATCGATGCCGAGCAAAGTGCGCACCACTACATCGCCGGCATAGATCGTCACGGCAATCTTCGTGAGGACGAGACTGGCGATGGTGAGAAGGCTCAACACGTTGCGCGAGCCGCGGCTGAAACGCAGCTCGAGGAACTCCGGCATGGTGAAGACCTTCATGCGGTCATACAACGGCACGAAGACCCAACCCAGCACGAGAATCAACCAGGACTGGATTTCCCAATGGGCCATGGCCATGCCCGTGGCAAAGCCGGCCCCGGCGAGACCGACGAGGTGCTCGGAGCCGATGTTCGATGAGAAGATGGAGGTGCCGATTTGCAACCAGTTGCTGTCACGGCCGGACAGGAAGTAGTCCTGGCCCGAACGCACCTTGGTGCGCATCGAGTACAGCACGATCGCCAGCATGACCAGCACAAACAGGCCCACCACGAGCCAGTCTGCAGCATCAAACACCCCGCCAGTCGCAGGCGCCGCTGTCCCGTTCACCATTGCCCCCCTCAGGTCCCGTCAGAGAATACGCACGCCCGTCGGTGGCGGTGCCACGGTTTTGAACGGATTGCGCAGGGGCAGCTGGAAGGGCTGCGCCTCTATTTCGAAGACATCGCCAGCACGCGCCTTGATCCCATCGGCGAACGACAACGTCGCAGTCCCGAAGAAATGCACGTGCAGATCGCCCGGCCTGCGAAACAAGTCGTATTTGAAATGATGATGCTCGAGGTTGCGTACGTAATGGGACATGTTGGCCTCGCCCGTCAGGAAAGGTTTTTCCCAGATGCGCTGCCCTGCGCGGGTTATGCGCGCGGTGCCGCGTATATCGGCGGGCAACTCTCCCAGCAACAGCTCCGGCCCTATGGAAGCAGCCCGGAGCTTGGAGTGCGCCAGATATAAATAGTTGGTGCGCTCGGTGACATGGTCGGAGAATTCATTGGCCAGGGTAAAACCCAGCCGGCACGGTGTGCCATCCGTCGCGATGATATAGATGCCCGCGAGCTCCGGCTCCTCACCGGCGTCAGCTGCGAATTCCGGCGACCACAGGGGACTCTCTGGAGCCACGATGCTTCGGCCGTCGCCCTTGTAGAACCACTCGGGTTGCACGCCAAGCTGCCCTTGCGCGGGCTTGCCGCCTTCCAGACCCATACGAAACATCTTCATTGAGTCGGACGCGTCGGCTGAATGGGCCTTCGCATGCATCCGGTCCCGCGCATCCGCGGAGCCCAGGTGTGTCAAACCCGTGCCAGTGAGAAAAACGCGGGCCGTGTCCGGGTGATCCACAGGTGACAGGATGCGCTTGCGCTGCAGCGCGCCGACCAGGTCGATCTCCTCGCCGAGCTCAAAACTATCCAACAACCCGGCAAGGGTGGTGTTGGCCGAGATGGCGGCGTTGGCCATGGAATAGACGGACGTTGCGCCCTCGAGTCGGCGGGCAGTCGTACCGGTCGTGGCGGCGGCAACAATGCGCTCACCGTCGTTGCCGAGCAATTGAACCAAGCGCAGTGACATGCTGTGGCGGTCCGTCGGAAGGCGACGGAGCGATCCTATGATAACTCAGACAATATTGCGACCCCGGCGAGCCGCCATCTGCCCGTCCCGGGGGGTCAACCCACCCGCCGCTTGTCCCCTTTCCGCGAGCTCGGCGTATCCGCGCGCGCCAGATCAATCAGCTCACTCATCGCTTTCTGCGCTTTCGCGGCGTCCTTCGCAGCGATCGCCGTGAACACCCGCAGATGGTCGGGCAACGGGTCACGGCGCAAGGGCCGTTTGCGCTGCTTGAAGATGGTCGTCGTGCTGATCGCGGCGCTCACCCCGCTGGTCAGCGAGATGATGAATGGATTGTTGGTCGCGCTCAGCAGCGAAGTATGAAAGTCCAGGTCAGCCTGGCGCCCTTCCGGCGTCGCCAGCGTATGCGCTGCCATTCCGTCCAGGGCCACGCGCATGGTCTCGAGGTGAGCCGCTGTGCGCCGGGTAGCCGCGAGGCCCGCGGCAGCCGATTCCACCACGTTTCGCAGCTCAAACAGGCTGTTGAGGAGCGTCAGGTCCGGCTCGGATTCAAAGGTCCACTCGAGCACATCCGGATCCAGGAGCGCCCACTTCGATTGCGGGTTGACCCGCGTGCCCACCTTGGGACGCGCATCGACCAACCCTTTGGCCGCCAGGATGCGCACCGCCTCCCGGTAGGCCGTGCGCGATACGGCGAACTGCTCGCTGGCGGCGATCTCGCTGTCCAGCAGATCTCCGGGCGCATATTGGCCCGACACGATGGCGATACCCAGCTTCCGGGCGATCGTGCCGTGCAGTCGCAGGGCTCTGGCGGGTGTCTCGGCGGACGGCGGCTGTACGGGCATGCGCGAACTATACGCGACCGACTCCGGCCGTGAAAACTCAGACAGTTTATTCACCCCATCTTGCCGCAGTCCGACGACTGGCTTATTGTCTGAGTTATTGAACTGGGGGAACCTGCCTGTGCGACTGATTGTGATTGCATGTACGGTCGTCATTCTGCTCGCAACGTTGACGAGCCTGAGCGCCACCGACCTACCCTCTTCAGTTGTCATCCACGCCGACCAGCCCGGCGCCAGAATCGATCGTCACATCTACGGCCAGTTTGCGGAACACCTGGGGCGAGGCATCGAGGAGGGAGTGTGGGTCGGGGAAGACTCACCGATTCCGAATGTGCGCGGTTTTCGTAACGATGTCGTCGCCGCGTTGCGCGAGCTGCACGTTCCGGTTGTACGCTGGCCGGGCGGCTGTTTTGCCGACGAGTACCACTGGCGTGACGGCATCGGTCCCCGTGCCTCACGGCCTGTGACACTCAATACCAACTGGGGCGGTGTTCCCGAGACGAATGCCTTTGGCACACACGAATTCCTGGACTTTGTGCAACTGATCGGCGCGGATGCCTATATCAACGGCAACGTCGGAACGGGCTCGCCGCGCGAAATGGCCGAGTGGTTGCAATACCTGACTTCAGACAAGCCGACGGCTCTGACCGCGGAGCGGGCCCGCAACGGCCATCCCGAACCGTGGAAGATTGCATATTTCGCCATCGGTAATGAAACGTGGGGATGCGGCGGCAACATGTCTGCCGAGCATTACCTGGACGTGTTCCGCCAATACGCCACTTTCCTCAAGGCACCTGTTGGTGCGCGTCCGGCGATCATCGCCAGCGGCGGACACGACGAAGACACTTCCTGGGCCGACACTCTGGTCGCCAAGGGCGGTCGCGACCTGAGCGCAATCACCTTTCACTACTACACCATTCCAGGCAATCTCTGGCGCAACAAGGGCCCCGCCATCGGCTTCGGCGAGGACCAGTGGATCTCCACCCTGGCGCATACGCTGAAAATGGAAGACTTCATCCGCGCGAACGCCGCAGTGATGGACAAGTACGACTCAGAGAAGAAAGTCGCCTTCGATGTCGATGAATGGGGCACGTGGTACGACCCCGAGACGGGTCGTGAACCCGGTTTCCTGTACCAGCAGAACACGCTGCGGGACGCGGTCGTCGCGGCCCTCAACTTCAACATTTTCCATCAGCACGCGGACCGTGTCCGAATGACCAACATCGCGCAGATGGTCAACGTGCTGCAGGCGATGATTCTGACCAAGGGACCCCGGATGGTCCTGACACCGACCTATCATGTGTTCCACATGTTCCGGCCGTTCCAGGATGCGACCCTGCTGCCTACCGAGCTGCAGGGACCGCGTTACACCCTTGGCAACGTATCCGTTCCGGGAATCAGTGTGTCGGCAGCACGAACCGCAACGGGCGAGATCGCCGTTGCCCTCGTCAATCTGGACCCCCACAAAGCCACACCGGTCACTCTCGCAATTGCCGGCGCGAACGCCCGCACCGTGACAGGCGAGATCCTGACTGCAACCGCGCTGGATGCCCGCAATACGTTTGAGAGCCCGGACGCCGTGAAGCCCACCCCCTTCACCGGCGCCGCGCTCAAAGACAGCAAGCTGTCGCTCTCGTTACCGGCGAAATCAGTCGTCGTGTTGAGCTTGAAGTAGCGCGCTACTTCACAACCCGCAAGGCCAGAATCGTTTTCTGCGTATAGACCTGACCAGGATGCAAAATGGTGGATGGAAACGAGGGCTGGTTCGGTGAGTCCGGGAAATGCTGTGTTTCGAAACACAACCCGGTCCGATGCGCATACACGCTTCCGACGCCTGACGGTTTGCCGTCCATGAAATTGCCCGTGTAGAACTGGACCCCGGGTTGCGTAGTGCGAACCTCGAGGGAACGACCGCTTTTGGGCTCAGTGACGACTGCGGCCAGCGACATTCCGGAGCCTGTCTTGTTGAGTACCCAATTGTGATCGTAGCCGCGACCGAGACGCAGCTGCTCATCTTCGTCACCGATTCGCGCGCCAACAGCATGCGGCGTGCGGAAATCAAACGGTGTGCCTGCAACCGACCGCAACTCACCCGTGGGAATGAGGGTCGCGTCGACCGGAGTGAAGCGGTCGGCATTGATGGTCACGACGTGGTCCAACACCGGCACCGTGGGATCGCCGGTCAGATTGAAGTACGCGTGATTCGCGAGATTCAGAGGCGTGGGCGCCGTGGTGGTGGCGTGGTAGTCGATCTCGAGATTGTCGTGGTCGTCGAGGTTATAAACCACCTGTGCGGTGACCTCACCGGGATAACCCTCTTCACCGGCCGCGCTGACGAGCGTCATTTTCACTCCCCCGCCCTGCGAGGCCGGCAACGCTTCCGCCTTCCAGATGCGCTTGTCGAAGCCGCGCTTGCCACCATGCAGGGTGTTGGGACCATCGTTGGCCGCCAGCTGATAGGTCTTGCCATCGAGCGTGAAGCGCGCTTTCGCAATGCGATTCGCGTAGCGTCCAACGGTGGCACCGTAGTACGGCACCCCCGCCGCCAGGTACGCCTCCAGGGTATCGAAGCCCAACACGATGTTCTTGAAGTGACCGGCCCGATCCGGCGCGGTCAGCGACACGAGCGTGGCGCCGTAAGTGATGACCCGGGCCTCGACTCCATGAGCGTTGGTCAGTTTGTAGATTTCCACGGTCCCCTCGCTGGTATGACCCCACGGGGAACTGCTTTCCGGTACCCCCGCCGATGCTTCGCACGGCACGGCCGCGGCAAGCGCCGCGACCAGCAAAATCCTAGAGTACAGCCACTTCGGGGCCGCTTGCCAACCCCGGGGGGCTGTGGCAATTTGTCTGAGTAAATGAAAAACCCACCGCATTCCGCACCTCGTCCCCTGCGCTCCAGGGCCTGGTTCGATGATCCCGACAACGCGGACATGACCGCGTTGTACCTCGAACGATACATGAACTTCGGGTTGACGCTCACCGAGCTGCAATCGGGACGTCCCATCGTTGGAATCGCCCAGACCGGCTCGGACCTGTCGCCCTGCAACCGCCATCACCTCGTCCTGGCTGAGCGGCTGCGTGAGGGTATACGCGATGCGGGCGGCGTGCCCATTGAATTTCCCGTCCACCCGATACAGGAAACGGGCAAGCGACCCACCGCGGGCCTCGATCGCAATCTCGCCTACATGGGCCTGGTGGAAGTGCTGTACGGCTATCCCATCGATGGGGTAGTCCTAACCATCGGCTGTGACAAGACCACCCCGGCGTGCCTGATGGCCGCTGCAACTGTTGATATCCCGGCAATCGCGCTCTCGGTGGGACCGATGATCAGCGCCTGGGCGCAAGGCAAGCGGATCGGCTCGGGCACGGTCGTGTGGAAGGCACGCGAGCGATTCGCGGCCGGTGAGATCGACCGCGGCGGCTTCATCAAGCTCGTCGCCTCCGCGGCACCCTCGACGGGTTATTGCAACACGATGGGCACCGCGACAACCATGAACAGCCTCGCCGAGGTGCTGGGCATGTCATTGCCCGGCTCCGCGGCAATTCCCGCACCCCATCGCGACCGGCAGGAATGTGCTTACGAGACGGGACGGCAGATCGTCGAGATGATCAACTCCGATCGCAAGCCGTCTGACATCCTGACGCGCGAGTCGTTTCTCAATGCCATTCGGGTCAACTCCGCTCTGGGCGGCTCGACGAATGCACCGCTGCATCTGATTGCGCTCGCGCGTCACATTGGTGTGGAGCTTTCGATCGATGACTGGCAGCAGTACGGCTATGACGTCCCGTTGCTCGTGAATCTGCAACCCGCCGGCGAATACCTGGGCGAGGACTTCTATCGTGCCGGAGGAGTGCCGGCAGTTGTAGCCCAGTTGTTGCGGCAAGGCCTGATATTCGGGGATGCCCCCACGGCCAACGGGCGTTCGATTGGCGAGAACTGTCAGGCGGCGGTCATCCACGACGAAGCCGTGATCCGGCCGTTCGAGCGCCCCCTGACAGACAAGGCCGGCTTCCTCGTCCTGCGCGGCAACCTGTTTGACTCCGCGATCATGAAGACGAGCGTCATCTCGAAGGAGTTCCGCGATCGTTACCTCGCCGACCCGCAGGATCCGGACGCCTTCGAAGGCCGCGCCGTCGTGTTTGACGGTCCGGAGGACTATCACGCGCGAATCGACGATCCCGCTTTGAACATTGACTCGCAATGTGTCCTGTTCATGCGGGGCACCGGGCCCATCGGCTATCCCGGCGGCGCTGAGGTGGTCAACATGCGCGCACCGGTCCAACTCATCACGCAGGGCATCCACGTGTTGCCCTGTATCGGCGATGGCCGGCAATCCGGGACGTCCGGCTCACCGTCCATCCTGAATGCCTCGCCTGAGGCGGCTGTTGGAGGCGGCCTGGCGGTTCTACGCACCGGCGACCGCATTCGTGTTGACTTGCGCAAAGGCCAGGTCAATGTGCTGGTGTCGGACGAGGAGTTGCAGAAGCGCGCCGCGGAGCTTCGTGCCGCGGGCGGGTATGCCTATCCGGAGAGCCAGACACCCTGGCAGGAGATGCAGCGCGCCGTTGTTGGCCAGATGGAGACCGGAGCCGTGCTGGAACCGGCGGTGAAATACCAGCGGATTGCACGCACGAAGGGGATTCCGCGGCACAATCATTAGGTTGGTCCTAGTTCCCGTTGAGCAGCCCCGCAGAGACGTTGAGGGCGAACCCCAGAATGGCCAGATTGAAGACGAACGCAATCACACTGTGGATGGTGACGACTCTGCGAATGTCCGTGTGACGCGTCGACACGTCGGCGGTCTGGCAAGCCACGCCGATCGTGAACGAGAAATACACGAAGTCCCAAAACAAAGGCTCGGCCGTGTCGGGGAACGACAGCACCGGCGGCTCGCCATCCGGGACGCTGTAGAACATGTCAGCGTAGCGAATCGTAAACATGGTGTGGACGAGCGCCCATGAGTTCACGATCGTCATGGTCGCCAGTATGAGATGGGCGACCCGCTGCGCCGAAGGCACCTCCTTCGCCGTAGAAAGCAGCGCAACGATACCCATTACGCTCAGCAGCGCACCGATGACCGTGACCAGCAGAATCACCGGCGCCGTGGGGTCCTCTTCCCGGTATTTCGCACGCAGCGCGCGGGCATCCAGCTTCCTCATCCAAATGTAGGTCAGGGGCACCAGCACGAACATTGCGCCGTTCCAGCCGATGAGGACCCTGCAGGTCCAGGTCCAGTGAGACGGCAATACGAAGACCAGAATGACACCGACGAGCGCGGCGACCCACAGCTTGACGTGATTCCAGATCAGCATGTCCCAGGTGCTGCGCCCACCGGCCCGTGCGGCAGCGGGGGCACCAGGCCGGGACACCCGGCGATTTCTACGACCTCTCATTCCCGCATTTTGAGGCGGGATGGGGTCTGAAAAGCAATTGCCGGACGTCAGGAGCCTGTCCTAGCCGCTCCCCAGCGTGATCCGCAGGTGTCCCAGAGAGGCCTTTTCGAAGCGCTCGACGAGGTCGGGCGCACACTGATTCAACTCATCGAGGGATTGCCGGTTGTCCGCGGTGGCGGTCAGCTGCCAGCCATCGGCCATGCGTTTCAGCGTCAATGCGGTCCCCGGAAAAACCGCATCTGACAGCTCGATCCGCACCTCACCCTCCGAGCTTCCCGCATCGACTGATGCCAGGGCGCGTCGGA
>JAXDQF010000431.1:0-13449 GCA_034668025.1 Gammaproteobacteria bacterium | reverse complement strand
GCGCTCTTCGCTTTCATCTGTGCCGGGGTGGTGGTTTCAGCCGCGATCGGCGCCGCCCCACCTTCCGCTTTCCTACAGAGCACAGTGGAGCGCCAGTTCGACGCGAGCACCGATATGTCCCAGGCCGGCGGCCTTTTGCAGCACAAGGCCGCAGGTTTCTGGTGGGCGGCGGCGCCTCCCGAGGAACAGTCCAAGGCGCGCCGCCACATACCGGATTGGCATCCGCAGTTCGGCGATCGGAAACAGGAGGCCGCGATCATTGGCTTCGACATGAACGAGAAGGCCCTGCGGCGGCGGCTGGATGCCTGTTTGCTGACCGATGCCGAGATGCGCGGCGGTGCCGGCTCATGGCGGAACCTGCCCGATCCGTTCCCGCGCTGGGCCGTGCATAACTCCGAAGAGAGTGTTGCCTGAATGTTGGAAAGCAAACTAACGCCGGCAATCGGGGGCCCGAGCGCAAAGTTCGTTGAAGATGGCTCGCGTTGTGCTGAATCCCTGATTCAACTGCAAAGATTGGCGAGCAGCGTCTCATTGTCAATTCCACCCGCACTGACTTTGGTGACACACCAGGTCTTGTTTGTTGCAGGGGCAGAAATGCCCTGGAGGCTAGTGGAGACTACGCACTTTGCAGCTCGCCGAAAAATACTCATGCTTTGCTTTGATTCATTGGACCGCATACAGCGCTGCATGGAGGAGCGCTGCGCGTGGCAGCGGGCCGATGAGGAATTTGTCGCCAAACACATGACGACATCCGGAGGCTTTCCGGGGGTCACGGCGGATTGGGTCCCCAGCAAGGATTTCGACCTGGTTTTCGGGCCGCAGCGCAAGGCCATGCGCATCGAGATGTGCGCAATGGCGCCTGATTGCATCGTGACGCTTCGCGCGTAGTCCGTGCTGTCAGGTGGGCTGCGCGGTTCTCGTTGGCCAGGCGCTCCGCGGCCGCCTGGCGCGCGAATTTGACGGCCGACTCCGACGGTGCGGGGTCGCTCGCTACGAAGTGCGCCACCTGTGAAGAAGATCGTCGGCCACTTTCGCGTCCTGTATTTCCCCGGGCGTCCTGGAGAAACGAAGCACGGGGGCACACTGGACTCTCCCATTCTTCAACACATAGCCGGAGCGCGCTCTCATATGAGAATGTTCCGCCACTTCGCGAAGCCTGAGCACCGGCGCGAAGCAAGCGTCCTGCCCCTCGAGCAGAGAAACCCAATCTGCCAGATCGCGTTGGGCGAAGATGGCACCCAGTATCTCACCGCGCTCCGTCCAGTTGGATGCGTCATATTGCGCAGAGAGCAGGTCGACCGGCGCACCGATCAGCTCGAGAAGGTTCTTGTAGAACTTTGTCTCAATAGACCCGATGGCTACCTCGCGCCCGTCTCTGCAGTAATAGGTGCGATAGAACGGCGCGCCACCGGCTAACATATTTTCGCTTCTATCCAGCGAATTCTCATTGGTGCTGTCCAACCCGTCGAAGAAGGTCATCAATGACGAGACCCCGTCGACGATAGCGGCATCCACGACTTGCCCGAGCGCGGACTGTTCCCGCTCGAAAAGCGCGGCGACGATGCCAAATGCAAGGAGCATGGATCCTCCACCGAAGTCTCCGATCAGATTGAGGGGAGGAACGGCCCTTCGCCCCTTCTCGCCAATCGCGTCCAGCGCGCCGGCAAGTGCGATGTAGTTGATGTCATGGCCAGCGGTGTGGGCGAGCGGCCCCTCTTGCCCCCAACCGGTCACACGCCCGTAAATCAGCCTCGGATTGCGGCTAAGCAGGGCCTCAGGGCCCAGTCCCAGACGCTCCATGACTCCGGGGCGGAAGCCTTCAATGACGACGTCCGCCTTATTGCACGCCTCCAGGCAGAATTCTCGTCCAGCGTCCGTGCGGATATCGACACATGTATTTGCGCGCCCTCGATCGACGATTGCGTTCGACCAACCATTGCCGCCTTCTTTGTCGATTCGGAGTACTTCGGCGCCCAGATCGCTCAGCAGCATCGCGCAATGTGGCCCGGGTCCGATGCTTGCAAACTCGACGACACGCACGCCAGATAGAGGCCCCTTAACTGCGCCGCTCATAACCTTCTTCAGAGCTCGCACTACAATACTTCCTCGAGATACCTTCGACGAAGGTGACGTTTGAGGCTTTCGGCTGAGAGGCGCGTGCCAGTTGCCTCAGACACGAGCTCGGTGAAGGGCAGGCGCCGAGCCCGGAAGTTGGTCTCCGACACGTGCAGTCACTCCCGGGCTCACCGAGATGAGCTTGGCGTCGGTGTACGCCAGAGAGCTACCTACTTCTGTCGACTTCGTGGGCTTGCCGACTACCTGAAACTCTACGCCTTTTGACGTCGCCGTTCCGGCATTGTCTGTATAGGGGATCCCGCTGACAGGAGCACGCACCTGGAGTTGAATCTTCTTCCAATCGATGTAAAAGACGTCGGCGTCGATGCGCAGCCGACGATCGAAAAATGCCAGCTTGGACCCAACCTCGTAGTTCCAGAGCTCGTCGGGATCGTAGTGCGTTGGCAATGACGCTCCCGTGAACGGGTCCACAGTCGAGACCAGATTGGAATTGCCCGTCCGATAGCCCTTATTCGCTAGGGTGTAGACCATCGCGTCTTCGGTGAACTTATATGACAGACTCACCTTGGGAGTGACCGCCGAGTTCTTCGTGGTGCGTGTGATATTGGAAGGAGGACCATCAAACAGATCCGTCCCGGCCAACGCGCCATCTGAGCTGCTTTTGATCGAGTAGCGGCTATAACGGCCGCCGGCCGTGAGCGTCAGCCCCGGAACCAGATCGTAAGACAGCTCGGCAAAGCCTGCCTGATCGGCCACTTTTGTGTGGATGCACAGGTTTTCGAGGTAATCCGTGTCACCAAACCCCAGCCCGCTGGCGCCGGCCTGCAGAATGTTTTCGCACAGATTGAAATGATAGTTCTCAACGAAGCCACCCACGAGCCACTTGAAGCGCCGATCCTGGCTCGAAGCCAAACGGACCTCCTGCAGAAAATCACTCGTGCGGAATGCATCGATTATCGGGGCGACTGTGGTCAATCCAGTAAGCAGGTTCGCCGTGCCGCTGAAATCCAAAGATGAAGTGGCGTTGCGCCGAATGTAGCTCGACGACGAGGTCAGCGTCGCCCACGGTAGCGAATAGGTTACTCCTAGATTGAGAATTTTGGAGTTGTCGGTGTTGTAATTCCTGATTCTATTGTCGGCGACGTCGCCACCACTTCCATAGGGAACGAAGCTCGAGTCGTGCGGCCGCGTAACCTCCTGTGCGTAGGTCGCCAAAATTTCGAGGTCGTCCTCGGGCTTCCATTTGGCTTCGAGGCGTCCGCCGGATACGTCCGCACGGTTGGTTCTGGTGTCGTTACGCGTGGGATTGTCTATCCAACCCGCGATGTGGTCATAGTAGCCCACGGCCCGCACGGCAAGCTGGTCGCGAATCAACGGGGCGTTCAGCATCACGTTTACGGAGCCGCCAACACCGCCGCCGTCTGTTGTCGTTGCGGACGATTCGATCGCGGCGTGATATTCGGACAAGTCCGGCTTGTTGGTTATAACCCGCAGTGCGCCGCTCAGCGCCCCCGCCCCGAAAAGAGTGCCCTGCGGCCCGCGTAGCACTTCCACGTGATTTACATCGAATAGCTGGAGCTGTGGGACCGTCCAGGGAATCGTGAGGTCGAGAACTGGAACGTCGTCGTAGTAAATCGCTACCGGTTGTTGGACGTTGCCACTAACGGCACTCGTCTGAATGCCCCGGATTGCTAATACAGCTTGCCCTACCGAGTTCTCCGTGTAGGAGAGGCCCGGAACCATATGCACGACGTCTGAGGCGCGCGTAGCTCCCGCTTTCTCGAGGTCCGCTTGCGACACGGCGGAGATACTCATCGGAACATTCTGAATCGACTCCGATCTACGCGTCGCCGTAACGACAATTTCCTCGAGGGCAATCGAATCAGATGAGGCAGATTCGCCGGCCGCGGTAAGACTCGCTGCTAGCGCGGCTGCGCTCGTCGTTACGCCAAGGGCTCCGCCCAGGACGATCGCGATCGGAACCGCGTGACCGAAACCCTTGGAAACAAAACCATTCAGACGGTACGTAATCATCATCCTCCCCTTGCCAGGAACGGCATCTCCGCAGTGCCGAGCCGGCAATTTTCGGAAAATGCGATCCATATTTGTTGTGTACCCACCATGACTGGAAGGCCGTTGGAAAGCGCAAAAAAAGAATCTTCTTTTTTTTATAAAAAAGCAATCACTTTTTTTGAGATACACTGGCATCATTGCCGGACAACGAGAACCGACCCATGCCCAAGCGTAATGAAGCCTACATGGAGGGTCAGCGAGAGCTGATCGAACGCGCGGCACTCGAGTGCATGCTGGAGAAGGGCGCGTACGCCACTACACTGCGCGACGTCTGCGAGCGCGTGGGTATCAGCATGGGTGCACTCTACGTACACTACCGAACTCGCGACGACCTTTTCCTCGCGGCCCTTCGATTGGAACCCAGCCGACAGGTCACACCTGTATCAACCTGGGCGGACTACATCGACACGACGAGGCAGTTCGTGCAACGGCTCGCGTCGGCCAACGACCACGCCCGGCGCCGTGGCAGGCTTTCGCTGCAATTCATTGCGGAGCACAGCCTGGAAAGGGACAGCCCTCCCGGTTTCCCGGAGTTGTTCCAGACCACACTCGGCTTTTTCCGGGAGAGCCTGCAGGCCATCCACCGAAATGGAGAGATCACGTTGCCTCTGGGCCTGCGTGCCACGTCGGAAACCCATCAGCGTCTTGAATCGGGCACCGTCCTTTTGATGATTGCCGACAAGACCATCGACGCCAAGCGAGCCACATCGACGCTGCTCGATGCGTTCGCATTGACGGCAGGTCTGACGGGCGGTCCGATGAAGCGGCGCTCGCCTCAGGCATAAACCCACTCAACGTCCACGGCCACCGGATTCTGACCATGCTCACCGCTATGCAGCCTGGACCGAGGGTGGGGTCGAACACGACTTTTGGGTGATCCACCACGCACGCTATCGCTACGATCTGGACACGCTTCGCCGTCGGTCGATCACGCCCTGGACCGCGAGCGTCGTGCCAACAGAACGTCCGTGCAGAAGGTCACACTGAGGGATTTGGCACCGAATACGCACCAAGGAGGTAGCCGACCTGCCTGACCGCGTCAGAAATCTTGGCGGAGCGGACGGGACTCGAACCCGCGCGAAATCCAACAAAATCAGCAAGTTATTGAATCGCAAACACCCCGATTCCCCTTTCGACCCCTACGATCCCCAAATATTGCACCAGATTTCGCACTACCTTCGGGTGTCGGAGACTCGTCACTACAGGCCGTCTCGACATTGCTCCTGATTTCTCCCGCGACTATACTCCCGGTAATTCCTGCATTAGTTTCGAGAGGAATTTCATGACTGGACGAGTCTCCACCCTCTCTCCCGAAATCCTGGATTACCTTCCTGGCAATACGGCGGCCGAAAAGCGCTCTCTTGCCAAGTGGTACGCAGCCGCTCGAGCTGCGCTCGCGCATAACCGACCCCTGACAACCGCCGCAGCAACCACTTCAGCTGGCAGTCGCGCGAGTGATCTCTCTGCTACAGAGGTCGCCGCTTTACGCAGCGTGGGCGCTTTCAAAGATGAGATGCCGGTCCAGGTGGACAACGACCCGCTCATCAGGAGTCAAGCGCAGTACATGGCGCTGCTGGAAGGGAGCCTCTCGACGGCAGAAGCCGCCAAGCTCCTGCATGTCGATGTCAGTCGCGTGCGCCAGAGATTGCGCGAACGCTCCCTGTTCGGTATCGAACACGAAGGTAGCTGGCGTTTGCCGCGCTTTCAGTTCGAGCGCCGTCTCGTCATTCCAGGGCTTGCACAAATCCTCAAAGCGCTACCGCCCGACCTATTTCCTCTCGACGTCGTCGACTGGTTCCTACTGCCGGATTCCGACCTCCAACTGGATAGTGACAACGCGCCTCTGAGCCCACGCGAATGGTTGCTGTCCGGGCGACCAATCGATGCAGTCGTTACGCTTGCACGCGATCTGACGCGCGCCTGAACATTCGTGGCCAAATTTCCCGAGCCGCCCGGCGTTGCGGCGCTCCGGGCCATCGCCCCGCAAACCCTGATTCTTGCCGCCGACACGAATCTCGCGCGTATCTACTTCGCTGCTGGCCCCCATCCCTCGCGCTGGAATCAATTTCGCAGCTTCGGTCCTACCGCCGCTCGCTGGGACCATCACCTGCCAAATACACATCGCGCAGCCGTTGAGCAAAACCGCGCGATCTTCTACTGCGCACCGGACGTTGACACCTGTGCCGCCGAAGTTTTCCAGGCCACGCGCCGCGTCGATCGAACTCGGAATGCTCCGTGGCTCGTTGTCTTCGCGCTTCGCGAAGACGTTACTCTCCTGGATATACGCGGAACATTTGCGACACAGATAGGTGCTTCCACGGCGATACATTCCGGGCCGCGCTCTCGAGCGCGCGCCTGGGCGCGCGAGTTGTACGATGCCTATCCAGACATTCAGGGCCTGTACTACGGTTCATCGATGAATGGACATGCTCCTGCGATCGCCTTGAACGAACGCGCACAGCGAGCGATGTCGGAGCAGCCACAATTTCATCGTGCTCTCAACGACGATATCCTGGTTGAAACTCTGCAACAAATCGCGTTGCGCCTCTCCTATGGGCTACGTTAAGAGGCCTAACAGGTCTTTGACACGGCACCGTACCTTTGTTGCGTGACGCGTGCCGTTTGAAGTCTGAGCCAGGCTCCCTTGTTGTCGCAGCCACGCGCAACATCCGATCCCTCAGGGGCATCCTCGGCCGGCCCGAGAAGCCGCCGCAGTGCCCAAGTTACGCAACCGTAACGGCCTCGCGTCGAGCATTTCTCCGCAACGCCTGCGGGAGTACACCGAAGGTCCGGAGGAACGCCCGACGCATGCGCTCGCGGTCCGCAAAACCCGTTTCCACCGCGACCACGTTCACCGTGTGCCGCCCCTCCTCCATCATGAACCTGGCAGCATCGCGCGGCGCGGCAGGTACTTTCCTTCGGCCTCGATCCGGGGCGCAGGGCTTCTGCGATAAAGCGATCTATCCTGTCACGGCGCGCGGGCTGGCCCGTCTCTTGCGTCGTGTCGCAGGCTGGACAGAACCATTCTTCGTGGCGGCCAGACCCGCTCCGGACCCATCAGCCGCCGGAGCCAACTCCGGCGCCGGCAGTGGCCGGTTCGCAATCTTTTGCGCTTCCGCGCGCCCGAGACCCAGCGCTTCGAGCACCTTCGCAGCTGCGCGTTCCGGCAAACCTTCCAGATTCGAGCCCAGTTCCTTCAAAATTGACGACTGCGGTTGCTGCGAGGAGGCCAACTGCAAACCAACTGAGATCGCCCCCAGGATGGTGCCCCCCACCGACACGAAGGTCAGCAACGGATCGGGGACGCTCAGTCGCTTCGCAGCAATTCCGTTGCGAATGTCGCGGAGGAGCCGCCGGCCGAGGCCATTGTCTACGGACCGTGCCGAGAATCCCTCGCGTACGAGAAACTGTCCCCATACGGGCTCGCGCAGAGCGCGCATCATCGTGTAACGGGTAGAGACCGCGATAATCTCCGCCGGATCGGAAATTGCACCGACACCCTTTTCCATAGCATCGGCAAAGTCTGCGAACACCCAATCCAGCACGGCCGCGTAGATCGCTTCCTTGGATTCGAAGTGATTGTAGAACGAGCCGAAGCCCACATCCGCAGCCTCCGTGATCTCGTTGATCGCCACACCCTCCATGCCCCTCTGTGACATCAGCTCGAGGGCCGCCACCAACAAACGAGAGCGGGTCTCCCGTCTACGTCGGGCACCACGCGGCTCGCGCTCTGTCACAGCCGGAGCGGGGCGTGCCACCGACGAAGGCTTTACGGCTCGGCGAGCGTTGACGTTCGACATGTGCAATTCCGGCAGCTGTGGTAGGCGATCATAGCGCGGCCCGTCATAATTGACAATCTTATCATCAATGACTCACATATCCATGTGGTGTGAAACTCCTCGCAACAGGCCTCGACGGCTGACCGGATCAGTACCGGCATGCTTTCCGCGCAAGCGGTTGGTCCGTTCTAGTCCGAACCCATCAGCGAGTTGACAAACAGCCCCAACACCGATTCTGCATCGTCGGCCGTCACGCGCCCGGGACTGCAGAGCATGTTCAATTTCACTCCCTCAAAGAGGCTATCAAAACCCAACGCCACGGCCGTCGCGGCCAGCGGTGGCTCAATCCCGAGTCGCCGGTAGACGTATCCGATCGATTCGGCCACTTCGGCACGCCTCTCAACGAGCAACGCATCGAGCTTCGCTCGAAACCTGGCATCGCGAGCCGCAAGCATGCGCGCCTCGGTCCAGTTCATGAAGGACTCGTTGGTCCGGTACATCGGGCCACAGATTTCCCGGAAGCGCTGCTGGATGTACTCGGGCGGCAGCGAATCATCCCGCAGCGCGCGCAACTGCGCATTCTTCCTCTCGTGATCCCGGCGCAGCAACTCGACCAACAGGTCGCTCTTACTGTTGAAATTCGAATAGAACGCGCCGCGCGTGTGACCCGCCTCCTCGGCAATGTCGTCCAGGCTCGTATCACTCAAGCCCCGCCTGGCGAAGAGTTTCTGGGCAGCATCGAGCAAACGCTGCGTGGTCCGACTGCGGCTGTCTTCTCGGGTCAAACGTTTACGACTCATGTGATAACTCTATCAGTTATGATTGACTATTGCAATTGATTAACTTATCAGATACGATGATGTACATCGATACTGCACCGAACGTCCCCGCCCGGCCCACCGACCGGGTTTCCCCTGAACTCCCAAGGAGCCGTGATGAACACCTGTTTGATTGGGCAACCGCGAGAGGGGCTGCCGGCCACGCTCGCCACGCGAGGAGAATGCGATGAATAGGCGGAACGTCAGTTTTCCTGAGGTCTTGCGCCCCCTGGCCCCGCTCGCAGTGGCAGTTGCCTCAGCACTCACGCTCGCCGCATGCGCCACGCCGATTGCCAAGTCATCGGTTGAGGTGCACGGACAATTCGCGGCGGCCTCATCGCAGAACAAGGACGCCTCATCAGACAACGAGCCTGAAGCGGCTTGGTGGCAACGCTTCGGCGACCCGGTACTCTCGGACCTGATTCGACGCGCTGCTTACGAGAATCGCGACGTCAAGATCGCCGTCGAGCGCGTGCGTGCCGCGCGAGCGGGACAGACCATCAGTCGCTCGTCGCTATTTCCGAGTCTCAGTGTTGTGGGCGGGGCGACGGACCAGCGGACCAACTACGGCGCGCCGATTCGGGAAAAGCTCCCTAACATCAAGGCAGGGGGCGCCGGCGCCGATGTCTCGTGGGAAGTTGATCTGAGCGGCCGCTTGCGCGCGGGCGCCGCGGCCGCGGCTGCTGACACCCGGGCCGCAGAACACGGCATGAGGGGTGTCCGGCTCCTGGTGCTCACGGATGTGGCGAGAAATTACTTCATGCTGGTGGGAGCCCTCCGCCAGTTAGAGACCGTGCGCGCGATTTCGGCCGCGCAGGACGAAACATTGCGCCTCGTATCAGCGCGTCAGCGCGCGGGACTCGCAACGTCCTTCGACGTCGAACGTGCACAGGCAGATGCTTCGAGTGCGCACGCGGCGATCCCGCCGTTGGAGACGCTCGCCGCTATATCCAGACATCGCATCGCGGTTCTGGTGGGCGACCAGGCCTTCAATGCTGCGAGCATCACACCATGGAACGGCGACCTCGTCGTACCCGTCTCACAGCCCGGACAACCCGCTGACATCTTGCAGCGCAGGCCCGACCTTCTCGCCGCGCAAGCCCAGCTCGATGCGGCGAATGCCCGGCGCCAACAGGCCAAAGCGGAATGGTTCCCCCGGCTCCTTCTGAGTGCAGTGTTTGGCAAAGAGAGCGTCGATGTGAATGCGATGGCGCTCGGCCCTGCGCGCTTTAGTAACGCCGCCGCGCTGCTGGCGATGCCCGTCTTCAACGCCGGGCGAACACAGGCAATCAACGACATCGCCAAAAGCGGTCAATCGGAAGCGGTGCTTCGCTACGAGGACGCGATCGTTCGTGCACTGGAAGACGTCGAGAACGCACTAACCGCCCTCGGTGATGAGCGCCAACGCTCACAAGAGCTCCAGACTGCTGCCCAGGCTGCTGACGCCGCGTACGGCCGTGCGCAGTCGCTTTACTCGCGGGGACAGATCGATTTACTGCCGCTGCTCGATGCACAGCGCACGCGCTTGTCCGTTCGGGTGAGTGCCACCGACAGCAACACACAACTGCTGCTAGACAGCGTCCAGCTCTACAAGGCTTTGGGTGGTGGCTGGCAAGTCTTTGAACCGAAACCTGAGACCGTTACGGCGCAGGCCGCGCGGACACCGAACTCATAAACCCATTCATCCAATACGAGGAATTTGTCATGAAACCGTCTATCACCGCGGCTGTTTTCGCGGCGCCGATCGCAGTAGTGCTATCTGCGTGCTCACACGACAAACCCACCGCGGAGGTGCTTCGGCCCGTGCGCGCGGTGGAGATTCGCTACGGCAACGCGACAGACACGAACCGTTACGCCGGCACCATACGGGCACGCCACGAAGTGGACCAAGCCTTTCGAGTGGGTGGAAAGGTAATGCAGCGCCTGGTCGAAGTTGGGCAGACGGTGCACGAGGGCGACGTCCTGGCTGTCCTCGACGACACCGACTACCGGCTCGCCGAGGAAACGGCACGGCAGCAACTGGTGGCCGCGAAGGCAAAAGCCGAACAGGCCGAGTCGGATCGGAAGAGGCTCGAAGCGCTGAAAACCGACGGTTCGGTGAGCGTGTCTGACCACGAGCACGCTCAAAGCGGCGCAATCACGTCGCAGGCCTCCGCGGAGGCGGAGACCCGGCAACTCGAGCTCGCGCGCAACCGCCTCAAATATACGGTATTGCGCGCATCTCAAAGTGGCGTCATGACCGCAGTGCGATTTGAGGTTGGGCAGGTGGTTGCTGAGGGTCAAGCGGTGGTCTCGATCGCCAACGAGAGCGAACCGGAGATCGTGGTCGACGTACCCGAAGACAACTTCGCCTCCTTCAAAACAGCGCGCTTCAGAGCATCCCTTGCAAGCGCGCCCAGTGAGACATTCGAGGTCAGTCTTCGTGAGCTTGCGCCCCAAGCGGCGCAGCAGACGCGAACCTACCGCGCCCGCCTCAAACCTGTTGCCGCGCGTGTGCTGCCACTGGGCGCAACCGCAACGCTATTTGTAGAGCACGCCCTGGGGGACGCATCCGCCGCAGCCATTCCGGCCAGCTCCATCACACAGAGCGATGGAAAGTCTGCAGTCTGGGTTGTCCACCGTGCCAACACGGAGCCGGCAGGAACTGTAGAACTGAAGCGCGTGTCAGTGCACGCATATCGTAACGACCAGGTGTTCATCTCTGGTCCGGCGCCGGGTGAGCTCATTGTCACCGCTGGTGTGCAGAAAATGGCGCCCGGATTGCATGTCGCACTCACTGGCACAACTCCAAACACGGCCGCCATCATAGGAGCCAAAACCACGTTGGCGGAGGTCGCACCATGAAGTCGTTCAATCTCTCAGAGTGGGCCCTGAATCGCCGGCCTATCGTTCAGTTTCTGCTGATCATCATTGCGGTCGGGGGCGTGTTCAGCCTCACGCGCCTGGGACAGTTGGAGGATCCAAACTTCTCCGTGCCGTCGATGACCGCGATGGTTGTTTGGCCGGGAGCCACGGCCAAACAGATTCAGGACGAGGTTCTCAACCGGATGGAGAAGAAGTTCGAGCAGCTCGACCACTTCGAGAAAGTCGTGACCTACGCGCGGCAGGGCTACGGCGCCATGACCATTACGGTCGTGGGCGGCACCTCAAAGGAGGCTCAGCAGGAGGCGTGGTACCAGGCCCGCAAGAAGTTCAGCGACATCAAGCTCGAACTCCCCGAGGGAGTCGTCGGCCCGATCTTCAACGACGAGTTCGGCGATGTGTACGGTCTGCTGTACGCCGTGAAGGGCGACGGCATCGGACACGCGGAAGTATCGGACATTACCGAAGACATCAAGCGCCGACTGCTGAAGGTGCCGATGGTCAACAAAATCGACATTATCGGGAAGCAGGAGCAACGAGTGTATGTCGAGTTCTCGCACGAACGTCTCGCGGCCCTTGGCATCACACCTCGAGCGATCGTAGACAGCCTGAAGAACCAGAACAGCATGGTTCCGGGGGGCTCCATTGATACGCGCGGCGACCGCGTGCTCGTGCGCGTGAGCGGTCAATTCACGAGCGAAGACGACATTCGCAACGTACCCGTGGAAGCCAACGGGCGGCTCATCAAGCTCAGTGATTTCGCAACCGTCACGCGTGGTTTCGTGGATCCTCCGATGTATACCGTGCGTCACAACGGCCAACAGGTGCTGATGCTCGGCATCGCGATGACCACAGACGGCAACATCGTCACTCTGGGCAAGGCAGTTGAAGAGACCGTAGCCAAACTCCAGCACGAGCTGCCCTACGGTGTGGAGCTCGAGCGAGTGGCCGATCAGCCAGGCGTCGTCAAGGATGCCATCTGGGAATTCGAGCGGTCACTGCTCGAAGCCCTCACCATCGTACTCGCAGTGAGCTTTGTGAGCCTCGGCTGGCGTACCGGACTCGTCGTGGCTACATCCGTGCCGCTCGTGCTCGGGGCTGTTGCCATGGTGATGCTCGCGATGGGGTGGAATCTCGAGCGTGTCTCCCTGGGTTCGCTCATCATCGCACTCGGACTTCTCGTGGATGACGCAATCATTTCCGTGGAGATGATGGTCGTCAAGATGGAGTCGGGCTGGGATCGACTCAAAGCAGCCGCCTTCTCCTACTCTGCGACTGCGATGCCTCGTTTGACGGGCGCTCTCATCACCGTCGTCGGCTTCATGCCGATCGGCTTTTCCAAATCGACTTCCGGCGAGTATGCGGGTGGGATCTTCTGGATCGTCGGTATCGCGGTCCTGTTCTCGTGGCTCGTCTCGGGTGTCTTCACACCCTATCTCGCGGTCAAGTTGCTGCCAAGCAATTTTGGCCAACACCACTTAGAGGGTGACCAGTATGAAACCCCGTTCTATCGCAAGTTGCGCCACTGTATCGAGGTCGTGCTGGAGCGTCGTTGGTGGGTGATCAGTGCGACGGCCGCTGCTCTCGTGCTCGCCTTCTTAGGCATGCGATGGGTACCTCAGCAATTCTTCCCGAATAGCGACCGCCCGGAGCTCGTCGTCGAACTGCGGACAAAGGAAGGTGCTTCATTCGCTGCGACGACCGAGCAAGTGAAGAAGATGGAGAAGGTGCTTGCGAAGGAGCCGGGTGTCAAATACTACACGGCGTACACCGGCGCAGGCTCCCCACGATTCTATCTCGCGCTCTCGCCGGAGCTGCCAAATCCAGGGTATGCCACCTTC
>JAXDQF010000430.1:0-35350 GCA_034668025.1 Gammaproteobacteria bacterium | reverse complement strand
AAAGTGTAATCGGTGTAAAGGTTGGAGCGGCGCCCGTGACCGGGTTGCGCGTACAACAGCACCGCATCAAACGCGTAGGGCTCAATTTTCCATTTCCACCACGAGCCCCGCTGCCGGCCCGTGCCGTAAGGCGCCTCCAGCGCTTTCAACATCAAACCTTCGACACCCCTGGCCCGCGACTCGGCGCGCAGCTGCGCCAACTCGTCCCAACTCGCTGCGGCCACCACGGAAGGCATGTCGAAGACTTCAGGTGCAGCGGCCACGAGCACCTCGAGCCGAGCCCGCCGCTCTCGCAGCGGCAACAACCGCAGGTCTTCGTAGTCCTGCTCCAGCAGATCGTAGGCGAGAAAGCGAACCGGCACGTCCCGCAAAATCTGCGCAGAAATCTTTTTCCGTCCAATGCGCTGTTGCAGATCCGCGAACGGCCGGATGCCACCGTCTCGCCAGGCAACCAGCTCACCGTCCAGAACGACTCCGTCAGGTAGTCGAAGGGCTGCAGCCACGACTTCGGGGAACCGGTCGGTCACCAGGTCTTCTCCCCGTGACCAGATGAAACACTCGCCGCGGCGGCGCACGAGTTGGCTGCGGATCCCATCCCACTTCCATTCGGCCTGCCATTGGTCGCGATCACCGAGCGAAGTCGGATCAGCCTCCAGTGGCGCAGCCAGAAAGAACGGATAGGGCGCCGAGGCGTCTTCGACGGGCGCCGCGCCAGAACGCAGCGACTCCCAGAATTCAGCGGTCGGAAACCAGTCTCCCATCAGGCGGCGTGCCACCTCAGGACGAGCCATTGACAGCACTTCAGACAATGCGCGCGTGACGAGAAGCTCCGACACACCCACCCGCAGGGAACCCGTCAGAAACTTGTTGACCAGGAAGCTCTCGCGGTAGGGCAGCGTCCGCCACCATTCGACCACGGCAGCGCGTTGTCGCGGTTCGTCTTCCGCGCGCAGCGGCAACAACCGCTCTTCAATCCACACTGACAAGGACACATCTGGCACCTGGCGCGCAGGCGCGTCGAAGGCGCTCTCGGTGAGCAAGGCGATCGTTTCTGCCAGATCGCCCACGGTGGCGCGGGACTCCTCGACCAGCCACTCCGGCAGACCGCATTCCTCAATGAGCCAGCGATAGAGCAGTGCAGGGCCGATAAATCGCTTGAGCCGGTGACCCGACAGAATGTAGGTCGCCCACGCGGCATCGGCCGGCGGTGCAGACTGCAGATACCGCACCATCGCCGCGACTTTCAGGTGGGTCGAAGTCGTTGTGTCGAGCTCCTCGTACAGCTCACTGAACGCCTTCATTCCTCAGCGCCAAAATCAGTTTTGAGTGCGCTGGCCTCGAGCCCGCTCTCGGTGAGATGGCGCGTGAGCGCATCGGAGTAGCCGTGAGTCAGCAGAACCCGGCGTGCTTTCGTAGCCTGACATGTCTCAATGAGACCAGGCCAGTCGGCGTGATCGGAGATGACGAAACCCCGATCGTATCCCCGACGCCGGCGGTCACCGCGCACGCGCATCCACCCCGAGCAAAACCCGGTAGCGTGATCCCCAAAGCGTCGCATCCACGGTGTCCCGACCGCACTGGGAGGCGCGAGAATCAGCGCGCCGCTGAAGTCAGTTTTCCGGTCGCTGGGGATGGCGAGCGTCGGCACCATGTGGACACCCGCCCGCCGGTAGACACCGACCAGCGAGTCCACCGCTCCATGCAGATAAACCGGCTCATTGGTGTAGGCGAGCAGCTCGGCCAGCACGCGCTGCGACTTTCCGAGTGAGTAGCAGAACAGCGCTGAGGCGAGTCCGCGATCGCGATTGGAGCGCCACCAACGGAAGATCTCGCCGACGACTTGGGACGTATGCGGCCACCGGTACACCGGCAGGGCGAAGGTCGCCTCGCTGATGAATACATCGCATTCGAGCTGCTCAAAGGGGACACAGGTGGGATCCGCCTGGCGCTTGTAGTCTCCGGACACGACCCACACCCGGCCGCCATATTCGATCCGGACCTGCGCCGACCCGAGGATGTGTCCCGCCGGATGCAACGATACGGTCGTGGCGCCGAGCGAGCGCCGCGCGCCGTATTCAATCGGCTCCAGCTCCCGGTCTCCCCCAAGCCTCAACTTTGCGATAGGGGCGCCGGGACGTGCGAGAATGTACCGCGCGCTCCCATGGCGCAGGTGGTCTCCGTGGGCGTGGGTGATGACGGCGTTTTGGACCGGCTTCCAAGGATCGATGTAAAAATCGCCGGGTGGGCAATAGAGCCCGTTCGCGGTGACAACAATCAGCTGTTCGGAATCTGAGCTCATGAGTAAAGAGGTTACGCCTCAGCAATGCGCCAGCGCTGTGCTGATGATTAGGCCGGCCGCGTTTGATTACAACCCGGAAACCGCCGTCACCAACAAGCTGCAGCACCCGGGAGCTGCGCAAACGGGGCAGGCTCAGGCCCTGTCAGAATTCGACCAGTGTGTGCAGGCGTTGCGGGGCGAAGGCGTTACCGTTTGCGCGGTCGATGACACGCCTGATCCCCCGAAACCGGATGCCATCTTTCCCAACAACTGGGTGAGCTTTCACGAAGACGGCACGCTGGTGTTGTATCCGATGCAGGCCGAGAGCCGTCGCCGCGAGCGACGGCCGGAGGTCATCGATACCGTTGTGCAGCAGCTGGGACTCCAGGTGTCCCGAGTGGTTGATCTCACTCATTACGAAGCCTCGGGGCAGTTTCTCGAGGGGACGGGAAGCCTGGTGCTGGATCGCTGCAATCGCGTCGCGTATGCATGCTTGTCGCCCCGGACGCACCCCGCAGTCGTGGAAGACTGGGCTCAGCAGATGGGCTACGAATACGTCACATTCGATGCTTCAGATCGGAACGGTGTCCCGTACTATCACACCAACGTGATGATGTGCATCGGTGCGCGCATGGCGGTGTTAGGTACTTGCGCAATGTCCTCTGACGACCGCGCGCGGGTCATCGAAAAGCTCGAGGTGACCGGCCACGATGTCATCGAGATTCAGTATGACGAGATCGAGCAGTTTGCCGGCAACATGCTCGAGCTGGCGAGTTGGGACGAGGCGCTGGGCGATTCGCGGCTGCTCGTCATGTCAGAAGCCGCGCGGCGCGGGATTCGACCGGAAGTGTACGCAAGATTGTCCGCAAGCACGGACTACACGCTCTCAGTGCCGTTACCGACGATCGAGAGGTTGGGAGGCGGCAGCGTGCGCTGCATGATTGCCGAAGTCTTCCTGCCGATGCCAGTGCGAGCGCCGTAGTCTTGAGCGATCTGTTGATCAAAGTGTTAGTGAGCTACCTGCTCGGATCCATCGTGGGCAGTCAGTTGGTCGGGCGCCTGCGAGGCGGCGTGGACATCCGCAAGATGGGCAGCGGCAACGCCGGCGCAACGAATGCCCTCAGGACCCAAGGCAAGTCATTCGCGCTGTGGGTTCTCATTGTCGATCTCGGCAAGGGGTGGGTAGCCGCCCGCCTGCTCGCGCCGTTGTTGTTGCCGGGTATCGAACCACCGCCATTCTATGTGGCCACCTGGGAGCCCGCCCTCTGCGGCATGGCGGCGATAGCCGGGCACGTATATCCCGTATGGCACGGATTTCGTGGCGGCAAGGGCGTAGCCACGTTGGTCGGCGTTGTCGTCGGGCTCGAAGTGTCGCTGCTCGTGCCGATGTTGTTAACCTGGTTCGTGGCGGTCGTCCTGTTCGGATTTGTAGGGCTCGCCTCCATGTTGGCCGCGGCCTCGATCCCTATCTATGTCGCGCTGACCGGTCTGGAGCCGGGCCTGTCCCTGAGCACGTTCGGTGTGGTCGCCACGGCGATGATTGTATTCACCCATCGCAGCAACATCGCCCGCATGCGGGCGCACACCGAGCCTCGGGCCAAGCGGCTCTGGTTGTTCGGGCGGAACAACGGCAAATGAACGACCCGGGCGCTGACTCTGGCACGCCGCTGGTGGCACGCCTGTTCGCGAAGCTGGCCGACGGGGAGTTCCATTCAGGGGAGAGGTTGGCCGCTGAGCTTGCCGTCAGCCGCAGTGCCGTGTGGAAGGCTGCGAAGGCTCTGCGAGAGCTCGGGGCTACGGTCCATGCGGTCCGGAATCGGGGCTACCGGTTGGCGGGAACGGCGGAGCCGCTCGATGGGGCACGAATACTGGAGTTGCTCTCGGACGCCGCTCGCGCGCACGTGAGGCGGGTCGACACGGCCTGGATGCTCGGATCCACCAACACCGTGCTCATGGAGCGCCCCTTCCCACCGGTCGGTTTGGGGGAGGCCCTGCTCGCTGAGTATCAGACCGCTGGCCGCGGGCGGCGTGGCCGAGCGTGGGTAGCCCCTCCCGGGGGCGCCATTTGCCTGTCGTTCAGCTGGGTATTCGGCGTATTGCCGCGCGATCTGTCAGCGCTCAGCCTGGTGATCGGTGTATGTGCCGTCGCAGCGTTGAGTCGGCTCGGAGTGACTGGGGTTGGGCTCAAGTGGCCGAACGATTTGCTGATCGGGGACCGCAAGCTCGGAGGGATCCTGATTGAGCTTCGTGCCGAATCCGCCGGACCGGCCTGCGTTGTGATGGGTATCGGTCTGAACGTCGCGCTCGGGAAACCGCTGTTGGCGAAGATTGCCGAGACGGGGCTCGCTCCTGTCGATCTGGAAACCGTGGGCTCGAAGGTGATTTCACGGAACGCCGTTGCAGCGGGGCTGATCAGCTCCTTTGTGGACGGGCTGCTCGAGTTTGAACGCGGCGGATTGAAAGTGTTTGTGGAGCGTTGGATGGGGGCAGATGCGTTACGCGGCAGACCGGTTACAGTGATGGCGACCGAGGAGGCCATAAAAGGAATTGCTCGCGGCATCGACCTCGATGGCGCTTTGTTGGTGGAGACCCCCCAGGGTCTGCAGCGGTTCATTACGGGGGATGTGTCAGTGAGGGCGGACTCTTGATTTTATTGCTCATCGATATCGGCAACACCCGCGTCAAATGGGCGCGGCTCGTTGACGGGCGCATGGGACAGCAGCACGCAGCCGCGTTCTCGGATTGGGCTGTTGGCGACTACGCGAAACACGTGATCGGACGGGGTTGGGGTCGAGACGCAGAGGCGGCCGACCGTATCGTCGTCTCGAGCGTTGCCAGCGAGAAGATCAATGGCTCGCTGACTGCAGCGGCCCGGCAGGCGGGCGCGCCGGCCCCTGAATTTGTCGCCTCGGAACGGGCCGCCGCCGGCATCACCACCGAATACCTCGATCCCTGGCGACTGGGAGTAGACCGCTTTGTCGGCGCAATCGGCGCGCATCATCTGGCGAGCGGCCAACCGGTCTGTGTGGTGAGCGTAGGTACTGCGATCACGGTCGACCTCGTGGACGGAACCGGCCGGCACCACGGCGGCGCCATCGTTCCGGGACCCGATCTCATGGTGAGCAGTCTGCTCACCCAGACCAACGGAATTCACAAGCGCGCCACCGGGGGACCTGAGGGCGCAACGGGCTTGTTCGCTAAGACCACCCGCACAGCGATCGGGGAAGGTGCCCGTTATGCCGCCGCGGCGCTCATTGATCGTGCGATTGAAGAAGCCCGAAACCGCGTAGGTACCAGGCCTTTGGTGCTGCTGACCGGTGGCGGCTCAGCCGACATCAAGCCCCTGATCCGCGGCACCGCCGTCAGTCTTCCTGACTTGGTGTTGCACGGATTGGCTGTATGGGCCCGCGAGACACCGACGCGCGCCCAGCCAACGAAGACATCCCCTAAGAAGCCTCGCCGCCTCGACTAGAGCAAGCCGCCCCGGGTACTGCCTGACGGAGACATCCCGCAACTGCGTGCGCCTGGACTAGAATGAGTCTGTGCGCGCCGTATTCATGACATTGCTGGTGGCGAACCTGCTGTTCCTGGCCTGGGCCCAGTGGATCGACTCACCGCGCGACGCCGGTGCGCGGGATGCTTTGTCGCACCTGCCACGGCTGCAACTCGTTGGCGAAAGGGGCGGCGACAAGCCGGCCGCCGCCAATTTGCCAACCGCGGTCGCCGAGCCGGCGCCCGTCGCCGAAAAAGTCGCCCTCCACGTTTCCGAAGCCCCGCAGACCTGTACGTCAGTCGGTCCGTTCAACGATATCTCCCATGCTGCCCGCGCCGCCGGGCTGCTCGCCCAACGGGGCTTCCACCTTCAGCAGCGCGCCGAAGAGGGCGAAACCATTGAGGGCTATTGGGTGTTCGTGGGCGGGCTGCAGTCCGATGACGAGGTCGGCAAGGTCGTTGAAAGGCTCGGGAAAGGCGGTTTCACCGACGCGCACGTCATGAAGAACTACTCCACCAACAGGCGCATTTCGGTCGGCATGTTCAGCACCCGCGAGCGCGCGCAGAAGCGTGCCGCTGCAGTGAAAGCGATGGGGCTCGAGCCGGAAGTGGGTGAGCGGAAGTTTCCGGGGACTGTGTACTGGGTGGATGTTGCGTTGGGTGCCGGGACCGGCCTCGAGCACCTCCCGCCGGACTACTCCTTCGCGGATATCGGCGGCGGCAAAATTGTGAGTCAGCCTTGTCCGCCGGTACGGCCGGCGGCGCCAACACCGGACTATGAGCCGGGCGGCGGCGGACCACAGACGCGCACCACGGTTGCCAGCGCCCCGAAGTGAGCTCACGCGGGTGGCAACCCCAGCCGAGCCCGGAACCACATCAGCCGCCGCCGAAACCGCCCGCTCCCACCGCGCAACGCCGCGATTCCTTCCAGCAACTGTCGAACGGGAAACGGACTGCGCAGCTCCGTGCCGCGGGGCCATGCGTGATTGGATCTGAACCGCAATGATCCACGACTGAGCGAGCGAAACACCCGCTGCAGCGAGATCCGCTCCGCCAACGGCAGGACGATCGTGTTGGTAAAATTAGCCTGTACCGGGTAGGTCCCCCAGTATTGCACCTCGGTGCGGGTAGGCTGCAGCCAGAAAAGCTCCATGATTCTATGGATCGAGTGCCGAAGGTCTGCATCGACCAGACCGGCCTCGCGCTCCTCGGGCAGCGCGGCCATGAGCTGCTCGACAAATGAAACAGTGGCGCTGCGCATGAGCGGCAGACCCCACTGCTGCATGGGAGACACGGGCGACCTCAGTCTCGGCCGGATGCCCTCTGAAGCGCGCTCGTAACCCATCACCGAACCATGACTTCCCGCGCAGAACATCTCGACGAGAGAGGATGTCCCGATCAGGTAGGGCAAATGTCCGCGACGGGAGGCGTCGTCGTAGAACCATGCGTCGAGTCGTGGAACCATCGCGTCGCCGGCGACCTGGTGTGCGTCGTTGCCCAGTCCGAAGTAATAGAACTTGTCAGGCATCCGCACGCGCGAGTCACGCAGGGCCTCACCCAATGTGCCGGCCATACTGGCACGCCATCCCACATCGACCACCGCCAGCGGCTCCTGGTTTGCCCACCCCTCCTGTTCCAGGTAGTCCGTGAGAATCTCGCGGGCGCTGTTGCTGGCCCGAACGAGCATCTCGCGTGATTGGTTCAAGGCGTTCTGCAGTTGGTCGCGATCATCAGCACTGAGCGGACAGTTCCAGGTCTCAGGAGCGCGCATAGACGGTGGCAGAGCCTGTTGGAGCTGTGCCTCCGTCAGTCCCAGGGACTCCGCCACATCCACGAGCCGCGTCGTCGGCGATCGGATGAGGTCGCGCAGCGCGGCTTCGGGCGAGCCGGCCAGCACCAGCGATTGCCGGCCAACATAGAGGTAGCGAAGCTCCATGGGCCCCTCGACGAGCGGCAGTAATCGCCGCGCGATCTCGAGAAGAACCTCACCGTCTCTGCTGACGAAGTACAGCCGGCGGATGCCATCGCGCGAAGCGCGGCGAAGCAGCCAGATCATCCACGCGACCAGCATCGGCGCCATCACCCCGGCTGCAACGGTTGCAATAGTCCTGTCGCGCTCCTCGCCGCCTGGCTGACTGAGCCGTGCGAGTCGCGAGCATCCAGCGAACAACGAGCTCAGACCTCCCGTGGCGAAATTGTCCGCCACCAGGGCCTGCTCGTAGCGATTGAGATTCGCTTGCCGCCAATGGCGAACCTGCCATCCGGACAGCCTGGCGTTCCTGACATCCGCGACTGCGCTGTTGCCGTGGTGTCGCAAGGCTGTGGGCCGCACTTTCAAAGCGTTCGCGACGTGAGGAAACATCATGCCTCGCGCCTTGTCCACCCGGACCTCGCAGGACGCAAAGATCCGGTCGCCCGGACGATAGAACCCGTGTTTCTCCAGCACGGCCATGATGAAGCTCGAAGGCATGTTCGTGTCAGTCACAAACACGATCCCGCAGTTCTCCTGGCGGGCCCGCTCGACGAGCGCCAGCGCGCCGGGGACTACCACCAGGAACTGATCTTCGAGGGCAAGCTCCTCGCCTGCAAATCGCTGCGGGGATAACTCGGAGTGGTTCATGCCGTGCAGCCATTCCGCGTAGATCTGCTCCAGAGTCGGATGGCATCCGGCGATGGCGTTGGCGCGCTCCTCGGCCAGGATGCGCTGATGGGCAAACACTTCCGCCGAACACTCGATGAGGCCGAGCCGGCGCAGTCGGGCACCCAAAAAGACAAACACGTCGCGCGGCTCGCCGACGACTCGCGTCAAGAGCGTGTCGAAGACGTCGAACGACGCATGGCTCGTTTGCGAGCTGCTCACCATTGCGCCACGGTCGGCCGCGCGCTACTGCGTTGGTTGCGCGTCAGCAGTCCTGTCGAAGCACGCAACATCGGCTTTTCCAGGAAATGGAAACTGGCGAGACCTGCGAGCACCGCAGTGCCGATGATTCCAACAACAAAGGCGGTTCCGGCCAGCACCCCGTGCAGATCCGGAAGCACGCGCGCCAACACCAGCGCCGCCGGCGGCAGCACGATGAATTGCGTCAGGTACAGCGAATAAGAGGCGTCGCCGATCGAGCTCAGGGCGCGCACGACCGGGTTGGCGCGCGGCAGGGAAATATTGATCGCCCCGAGAGCGACCACGGCCAAGGGCAATCCCCAGGTGAACAGCCGGTTCGTGTCAGTTTCGTACGGGCCCGCCCAGACAAACAGCCCCAGTCCCGCGAAGCACAGCACGTAGTCGAGACCTCGTGTCCGGTGACCGGGATCGAACGCCATGCCGATCAGCAGCCCGAGGAGAAATTCCAGCTGAATGGAGTTGGTGTAGAAGGCGGGCAGGCCGACCGGTCGCAGCAGCAGCCCGGCCACAACAGCAACACCCAGAACGCCTCCAATGAAAGGGACGCGAAAGGGTCTTCTGAGCAGCAGGGCACAACCGACGAGCACGTAGAAAAGCATCTCGTAGTTGAGCGACCAACCCGGCACCAGCGCGGGCCAGAAATGCTCCGGCATGGCCGGGTGGGGCCACGCGATGAAAGCGAACGAGGCGACGAAATGCAGCGGATCGTGGCTCGCATTGCGCATCGCCGCGGGTGCGAGCACAACGATGGCGAGCACGATGGCCGTCATCAACCAGTACAGCGGCACGATCCGTTGAATTCGCTTGGCCGCGAACCGCCGGATCGGCATGCCGCGGTCGAGGGCGGTCACCCACATGATGAACCCGCTCACCACGAAGAACAGATCGACGCCCGCCGCTCCCAATCCGCTCCAGCGCAGCTCGAGTCCGTTACGGCTGAAGAGCAGATGCGCGGCGTGAAATGACACGACGCCGAGCGCGGCGACGGCACGCAGCAGCTGGACTGACTCGATCTTGTTGGTCCGTGGTGTCACCGTCGTAGTCGTCACTCGCGCCTCGTTGCAGCACGGTGCATCTTCCATCAGTTCGTCATAAAAACCAACCCGGTGCGCTGCACCTGTGCGCCTCATCGGAGTGCAGGAGTGCACTCATAAGGGTCGCCTCGGCGCCGCTTGCGTGCCGAGTACACTGTCCTGTATCTATTCACCGTCGCCTGCATCGAAAGCGAGGACATGATGACTGCAACATTGACGACACGTTTGCAGGTGCTCGCGGGCACCGCAGCAGTTTGTGTGGCCAGTCTCCTGATTCTGAGCACCGCCGAGGCAACGGTTCCGAATCCGCCCGTTTTGATGGGTTTCAAGGAGCCCGTCAGCGCGGTCGACCTGGTCAACTCGTTGGGCGTCGTTACACACCTCATGTACAGCCAGACCCCCTACGCCAACACACAGAAAGTGTCGGCTGCGCTGACTTATACGGGCATTGTCAACGTTCGCGATTCGAGTCCGCCCGCGGATACCTCCAAGTTCGACTACCTCGCCAGCCACGGAGCCCGATTCGATTTCGTGCTGCGGGCGGAAGCGGCCGCCGAGCTCATGGACACCGTGCACCGCCTGGAGGCGTTTGCACAACGGCACCCCGGCGGCATCAGCTCCATCGAGGGCCTGAATGAAATCAACAACTGGCCCGCGAAGTACAAAGGTCAGGGAGGCTTTCCCGCCGCTGTCCTGGTACAGCAGGATTTGTACAAGGCCATCAAGGCATCGCCCACCCTCAAGAACATTCCCGTGTACAACCTGACGCTCGGAGCGGCCGGCCCTTCCGACTACGCCAGGCTCGGCGACCTGTCGAGTTATGCGGACGAGGGCAATGCGCACATCTATTTCCCGAATGGCGCGGCGCCGTCGAGCGTGTGGGAAAAGGCTTATCAGGGCGCGCGGGCGTCGACTCTTCGCCTGCCGCAGGCCGTGGTGACGGAGACCGGGTATACGACCTCCAAAGGCAGTCCCCATGGTGTGGATGAGACGGTCCAGGCGAAATACCTGCTCACATTGATCGCCGAAGTGTGGTCGAAGAAAGTCCCGCGCACGTTCATCTACCAACTGGTCAACAACTCGACGAGTGAAACCGACTGGACCGCCGGGCTCGGTTTATACCGCTACGACTGGACTCCGAAGCCCGCCGCCACCGCGATCCACAACCTGACGAGCCTGTTGCTGTCGGGTGGCACGGTGGCGTCAGCCGCCAGCATGACCGCGGCGAGCACGGCGAAAGGCAGCGCGGATTTCTCGCTGTCAGCCACGAGGGACCGTGTCGGATCCATTGCCGTGCAGAAGCCCGGCGGAGCCGTGGATCTGCTGATCTGGCGCGAGCAGCCGCTCTGGGACGCAGGTGCGAGGCGGCAACTCGTCACGGAGAGTGCACAGGTCTCGGTCGCGCCTGCCAACAGCAATTCCTCGAAGGCGTCGGTGTACGATCCGCTCACGGGCAAAACCAGTCAGGTGGCTGTCAAGAACGGCAACTTCAGCTTCGAGCTGCCGGATCACCCCGTTGTAGTGGAGTTCCAGTGACGATGGGTCCTGTGGCAACCGGTGTGGCAACCACCGCGGGGTCACCGTTGCCTTCCAACTCCCCATACAGCGCGTCGAAGCGCTCGTAAAACCGCGGTAGCGTAAACTCGGCAGCGATGTGCCGCTGGGCCGCCGAGCCGACGGCATCACGCAGGTCCGGATTGCCGATCAACTTCCCCAGCACATCGACAAACCCGGATGTACCACTAACCAGGAAGCCGGTGTGTCCGTCAATGATCATGCTGGCGATTCCGCCTGTGGGCAGGGCGATCACGGGCAGCCCCTGAGCCCCTGCCTCCAACACGACACGCGGCAACGGATCAGGACAATCGGACGGCACCACGATCGCATCCAGTCCTTCGTAGACCGACTTGCCCGTCCGCCAGCCATCGATGTGAATACGGTCCAGCAACTTCATCTGCTGCAGCTTGTCCTGGACCGACTCCCAGTAGGCCGGGTCGTCCGGATCGCTGCCGCCGCGAAAACGGAGCTCGAACTCGAGGCCGGCATCCCGCGCGGCGGCGAGCCAGTCAACCAGCAGGAGAAGCCCCTTATGGCGATGGAAGCGCCCGACAAACCCGAGTCGGAAGACCTCACTGCGATGTGCCGCTACGGCCGGCGTTGCTGTCGGTACGCTCGGCGTTCCGGTGCTCGCGGCGAGACCGTTTGGAATGATCCTGACGTTGGAGGGTAGTACGCTGCCCGGCCAGCAGGGGCGCGAGACCACTACGACCCGGTCGGACACCTTGCCTAACAGCCGCCACACCAGGCGCTCCAGGGGGCTATAGGGGATGTCGTGAAGGTGCACGACACTGCGTAAATCGCGACTAAATAGCGTCGCCAGCGTGGTGAGCACATGAACCTTCAGCCCATTGGCGTGAATGATTCCGCAGCCGTATTGTCGGGCCGCGCGCCGCAACTGGCCGGCGCTACGCAGTGCATCGGGAATGGCGCGCAGCGCGGCGGCGATTTTCACGGGCCGGTGCACATTCAACACATAGCCGGGACTAAAGTAGATGACGGGGGCGTTGAAACGCACAGCGTACGACTCGAGCGGTCCGTGGCCCGGCAACGCCAGAACGGGCTCCACCTTCGGATTTCCGAGCATGTCGAGCAGAACCTGTTCCGCTCCCCCCCGCAGGTCCGGCACCGCGCTGACAAACAAAACCCTTACCATGGGTGAACCCAGTGTCCTCCTAACACGACATAATCTTGCGCGCTGCGGTCACCATAGTAATTTGACACGACTGGTCCACAAACTGAAAGGTGCTTTGCAGCATGGGCTCTCCCGCTGACGTCTCAGTTGTCATTCTGACCAAGAACGAGGAACGCCTGATTGCCCGGGCGATTGCCAGTGCGTGGTGGGCTGCGGAAGTGGTGGTGGTGGACTCCGGAAGCACCGATCGAACGTGCGAAGTGGCTGCGGCGCTGGGCGCGAAGGTCTATCGCCAGGAATGGCTCGGCTGGCGCTTGCAGCACGAGGCGGCGGAGGCGCTCGCCGGCCATGATTGGATCTTCTGTGTGGATGCGGATGAAATCATCACGCCGGGTCTCGGTGCCGCCATTGTCGCGGCCCTGCGTGCGGACCCGGACCCGCGCGACGGCTTCGTTCTCGAGCGCCGCGAGGAGTTCCTGGGAACCCTCATGCCCAACATGCGCCGGCACTCCAAGCGCAAGTCGTTTGTGCGCCTCTATAACCGGCGCTACAGCCATTACGACACCGACCTCGACATCCATGAGGTCGTCCGCTGCCCCGGCAAGCTGATCCCCCTGGAGGGCGTTCTGCTGCATTGGCGCAACTATACCATTGGACAACAGGCGGACACGCTGAACCGAAACGCTGAAATAGAAGCGCGCATGTTGGTGAGAAACGGCCGGCGTTTCGGCCGCCTGTGGCTGGTGGGAAAGCCCTTCCTGCGCTTTCTGTGGCTCTACGTGTGGTGTGGCAACTGGCGCTTCGGCATCAAGGGCTATGTCTGGTCCATGTTGCATTCCGGTGCCGAATTTCTGCGCCAGGCGCGAGCTTGGGAGTTGCAGAGCGTCCCGCCCGCAACCCATCCGGCGCCCTCCGTATGGACGCCGGACGTTGAATATCAAAACAAGCTGCAATCCAGTGCTAGCGGTTCGCCGCCGGCCGAATGACATCCATCGAAGGCATCAGCTCGGCAGTTTCGTCGCGCTGTCCAGGAACGCCCACCATATAGCGCTTCAGTGTCGAATCGTGAGCGCGCGAGAACCCCTTGGGGTCCACGCCCGTGAGGACCAGGCCGGCAACCGTAGCGCCCCGGTCCTTCAGCAGCCGTGTTCCCCGCGCCAGTTCGGCGGTCGAGGCTTCCCCGTCCTTCGCGATCATCACAGTCTGATCGACGAGCGGGGCGATCGTCAGCGCATCTGACACCAGTCCGATCGGCGGACTGTCGATGATGATGGCGTCGTAGTGAGTACGCAGTTTTGCGACCAGCGCGGCGAACTTCAGCGCTGTGAGTTGATCCACCGCGCTGCTCGCCTGTTGTTCCGCGAACAGCATGTCCAGCCCGGTATTCTCATCGCGGACGACAACATCGCCAAAAGATGCGCGTCCCTCCAGGACGGCTCCCATTCCTCTGAGCGGCGGCTCACGACGTGCGAGCGCGCTGGCATTGGGGCATCGCAGGTCCATCTCCAGGAACAGCGTCCTGGCGCCGCCCCGGGCCAGGGCTCGGGCCAGCGACATCGCGACGAGCGACTTGCCCTGTCCAGCCCGCATCGAAGTGAGCAGGCACGTCTTGGTGTTGCGCCGGTCCTGCTGCTCGAAGATTGCGTTGCGGACCGAGCGGATGCTTTCGATGAACAGCCGCGGATCCTTCATCTTGACTACGCCACTCTCCCGGGAAGCGTTGCGATAGCGCGGAATGGCCACCAGCGGCTGGATTCCCAGCGCATCCGCGACCTCATCCAGATCCAGCGAAGCGGGGCGGAAGAGGTGGACTACCAGGGCGCTGCACGCGCCCCCAAAGACCGCCAACATCATGCCGATCGCGAGCAGCAGCGGAGTCTTGGGGAACGAGGGTGTCGCCGAGGGCTCTGCGCGCGACACCACGGTCGCCGCAGGCGCCAGGAATGCGCTCTCGGCAAGGCGTGTCTGATAGTGATTGAGCACGGTTTCAAACACAGTCCGCTTGACCTGGGCCTCCGAGATCAAGGCGGGCAGGCCCGCCGCGAGGCGATCCTGGTCTACCTTGCTGAGCGCTTCCCGGTGTGTTGCCTGGGTCAGGTCATCAACCTGGCGGCTGGCGGAGGCCACGGCTCCCCGGGCTTCGTTCTCCATCCTGCGCAGCTCTTTGTCGAGCACGTTATTGATGCTCGCCAGATCCTGGCGAGCCTTCACCAGGGTCGGATGATTCGGCGCCAGCCGGGTCTCCAGTGAGGCCACGGTCGATTCGGCCTGCACCCGGTTCCGCAGCAGGTCGTTGAAGGAGTCGCTTTGCACCAGGGAGCTTGCCCTGGACGGATCAGCCCCTTCACGAATGTCCCGGATGACATTCAGCAGCGAAGTCTGAGTCGAGAGTTGACGTTGAGCGTCGACGAGTTGCGTGTTGAGCTGCTGTAGGCGCTGCTCGATTACCGTTGCATCCCGCGTCCCCACGATGCCGCTCTTCAGCTGGTACTGCTGCACGAGAGCATCGGCGTCACGCATTTCCTTGGCGCGGTTGTCGACCTCACTCTTCAACCAGGCGATGGCCTGTTGTTCGGACCCGGTGCGGCGTGCGCCCTGGGCGCGCAGGTATGCCTGTGCGTGTGCGTTGGCAATCTTTGCAGCGAGCCTGGGATCCGACGCGGTGAATCCGATGTCCACGGTCTTGTTGCGCCCGTCGTTGAAGACGGTCAGCTTGGCCTGGTACATGCGCAACACGCCATCGAGCTCCAGCTCGTGTTGCGTCAGGAAAGGGTTCGGGCCGCTCGCCGCCCCCAGGCCGAGCATCTCGCGGATACCGGGCTTGCGATGGAATTCCGGCAGGGTGTCCAGATGCAGCTGCTGAATGACATCGCGACAGATTTCATCGCTTTGCAGGATGGCGGTCTCGCTGCGGACAAACATCGGGTCGGTGATGGCGAAGTTGCGGTCGGTAGGGTTGGCTGCCAGCTCGTCCGCCACCGGAGCCAACAGCACCAGGGCGTCCGCGGTGTACGCTGGATTCAGCGACAGTACGAAGGCCGCGATGCCGCCGAACAGCAGGAGCGAGACACAGAGCATGATGCCCCAGTGCAGCCGAATCGCCTGCCAGATGTTCTTGAGACTGATTGCCGAAGTTTCTTCCATGTCAGAACCGCCGTGTTAGCGAGAGACCGGCCACGTGCCGCTGAAAACGGTTGTCCACCGCGTACGAGCTGCGCGAGCCGTAGTCGTAGGAGAACGAGAGGACATAGTTGCGCGTTACCAGCACGTTGACTCCAGCTTCCGCGATGTAGGTGATGTCAGTTCGATTGATGATGTCGTAGTCATCGAAAATTACGCGCGCGCGGCCGTAGAGCGAGACCCGCGGGCTGTAGGTGTGATCCGCCTGCAAGGCGACGATGGTCCGGACCTTGCCGAGCACACCGGCCACTCGCGTCGCCTGGTCTTCCCGGTTGACCTGGGTGCGGATCGTCATGAGCCGGGTGGCCTGCCACGTCAGGGTGCCGCGAACGGAAATCCCGGTGAGCTCGCCCCGGCCGCCGGCAAACCTGCGTTTGAAGGGTCCGCCGGAGAATTCGAGGTCGAGCACTTCCGGGATCTCGTAGTGCGTGCCGACGAGACCGCCCACCGTGGTGGCGGAGTCGATCAGCGCCGAGGGAACCGTGAAGTCGTCGCGGTTGTAGTAGCCGATGGCCAGGAGTGACAAGTCACTGTGCAACTCGTACGCGCCACGCAGCTCACCCATATAGGACCACCGGTTGCGGTAGTCCTGGGTAAAGTCGGTAAAGTCCTGCCTGACGGCGCCTACGGTCGCCCGTGCCGTGAGGCGGCTGAAGGTGTGTTCCTCAGCCAGGTTGGCGCGATACTCGTTGTAGTAACTCACCGGCAGCGAATGCGGAGTCTCGATTTCCGTGCGGGACTCAAACAGGCGCTGGGCGGCGACCTGCCCGAACACCTGGTCCTGCGAGCTCGGTCGCCCGTCGAAATTCAGGCCGAGGCCGAATTCGTTGGTGTCGGCTTCGGCGGTGTCGATGAAGCGGCGGGCGCGGACAAACCCGAGCCCCGTCATATCCCATTTGTCCGCGGGCGTGCCGTCCGGCTGCAGCACAGTCGACGCATTGGTGAACTTCACCAGGCCCTGGGCCACGGAGATCGAATCCGCGCTGCGATCCCGATCCGTGGCGAGCACGTTCGAGTCGTAGCCGGTGGCCAGGGTTGCGCTGGGAGAGACCCTGAAACTGCCGGCGCGCGCGGCCGGCACTTCATTCTCGAAAGTAAACAGCGGCGCGTTGGGATCGTAATCCAGGGGCGACCGCTCATCCTGGGTCTGGGCCCAGGCGTGCGGCAGACGCAAGGTGAGAACGATCCCCGCCAACAGGCGCGGTATTCCATTTCTGAGCATTTCGCAGTTCAGCGTCGGTGTGGGTTCAATTTCGTTCACGGCTCTAGAAATGTCTTTCGAAGACATAAACGACATCGCCTGGCTGCAGCGGCGAGGATCGCGTCGCCCGCGCTTCACCGTGCGGCGCACGGGTTACGGACATCGCGTCCTCAGCGGCGCGGAAAGTGAATCCACCGGCTATCGCCACGGCCGTCAGGACCGTCATGTTGGGAACGTAGGCATAGGAGCCCGGATTCTTCACCTCGCCGAGAATGAAGAAGGGTCGGTACTCCGTCACCTGCACCGCCACGTCCGGCGCCTTCAAGGCGCGCGCCTTGAGTCGCTCGATGAGCTTTTGTTGCAGCTCCGGGACGGCCAGTCCCTGAGCCTGCAGCGGTCCGATCAGCGACATCGAGATGGCGCCACTGTCGGAAATCCGGTACGACCCGGTCAGGTCCGTGTCGCCGAAGACGGTGATCTGCAGCACATCCCCCGGGCCCAACAGATATTGATGTTTCTCATTGGCTGCCAGCGGCGGCAGGCTGCCCACGGTGCTGGCACAGCCGCTCAGCAATACACATCCCATCAGCAGTCCGAACAAAAAGGCTTTCATCGAATTTTTCCGATCACGTAGTTGAGGTCCGCGCGGGTCAGCAGCAGTCCGGGCAGGCGCTGCCCGAGCACCCAGCTTACTCCCCCCAACAAACAGAGCCAGCGCACGGTGCCGGCGGCTAGAAGTGCAATGGCTGCACCTTTCGCGCCATACGCAGGAACCAGCAGCAGCAGCGCGGCCAGTGTGGCACCCAGCACGCACACCTGGATCGTCGACACAAACCCCGGGCGATTGTGTGAAAGGTACAGCTGCGCGGTGACCTGGCTCAGCGCCCCGAGCGATGCCTCGATCACCAGCAGTCTGAAGATGGTGTTGGCTGCTGAGAATTCCGCGCCGTACGCAAGTCGCAGTAACGGAGCGCCTGCGAACCACAGGACGGCACACCCGACAACCAGGCCAACCAGCAACATCCGCAGTGCCCGGTCGTGCAGCACGCGGCTGTCCGCCTCTTTGGCCTTGGCCATGTGCGAAAAGACGACCGAGGTGATAGCCGGCTGGGAGAGTTGGATCACGCGCGAGAAACTGAAAGCGACGGCATACAGTCCCAGCTCTCTGATCGGCAGCAACGGGATCAGCACGATGCGATCGGCATAGGTGGCGACCACGAATACCGCATCCATGAGCATGGCGCGGACTGAATAGGAGACCATCGGTTTCAGCTCTGAGAACGCCGGGCGTAGACGGGGTCGTACCTGCCGGACAAACGGCACGAGCGTCACGAGAAATGCAACCGCCCCTCCTCCCAGCAACGCCAGTACGGCGGTCTGGACGGTCATTGCTCCTAACGCGATCAATGCCACCAGGCCGATCAGGTAAAGCAGTTGTGGAAGCAATTGCGACAGGTTGAACTGGCCGAAGCGACCCGCTCCGGCGAATCCCTGCTTGATCATCATCTGCGAGCTGTTGATCACCACGCTGGCCAGGCAAAGCTGTGAGAACGTGACGATCGCAGGAGGGTAACGCGCCATCCAGACGGGCATCAGCAGTACACCCACGCCGATCGCGACTAGCGACATCGTGCCGCTCAGCAGTAACGCCGCGGCCGCAACGGCCCCGCTTTTCTCTGGCGCTTTGCGCATCCTGAAGATGACCGCACTGTTCAATCCAGCGGTGGCCAGTGTTGCCAGCAGTTGCGGCCACGTGGTTATCGCGGCAAAGGCGCCACGGCCGTCCGGCCCGAGCGATCGCGCGGTCAACACGCCCGTCAGGATGTTGATCCCGATGACAATGACCTGGGTACTCATCGCCTGGAAAAGTGCCGCGAGCGGGCGAGCGCCGACGAGCAGGCCCAGGGCCCTGCTTCGCAGGCTCGGGGGTGGCGGCACGGCAGCGGCGGCCATGCCCTGATCGACCGCGTGGTTGACTGTCAGGGGGATTCGGGAGCTCACAATGTATCGAGGATCTCGGTAAAACGGGTGGTCATGGCCGACAGGGTGAATTTCTGGCGCGCCCGGTCCTGGGCTGCACCGGCCAGGCGCTGCGACCATTGCGGGTCATCCAGGTAGCGGCGGATCGCCACCGCGAGCGCCAGAGGGTCTTCGCGGGGCGTGAGCTGTCCGGTTACATCATGTGCCACGATTTCGCGAACTCCGCCTCCATCGCTGGCGACGACAGGCGTGCCCGCCAACATCGACTGGACGATGACCTGGCCGAAGGGCTCCGGTGAAGTCGAACAATGGGCCACGACATCGCAGGCCGCCATCGCGTTCATGACATCCTCGACATGGCCTGCGAAGACGACCCGATGAGCGATGCCGAGATCCTGTGCGAGCTGGCGCATTTGCTGTTCGTACTCGGTGTCACCGAAGTAGGCGGCTCCCACAATGACGCCGCTGACGTGGGGCAGCTCGGCGAGGGCCCGCAAAAACACTTCCTGCCCCTTCCAGCGGTTGATCCGGCCGAACATGCCCACGAGCGGGCCGCCGTCGGGTGCGAATTGGCCGCGGTAGTTGCGAGTCTGCTCGCAGTTGCGGTCCGTGCGGATCTGCGGGGCGGCCGGGTAGATGACGCTGGCCCGGTTCGTTCGGCCGCCGGATTTCTTCCAGAATTCCAGGCTCGCATTGGAATTCAACACCACGTGATCGGCCGTCAGGCGCGAGACCAGGATCAGGAAGCGGATCAGCCCGCGGTTGAAGTGCTCCGCCGACAGGATGTCGTTCATGAACCAGAAAATGGGCCGTCCCGTGAACGGTTTGGCCAGCGACGCGAGCACGAAGGCTTTCTGCGAAACACAGATGACCACGTCGAACTTGCGGGCCTTCTGCGCGATCTTCGGCACCATGGACAACGTTGCAGGGACCGCCTTGAGGACTGTCAGCCAGTTTGCATTGCGTCGCACACTCGAGGCGGCTCCCGGCATCGGGCAGACAGAAAAGCGAATTTTACGTTTCAGTAGCATCGACTCCAGCGACCCGTGCTGCAGAAGCATGACTTCCGCCGAGTCGTTCACGGCCTCGCACAGCGCCATCATCTTGAATTCCGCGCCGCCGGGATCGCCGACATGGGTCAGGAACAACACGGAGCGAGGTTGGGCCATGCCGGCTTCAGCGGTGGTCATGCCGCGGTCCTGGGGGCTATGGCAACAGCTCGCGCCAGGCCGGACCGAAGCGCGCGCGCCTGTTCGCGGGCGGTCGCCAGTGTGGCCAGTCCGAATCCGATATACATCCAGGCGCAAAAGCCGATCTCGCCCACCTGCACACTTCCCATGGGCAACTGGACAAACGTGGCTACGACGAGCGCCCGGTCAAAGTCGACATCGTGGGCCGCCGCCGGCTCGCGGCGAAACAGACGCACGACGAGAATCCCCAGCGCGAGCAGATAAGCCGTGCCCACGAGGACGCCGATCGAGCGGATGATTTCAATCAAACCGCCGTCAATGACCAACCGGGGCAGATCGTCCATTTTCCGCGCGGAGCCATTCAGTCCCAGTCCGATTCCGCCAATGAGCTGATCGTCCGTCGACAGGCGCTCGTACTGAGCGAGCCGGTCCTCGAAGCTGTCATCCGTCGAAATGCTGTTCAGTGAAGCCGCTCGCTGCACGAGGGCGTCGTGGATTCCAGGCACGAGCGCGGTCGAGCACAGCGCGAGCGCCAGCAAGCAGGCCGCGAGGATATTGGCCGGCCGCAGGGCCCGCGGGCGCGAAACCATAATCAACACGACGCCCAGAACCGTCGCCGCCCAGACGGCGCGGTACTGTGCAATGGCCAGTCCGATCGCCATCAGGCTCGCTGTCGGAAGGACAATCAGCATCCTGCGTTTCAGAGCGAGCAGGATTGCGCAGCACATGATGGCGCCGAACGAGCCGGGGGAGTTCATGGTACTGAACGTGCGCATTTCGAAGGGCGCCGGACGCCCCAGTGAGTTCATTCCGGTATCGATGACATTGTTGGCCCACAGGGTGTCCCAGGGCGTGGGCTGAATGAACTGACAGATTCCGTAGAGGGCCATGGCCGTGCCGGCCCACAGCAGGCAACCCTCGACCACCTTGCGCGTGTAGGCCTGGCTCCTGCCCTGGGACAGGATGTAAACGGCAAAGACCGGTCCCAGCCCCCATTTGAGAATATCCACCATCGCCGCCAGGATTCGGCCGTCGATCATGGCGAGCACCGCGCCGTACACAATCGCCAGCAGGATGATGAGCAACGGACCGAGATTGCGCGGTTGGCGGCGCAGCCAGTAATTGAGGAACTCAATCCCCGCCAGCGAGCCGCACAAATAGGGTGTCAGCAGTACAGGGTTCTGCGCGTCCCAACCCGCCTGGGCGTCGACGAGACGCCGTGCCAGCGACACAAAGCAAAAGATCAATACGATGTGTCCCGTATACCAGGCGGATCGGCGCGTAAAGAGATACACAGCGAGAGCGAGATTCGACGCCGGATACAGCAGTCGCTCAACGGAAGCCAGGTTGATGGCGTACAGCAGGAGCGGCGCCACCAGGACGACGCCCACAACCAGCACACCTTCGCCGACCGTTCCGGGCCGAATGGCGTTGCTGTTCGTTTCCTGCATGTTGCTCCTTTCCGGAAGATTCTAGGCGGCCGACGACGCCAGCAACTCAACGGGCTCGAGCTGCTTGGGCTCGCGGCCCACAATGGTGGCGAAGTAGTCGATCGTGTAACGCAGTCCTTCGGCCAGAGGCGTGGTCGCCGTCCAGTCGAGCGTCGATTGCGCCAGTTTCGTATCCGGCCGGCGTTGACGGGGATCGTCCGCCGGCAGCGGCTTGCGGATCAGTTTGGACTTCGAATGGGTCAGATCGATGACCAGGAGTGCCAGCTCTTCGATGGTGAATTCCGTTGCATTGCCGAGGTTGATGGGCCCGGTGATGCTGTCCGGCGTCCGCATCAGGCGCACGAACGCCTCAATCAGGTCGTCGACGTAGCAGAACGAGCGGGTCTGAGAGCCATCGCCGTACAGGGTGATGGGCTCATCCCGCAGTGCCTGCATGATGAAGTTGGAGACCACCCGGCCGTCATTCGGATGCATGCGGGGGCCGTAGGTGTTGAAAATCCGCCCCACCTTGATCCGCAGCTGGTGCTGCCGGTGATAGTCGAAAAACAGCGTTTCAGCGCAGCGCTTGCCCTCGTCATAACAGGAGCGCAGCCCGGTGGGATTCACGTGTCCCCAATAGCTCTCCGACTGTGGATGTTGCTCCGGGTCGCCGTAGACCTCGCTCGTGGAGGCCTGGAAGATCTTGGCGCGCAGCCGCTTCGCCAGGCCCAGCATGTTGATGGCGCCGTGAACGCTGGTCTTGGTGGTCTGGACCGGATCGTGCTGATAGTGGATGGGTGAGGCAGGGCAGGCGAGGTTGTAGATCTCGTTCACCTCCACATACAGCGGGAACGTAACATCGTGGCGCATGAGCTCGAAGCGCGGATGTCCGAGCAGGCCCGCGACATTCGCGCGGGTGCCGGTGAAGTAGTTGTCCACACACAACACGTCGTGGCCTTCCTTGATCAGGCGTTCGCACAGGTGCGAGCCGAGGAAACCGGCGCCGCCGGTCACGAGTACCTTCGTAGGCACGGATTCAGATATCGATCTCATCTGCTTAGCTCCTCGTCTCGTCTCAAATCGGGTCAGGCAACGCCAATCAATCGTTCCGGCCGGGGCTGCGGGCTGCGATCCCGAAACTCCGCCCAACACTGCTCCACGAACCGGCTGTAGGTATCCCGGAAAATCTGTGCCGAGAACCGTTGAGCGTTCTCGCGACAGTCCACCGGCGCTATGCGCTCCTGGTGCCGCTCGAATGTCCGGATCGCCTCGCTGATGGCCGCGGGTGTCTGCTTATCGAAGAACACCCCGGTGGGTTTCTGTTGCTCGATGCCGCGGATCGTCTCGACGGCTCCGCCGCGACCGAAAGCAATGACCGGTGTGCCGCACGCCTGGGCCTCTACGGGGGTGATGCCGAAATCTTCCTCGGCCGCAAAGACAAACGCCCGCGCTCTTTGCATGAGGTCCCGCAACACGTCCGTCGATTGGTAGCCGAGAATCTCCACGTTGGGTCCGGCTACCGCCTTGATGCGGCTCATTTCAGTCCCGTCACCGACCACCACCAGCTTGCGGTCCGGCAGGTCGCGGAACGCCTCGACAATGGCCGGAATCTTTTTGTACGGCATCATCCGGGAGGCCGTCAGATAGAACGAGTCCTTGTTCGGCCGCAGAACAAACTGATCGACGTCGACCGGGGGATAAATGACGGTGGACTCGCGTCGATACACCTTCCAGATGCGACGCGCGATGAAGCGAGAGTTGGCAATGTAGTGATCGACGCCGTTGGCGGTCCGTGAGTCCCAGATACGGGCACGATGCAGCATCCAGCGGGCGATCATCCCTTTGAGGCCTTTGTCGAGGTTCGACTCGCGCAGGTACTGGTGCTGCAGGTCCCAGGCGTACCGCATCGGCGAATGAATGTAGGCAATGTGCAGTTGTTCGGGACCCGTCAGCACGCCTTTCGCAATCGAGGCACTCCCGGACAGCACCAGCGGGTAGTCACTCAAATCCAGCTGCTCGATGGCAAACATCAGCAACAGCAGGAACTGCCGGTGATGATGGCGCACGAACGGCAGTCGCTGGGCGAAGGTGAGAATGGGAGTCTTCCCCCGCAGGAAGCCGCGATCGGCGTCTGTCAGGATGTCGATCGACGAGCACACGTCCGCCTGTGGGAACAGGTCGATCATCTGCTCGAGCACCCGCTCGCCGCCCGCATAGCCGTCGAGCCGGTCGTAAATGAGAGCGACCTTACGAATACCCGGGCCCTCGCGCGTCAGTACGCATTGGTGTCCGCCCAGACGACCGTCACCGTTTTCACGAGGATCTGGAAGTCCAGCCACAACGACCAGTGGCTCACATAGGCGAGATCGAACTCGATGCGCTTGCGCATCGACTCGAGATCGTCGCCGCCCCGATAACCGTTGACCTGGGCCCAGCCCGTGATGCCGGGTTTCACCTTGTGCCGGACCATGTAGCCGCGAATCTCGCGGCGATAGTGTTCGTTCATGGCCACCGGGTGTGGCCGCGGTCCCACGATGCTCATACTCCCTTGCAGGACGTTGAACAGTTGCGGCAGCTCGTCCAGCGAGGTCTTGCGGATGAAGGCGCCGACGCGGGTGATCCGGTGGTCGCGGCGACTGGCGGCGCGGAATTCGGACTTGCCGTCCTCCACTACGCGCATGGAGCGGAATTTGTAGACGAGGATCTCGCGGCCGTCGAGGCCGTACCGCTTTTGCTTGAAGACGACGGGGCCGCGCGAGTCGATTCGGATCGCGAGTGCCACCAGCAGCAGCACGGGCAGCAGCAGGGTGATCGCCGCGGCGGCAATCAGGATGTCAGTGAATCGCTTGAGAACCCAGGCGGCCCCGTAGAAGGGTGTTTCACGGACGGCCACGATCGGGATCCCCCCGAGCACGTCAAACCGGGCCTGGATGAGATTGAACGCAATCAGGTCCGGGACGAAGTAGATGGAGGCGGTGGAATTGTGAAGTTGCTCCAGCAGCGACAGGATCCGGGCAGTGCTGGTCATCGGCAACGTGATGAAGACCTGCTCAATATTGTGACCGGCCACGAATTCCGCGAGACCCTTCGTCGTATCAATGATGGGCGTGGCGCTTCGGGCGACCAGGCGGTCAACACTTCGGTCTTCGAAATATCCCGCTACCTCGGTCCGCAGGAAAGCGTCGGCACGCAGCGCTGATTCGAGGCGGACTCCCACTTCCGTCATGCCGACGATCACGGCTCGACGCAGCGATCCGCCCCGCCGCCCCGTATTCGCCAGCACGCTGCAGGCTTTCGTCTGAGCCACGAAAAGCGCCAGCGGGGTCACGACAACCCAACCGATGAGTGGTGGGAAGCTGAGCCAGCGGGTGATCCCGGACAGGTAGACCAGCACGCTGACGAGCCCCACGAGTACGAACCAGCGGCCGGTAATCTCCAACAGGATCCAGCGGTGGGCGCGCGGGCTGTTCGTGGTGATCCGGGGACTGCCGAGAAACTCGCAGGCACCTATGAAGGTGAGTACCGCGATGAGGAAATAGCGGCCGCGGATGGGCTCCTGGGCCACTTCCAGGCACAGCAGCAGCGTCAGCACCGGGATGATCGGCAGCAGCAGGCTCTTGATGACGAATACCATCGGCGAATCGACGGTGGTCAACGCGGCAAATTCCCGCGGTCTCAACATTTCCGTCGGCACGTTCAACGCTCCCTCCCCGGGGCTGGTAGGGTACTGCCTGGGCGACGATTCAGATCGTCGGACCCGTCAATCTCGTCGTCCGCAACCCCTTCTGCCTGCGACGCAGCTGCAGAGCCAGAATCCCTGCTCCTGATACAAACATTAACATCGCATCCGCGGCGCTCACCGAGTCATCGATGCTCTCGTGGGCCGATTGATTCGAGTTTGCAGCAACGGGCGCCGTCCGCCCGGTCGTCCGCGGTTCGGACGTAGAGGTCATTGTCATGACGACTGCAGCGAAGATGACTGAATTGCGGACTACCTGAAACTTCATGAGCGCTGCCCTGTGATTTCAACAACTCGAGTTGCAAGGCTCAACCCGTTCCGATGTTCGCGGACGGTACAATGCCCCGGCGATGTATTGCAACTCTTATTCCATGCTCGGCAGGTGCGTTCGCCGTCCGCGAAGAAAATCCTGTTGTGCGCGAAATGGGGCTGTTTGAGCGCTCGAACGATGTTTGCGGGTGCAAGCGCCCCTGCGAAGCATGTGGTTCCTCCGGGTGCAAAGACACTTGCCGCGCCCATTCTTGGTGCTGTTGAATGCGGTACGGACGCTCGCGATCACACACTTTTGTCGGTTAAATGTGAGTGCCGGGCAGCTCCTCGCTGTGCCGATGATTGAATGCAATGCTGCCGCCACACTCGTGCAATGATGGGCCGCGAGCCGCGGAAAAACCCTATTTGTGTCGTGTCCCCCGCGGCCTTGTTACGATCGCCTCCCTGCGGGGATCCGCATGTCGCCCCATGGCGACATAGGTAAAGAAGCGCCGGTTCACAAGCGAGCGGTGCATGTTTTGCATCGGACCGCGTTGAGGCATTCAGGACATTCGATGGCACTACAGACGATGGCACCCCAGGCGGCTTCCTCCGCATCCACACTTCGTACCTTGCAACTCGGCATGGGCTGGTTTCCGCAGAAAGCCGGCGGCTGCAACCGCGTCTACTTCAATCTGATTCAGCATTTGCCTCGCGCGGGTGTTGAGGCAGACGGCATCGTCGCGGGCAACGCGCCTCTCGGGTCCAACGCGACGACGGTGACCGCGTTTGCGCGTAACGATTCGCCATTGCCCTTGCGATTGTTGCAGGCGCGCAATTTCATCCGTGAGCGCAGCACTTCGCAGTACGACCTCGCGTGCTCGCATTTCGCTTTGTATACGTTCCCGATGCTCGAGGCGCTTCGCCGGATGCCCATCGTCGTCCACTTCCACGGGCCCTGGGCGGCGGAAGGCGCCGTACAGGGTGATCGCGAGGTCATTCGACAGGCCAAGCTCTGGGTCGAACGGCGTGTCTATGGCCGGGCAGGTCACTTCATCGTGTTGTCTCAGGCATTCGCGCGCGTGCTGACCGAGTCTTACGGGGTCTCCCGGGAGCAGATCAGCGTTGTGCCCGGTGGCGTTGACTGCCAGCGGTTTGCATCAACGCTGTCGCAAGCCGAGGCGCGACAGCAGTTGGGCTTTCCCACGGATCGCCCGATCGTCTTTGTCGTGCGCCGGCTTGCTCCCCGGATGGGCCTGCAGGATCTCATCGCGGCGGCGGTTCGGATCCGGGAGGAAGTCCCCGACGTGTTGATACTGATTGCCGGTGGCGGCCCCATCGCCCCGCAACTGCAGCAACAGATCGCGGACTGCGGTCTGACGAGCCACGTCCGTTTGCTGGGATTCCTTGCCGATGAGGATCTGCCGACGGCCTACCGGGCCGCCGACCTGTCCGTTGTGCCAACGGTCGCGCTGGAAGGTTTCGGTCTGGTGGCTGCGGAAGCGCTGGCGGCGGGTGTCCCCGTGTTGGTCACGCCGATCGGGGGCCTTCCGGAAGTTGTCCGCGACCTCAGCGCGGATCTCATCCTTCCGGCCGCGGGTCCGGAGGCACTTGCCACCGGTATCAGCGCGGCCCTGCGCGGCCGACTGAATCTGCCGAGCCGCGCGCAATGCCAGGACTTTGCCAGTCGATATGACTGGAGCTGCATTGCCGCCCAGACCGCCGCCATCTATCGAAAGGTGAGCCGTTAGTCCACTATCTTTCAGTATCGCTACACCCGGACGGAATGCTTGATATGCAACAACCCCTGACCGTTGCAATTCTGACGAAAAATGAAGAAGTGTTGATTGAGCGCGCCATCCGCAGCGCGAGTTGGGCCGAAGAAGTGCTGATCGTCGACTCCGGCAGCACGGACAAAACCTGCGAAATCGCCACGCGGCTCGGTGCCCGCGTCGTGCAGCAGCCCTGGCTGGGTTGGCGAGGTCAGCACCAGCGCGCGGTGGAGCTGGCACAGCACGACTGGGTGATGAAGGTCGATGCGGATGAAGTGATCTCAAAGGAGCTGGCGGCGTCCATCCGCCAGGCATTGGGCAGCGACCCGGATCCACGTGATGGATTTGTCGTGCGTCGGGTCGATGAGTTCATGGGGCGCATCGTACCGAGCTCGGTGCGCCGGCGGCATCGCGACGCGTTTGTGCGGATCTTCAACCGTCGATTCAGCGTCTGGGATCCGGACAAGGCTATTCACGAGAAGGTCAAAATCACAGGGCAGTTCCGCAAGCTGTCGGGACCGTTGTTACATTGGAGAAATGCGTCGTTTTCGAGAATGCTCGAGACGTACAGCGCCAACGCCGACGTCGAAGCGAAGGCGATTCTGAAAGACCACCCCAATGGGCCGCCGCTCCTGTTGATCGCGACCAAGCCGTTGTTGCGGTTTGGATGGTCCTACGTGATCTGTGGCAATTGGCGCTACGGCACGCGCGGCTTTCTGCGTTCGTCCATGCAGGCCCTGGGTCAGTTCATCAGCCTGGCGAAGGCCTGGGAGAAGCGACACGTCGTTGCCGACAGCCAACCGTCGGTCGAATTCTACCAACCGACGGGAGATCGTTCGGGTTGAAGCCGCGGACGCAATTGCGCGCTCGTCATTGACGCGCGCAGGCGCTTGCGCCGCGTCAGCTGGGGCGGTACGGTACGGTTCGTATTGCAGGAATCGCCTCCAGGTTTCGTATTCTAATGGGTCATGACATCACAGCTGAATTCTCAGCTTTGTTTGCAGACCGGCTTCGCTTGCCGACCCGGATCGAGGAACTGCGCCGCGCGTACCGCAATAGCACGCCGTTTCCCCACGTCGTCATCGACGATCTGTTTTCACCCGCCATCCTCGATTCGGTGCTGGAGGAAATGGCCGGCCTGGACGACAGCAAATGGTTGCTCGTGGAGTCGCCGCCCCACGAACGAATTCGCAGAATGCGCTCGGCAGTGGAGTTGGGCGCGGCGGGCAGCCAACTCGTGAGCCTGCTGCATGGCGCGTCGTTCCTGTATTTACTGTCGGAAATCACCGGCATCTGGCAACTGTTGCCCGATCCTTACCTGCAGGGCGCCGGCTACGCGAACATGAAGCGCGGAGATTTCTTCAATGTCCACTCGGACCGCAACGTTGCCTACGACACCGGCCTGAGCCGCCGCCTCGCGATGATTGTGTTTCTGAACAAGTCCTGGGATCCCAACTACAACGGGCAGTTGGAATTATGGAACGACGACGGCACGCGGTGCGATGTGTCCGTGCAGCCGGACTACAACAGGACAGTGATCTTTGAAGTCGCCGACCCGAACTATCACGGCGTCCCCACTCCGATTGCCTGTCCCGAAGATCGCAGCCGGCAATCCTTCATCGTCTACTATCACACGGTTGGGAACGCGGGGAAGTCGGTTGTCACCCCTCGCTCCTCGCGATTCGCACCCAGCTTCTATCGCGAAGACCCTCGGCTGCGGACCTTCGCGCGCGAGGTCACCCCGCCTGTGTTGCTCAGGGCCGCCAAAAGACTGGTCAGATTCTGCGTGCCCGCGTTACGACGCCCATCGTAGACGGCGCACGATTAGTCATACCGCCGACTCGCAATCCCGTGTAAGCGCTCTCAGTTTTCCATATTCGGTTCCCCTACGATTGCAGCCCCACGCTTCGTAGTCCTCGGGAAACCATGTGGCCCCTCTCTTCGAGCCCGGTGAGCTCCGGTGTCCTCTGATTCGCTGATCCGCGCGCTGCCGGATCTGGTGATCGGCGTCCGTCGCGACGGGGTCATCCTGGCCCTGAACGCGGGCAATGGCGTTGGAGAGTTGAAACCGACGGGTGACAGCATCGGCAAACACCTGAGCGAGATCTGGCCAGAGGCCGTGGCCGAGCTCGTCAAACAGTTGACTCGTAAGGCAATTTCTACCCGGGATACCTCGGAGGCCCGCTTCCGGGACCGCGGGTGTGACTACGAGGCCCGCGCCAGCGCGCAAGGCCCTGATCGCGCGATTTGCATCATTCGCCCGGTCGCACGCGACACCCTGTTGGATACGGTTGATTCCACGGCAGAGCGGCTGGCACCGCAAATTGACCGGCGCGGCTTCCTGCGGCGGTTTAAAGAGTCGACGGCGATGGCGGCCTTGCGCGAGAAGCCTTTGGCCGTGGCCATCGTCCACATTGAGGGCCTTGCCGATATCGCACAGGCCATTGCACCCAAGGTCTCCGAGCAACTCATGACCACGGCAGTGACGCGGTTGTCCGCTAACTCGCGTGAGTCTGAGGGTCAGCCGACCTGGTACCTGGGTCAGTTGAGTGACAGCCTGCTCGCGCTGGTCCTCGATTCTGTCGATCGCGAGAGCATCGAAGTGTGTGTGGAGCACATCTGCGCGAGCTTGCGCGAGCCCGTGCAGTTGGCCGGGGATGTCTACCAGCTGACACCGAGCGCCGGTGTTGCGCTCCTCGGCCAGGATGCTTCCTCGGCGAAAGGCCTGTTGGATCACGCCCGGGCAGCCGTGAATGAGGCCCGGCGGGGTGGCGGCGGCCGCATCTGTTTCTTCACGGACACACTGCGGCTCAAGTCATTGGCACGGCTGGACATTGCCCGCGAGTTGCATAACGCGATCGCCAGTCGCGAGATCCAACTCAGGTATGTTGGCCGTCACGATCTGGCAACGGGCAGGCTCGTTGCCTGGGTGGGATACCTGAGGTGGATGCATCCTTTGCGGGGTGAAATCCGACCGCTCGACTTCCTGCGGGTCGCGGAGACGACGGGTTTGGGAACGACGTTGTCCCGGGCCGCCATGAAGTGGTTGCAGGAGGATTTCGCGGCGCTCAGTCGTCGCGCGCCGCCGGAGGTCCGCATTTCCTTCGGCGCGCTTCGGCATCATCTGTCGCACGAGGAGTTTGTCGAAGATTTCGGCCGGCTCCTCACCGCCGGAATCATTCCGGCCCAACGCCTCGAGCTGCGTATTTCGGAGCGAAATCTCGGTGTGCGCCCGCCATCCGATCTGAACCCACTCGCCACGGCGGGTGTTCAGTTGATTGTTGATGAGGTGGGCCGGGGCGCGACATCGCCGGAGTGGCTCGCCCGCGCGCCCCTCCATGGCATGCAACTGGATCGCGCCTGGGTCGTCGCCGCACGTAAGGACCCGGTCGCGCTCAAGGTCTGTCGTGCCAGTATCGCCATGGCCAGGGCCCTCGACCTGACACCGATTGCCCCGGGTGTTGATGATATGGAGCAGCGAAATGTCCTGGCGAAGCTCGGATGTTTGCAGGGGTCCGGGGACTCGTACCTGGAATCCACGTCCGAGGCCGCCTCCACCCTCAAGGTCTCCAGCGCCCGCAAGGGCCAGAAATCACGCTGAGCTTGGCTTCGCGGCGTCCCTCGAGCGCTCGTTTGTGAGCTCGTTCACGGTCCCGCGATTTGACACCCGATTATTCGAACCACGTCCCAGGCGGGGCCAAAGTCTCTGAGTGGGTGGCCCCCGCAACCCGTCGCCGAATCGCGTCAAATGCATCCCCAGACGGAGCCAACCTAAGCTCCCGGCACCGGGAAGATGTGATGTCCATTCGCCGTTTGATCTCGGCAATTTCGATTGCGTTGGGTTCGGTAGCAGCGGCCTCGGCCGCAGCTGACTCGGCCTCGCCTCATGATAGACAGAGCGCCTCGACCCCCGCTCTGTATATCGTGCAGGCAGAGTCGTTGAACACGGCTGATAAAAGCGTGGTCCGCGTCAACGCAAAAGTAGAACAGGAATTCGAGATCATCCATTCTGTTTCGGCGTATCTCACGCCGGGACAGGTGGCGCGGCTTCGCGAAACCAGCGGAATTCGCGTGTATGCAGACCGCGCGGTGAGCGAGCGTGGGCTGTTGTCTTCGCTGATTTCGACGACCAACACAGTGGTTAGCTCCACTAACAACACTGTGGCGTCATCGCCAGTCGGTGTTGTGACGAGTCAGGTCGTCGCGCCCGTCACCTCGACCGTGGTCACAAATCCGTTGGTGAGCGGTATTACCGCACCCTTGGTTGCCAGCACTTCCTCCAATACGAAGCTGCAGGACGGGACCGGTGTGGCAGCCTCATCCGCGCAGTACCAGACCGACTATCCGGCCCTGGTGGGTGCGAGCTCATTACAGCAGGCGGGTATTACAGGCAAAGGCGTCACCATCGCCATACTCGACTCCGGGATCTGGCAGGATCTTGGCCAGAATTACGGCGGCCGCATACTGGCGTCCGTTGATGTAACCAACGGTGGAACCGGCGCCGTCAATTCCGACCCCTTTGGCCACGGCACGCATGTAACCTCCATCGCGGCCGGCGGCGCACAGAATTTGGCAGGCGGATACCTCGGTATTGCGCCCAAGGCAAATCTCGTAATCGTTCGAGCGTTCGATGGCAATGGCGGTGGCCGTTACGTCGATGTGATCTCGGGCATGAATTGGATCGTTGCGCACCGCAAACAGTACAACATCCGTGTCGTCAACCTGTCGTTCGGCGCCCAGCCGGAGTCGTACTACTGGGATGATCCGCTCAACCAGGCCGTCATGGCCGCTTGGAACGCCGGGATTGTGGTTGTTGCAGCATCAGGGAACGAAGGCCCGGCTCCAATGACTGTCGATGTCCCCGGCAACGTTCCCTACGTCGTTACGGTGGGCGCGCTGACGGACAACTACACTCCTTACGACGGGTCGGATGATCGTCTCGCGTCGTTCTCATCGGCCGGGCCGACGTTTGAAGGGTTTGTGAAGCCGGAGATTGTCGCTCCGGGTGGCCACATCGTGGCGTCGATGGCTTCGAGCAGCTACCTGGCCAACATCGACAAGAATTCGATGCTGCCCAACCAGACGATGTTCACGATGTCGGGCACCTCGATGGCGGCCGCGGTTACGACTGGCGTCGTCGCCCTCATGATTCAGTCCGATCCGACGCTGACCCCCGATGTTGTGAAATGTCGGTTGATGAGCTCGGCGCGTCCGGCGATCAACTCGAATGGAACGCTGGCCTACAGCGTGTTTCAGCAGGGCGCCGGATTGATCAACGCAGTGTCTGCGGTCAACAGCTCGGCGACCGGCTGTGCCAATGGCGGTCTGGACATCAATGCTGACATCGCGGGTACGGCCCACTTCGGCGGCCCCGCAAACCAGGACGCCAATGGCAACTACTACGTAATGGATCTCAACGGCTCGACCTGGGGTGCGGCGCAGTCCGGCGACGGCTTCTCCTGGTCACAGGGCTACACCTGGTCGAAGGGTTACACGTGGAGTCAGGGGTATACCTGGTCCAAGGGATACACCTGGTCAAAAGGCTACACGTGGTCCAAGGGTTACACCTGGTCGAAGGGTTATACGTGGAGCAAAGGCTACACCTGGAGCAAGTCCGTGCCCTGGTGGACCAACTCGACCTCGACCGCGCCGCAGGCGACGCCGGCATCGATCGAGTCCTGGGTGCCGAACGAGTAACTGCCAAAAGTTCCGAGGAATAATAAAAATGTGACGCAGGTCTCTATGGCCTGCGTCCTCTTTTTTGCGCTGCAGGAATTACGTCAACACGCATTCTGTCGACATAATGCACTCTTTTGTGCATGTGCTTTCGGGCTCTCGTAACAGCGTGGCGATGCCTGCTCATCGTCGGTGTACTGGTGTCCGGGGTAACTGCAACCACGATGGCTGCGGATGCCCCGCCGCTGATCCTTGAGCATCTGACGACAGCCGACGGTTTGCCTCAAGGCACGGTCTATACAACCCTCCAGGACTCGCAGGGATTCATCTGGCTGGGTACCGAGGATGGGTTGGTTCGGTACGACGGGCACGAACTCGTCCGATACGCCTATGCACGTGACGCGCGCAACGCTCTTCCGGGCAACTTTGTCTATCAAATCGCCGAGGATGGCAGCCACGATCTGTGGGTAGCGCTGAAGGACGCCGGCCTGGCTCGGTGGAACCGCACAACCGACCGCTTTACCGTCTGGCGCCACGAAGTCGGCAACCCCCAATCCCTGTCGAGTGATGCGGTCAGAGCGTTGGCTACGAGCCCACAAGGGCCGATTTGGATCGGCACGAGCGACACCGGTATCAATGTCCTCGATCCAAAGTCACAGCACATCGAACATCTGCGCCACGACGACCAGGTTCCAACCTCCCTCGTCGATGATCGCGTCCTGACTCTCACACTGGACCGATCCGGCCGTATGTGGGTGGGCACGGAGAAGGGACTCGATCGCTGGGATGCCGCCCGTCACGGCTTCGTTCACTACGGCCCTGTCAGTGGCAGTCAGATCTCAGTCATTCGTGAAGACCGCACCGGCACTCTGTGGGTAGGCACCTTTGACGGCGGTCTCGTGCAAATGGATGGGGCAGGGCGCGTAGTCCAGGTCTATCGCCACGATCCAAAACAGCCCGCCTCACCGGCCAGCGATGACATTCGCGCCATTCTGGAGGATCAGGCGGGACACCTGTGGGTGGGTACGCCCGAGGGCCTGGACCTGTTTGATCGGGCCACGGGGCAGAGTATCCATTACCACCAGGATTTGAGTGATGCCGAGTCGCTTCGGGACTCCTACATCATGTCACTGTACGAGGATGAATCCGGCCTGCTGTGGGTGGGAACCCGGTCGGGCGGTGTGAGTCGCTGGAATCCGCGCAGCTGGGAGCTGGGTGGACACCGCCCTGAATGGTTGGGCGGCAAGCTCGTCACAACATTCGCTGACGCCCCCGAAAACAAAGTCTGGATCGGGTCACTCGGGGGCGGCCTGACTTTGTTTGATGGCGCCACCGGCAAGGCCACGGACCTGGATACCTTGCTGCACCAGGCGAATGCCTTGGGTGACAAGCGGGTGATGTCACTCCTGCACGATCGTCACGGCAATCTGTGGATTGGGACGATGGCCAACGGGCTGTTTGTGCTTACGGCGGGCGGGCAGTTGGAGAAGATACCCGTTGGGTTGAGCGGTCCCCCGGCGGCCGGCGATGCGCACTCGGCAGGCCACGAACATGCGGCCGGCGATCCGCATTCTGCCGGCGATGGGCGCGCGGCGGGCGCGGCTTCTGCCGGGCGCAGCATCAGCGCTCCGGGGATCATGACCCTCTTTGAAGCCCGTAATGGCGCGATATGGGTGGGTACACACGGGGGCGGCGCAAACATCCTGGACCCGCTGACCCGCCAGGTTCGGCAGCTTCTCTACGACCCATCCCAACCCGGCGGCACCGGCTTCCCCCACGTGAGTGCCTTTGCAGAGGACTCCCACGGCAACGTGTGGATTGGAACCGATGGCGGCGGCCTCAACCTGGCGCGCCCTGACGGCACCGTCGTTCAGTCGTTTCGCCACGATCCGAGCGATCGCCAATCACTACCCGCCAACACGGTTTTCACAATTACGGTCGACCCCAAGGACCGTGTTTGGATAGGTACTGACGGTGGCGGCCTGGCCAAAGTCATCGGCACCCCCAACAACCCAGGCGCAATCCACTTCGAGGTCATCACTCGCGAGCAGGGGCTCTCCAGCGACACGGTCTACGGTGTCGTGCCCGATGCCAACGGGCGACTCTGGCTCAGCGGCAATGCCGGCCTCGTGCGCTTCGATCCTGACACCCGGGCGCTCAAAACATTCCACCGCCAACACGGACTGCAGGGCGAGGAATTCGACTTCAACGCCTACTTCCGCCTGCCCGACGGCCGCCTGTGCTTCGGTGGCCCCGGCGGCTTCAACATTTTTGATCCGGCCCGCATCACGGAGAATCACAATCCGCCCCGGCTCGCCTTGACTCGCGTGTCAGTGATGGGTGTCCCCATCTCGACGGCGATGCCCTCCTGGTTACTCGAGAGGCTCGGCCTGGATTTTCGCGCCAACATCGTGTCCTTCGATTTCGGCGCACTCGACTTCATTTCGCCCAAACGCAACCGCATTGCCTATCGCATGAGCGGTTTGACCGATCACTGGATCGATCTCGGCCCGCAACATCGGGTGACGCTGACCAATC
>JAXDQF010000429.1:0-25393 GCA_034668025.1 Gammaproteobacteria bacterium | reverse complement strand
TGGGCAGGCCCCTGTTCAAATGATGCTGGTACAACCGCTCAATCTCGGATCGGGTCGCGCGTCCCGTGGACAGCGGCGGCAGCGAGCTGACCGGGAAGAATTCAACCCCGTCAGTCTCGTTGCTCAGCGTTGCCGTACCCCCCGTGAGCTCGCACACGAAGAACAGCTTGTAGATGTGGAGGATGCTGGGCGGATGGCCGTGCGCCGGGTTGTTCTTGTCGAACAGCGCGGCAAGCTTCACCGCTTTCGCCAGGTAGCCGGATTCTTCGCGAATCTCGCGCTCCACCGCGAATGAGGGCGCGTCGCCTACATCGACCCAACCGCCCGGAAGCGTCCATTTGCCATCGGAGCGCTCCCTCACCATCAACACCGTGTCGTTCTGGAAGACGCCGCCCCGAACGTCGACTTTCGGCGTCGCGTAACCTTCGTCGCCCAGCCAGAGCCCTTGGAGTTGCCCCGGCGTGATTTGCAGCTCGGACGTCAGAATCGTCGTGACGAGCTGTTGCAGTTGCTCAAAGCGGTCGCGGTCGAAGGTGTCCTGGGTGAACTCCAGGCCATTCTGCGCAATGGCCTGGACCTTGCGAGCCCACTGCAGGATGTCGGCAGGCGAGCTCATCCGGTGTTACAGGTTGCTGATCAACGCGTCGCCGAAGCCACTCGTGGACACTTCTTTCGCGCCTTCCATCATGCGAGCGAAGTCGTAAGTGACCGTCTTCTGCGCGATCGTGCGATCCATCGCCGTGATGATGGCATCGGCTGCCTCGAGCCAGCCCATGTAGCGGAGCATCATCTCGCCGGAGAGAATCACGGAGCCCGGGTTGACCTTGTCGAGGTTGGCGTACTTCGGTGCCGTCCCGTGCGTCGCTTCAAACACGGCGTGGCCGGTCAGGTAGTTGATGTTGCCACCCGGAGCGATGCCGATACCGCCGACCTGTGCTGCCAGTGCGTCAGACAGATAGTCGCCATTCAAATTGAGGGTTGCGATCACATCGAATTCATCCGAGCGGGTCAGGACCTGCTGCAGGGTGATGTCAGCGATTGAATCTTTGACGATGACCTTGCCGGCCTTCTTGGCGGCATCCATCTCGGCGTTGGCGTCCTTCTCGCTACGGGCCGCCTTGGTTCTTTCCCACTGCTCCCAGGTGTAGGTGTCCGCGGCGAACTCGGTCTCCGCCAGCTGGTAGCCCCAGTTGCGGAACGCGCCTTCGGTGAACTTCTGAATGTTGCCCTTGTGGACCAGGGTGAGGCTCTTGCGCTTGTTCGCGATGGCGTACTGCAGCGCGGAGCGGATGAGCCGGTCGGAGCCTTCCTTGGAAACCGGCTTGATGCCGATTCCGGAGGTGTTCGGGAAGCGGATCTTGGCGTAGGCCTTGGGGAAGTTTTGTTTGAAGAGCTCCAGGAACTTCTTGTTCTCCTCGGTGCCCGTCTCGAACTCGATGCCCGCATAGATGTCTTCCGTATTCTCACGGAAGATGACCATGTCGACCTTCTCGGGATGCTTGACCGGGGAAGGCACGCCCTTGAACCAGCGCACCGGGCGCAGGCAGACATACAGATCCAGCATCTGCCGCAGGGCGACGTTCAGCGAGCGGATGCCGCCGCCGACAGGGGTGGTGAGTGGCCCCTTGATGGACACCAGGTACTCACGGCAGGCCGCGACGGTTTCGTCGGGCAGCCAGGTGTTCAACTGCTTGTTGGCTTTTTCGCCCGCGAGCACTTCCATCCAATGGATCTTGCGCTTGCCGCCGTACGCCTTTTGCACGGCTGCGTCCATAACGCGCACGCTGGCACGCCAGATGTCAGGACCCGTTCCGTCGCCTTCAATAAACGGAATGATGGGGTTTTCCGGGACGATGAGCTTGCCATCCCGAATCGAAATCTTCGCGCCTTGCGCAGGCGGCGTGATCTTTGACGCTGCAGCCGTGGACATGGACCGTTCTCCTGGAAACTCATCCGAGCAAAAGAGGGCCGGCGAGCACCCGCTGCCGGGCCTCGAATGCTAGCACAGGGGTAAGGGGATTCCCGGCCCGGTCTATGAGAGACTGAGGGAATTGTACCTGCGCTGCCGATGCCACCCGCATCGGTGCGCACAATGACCAACAAATTTGCCAGGGGTCTGGATGTCCATATTGCGCGAATGCTTCGCCGTGCGTCCCGTTACCGCGGCCGACCAGCAAGGCTCCGGCAAGCTGAAGAGGGTGCTGACCGCCTGGTCGCTCACGGCGATCGGGCTCGGCGCGACAATCGGGACCGGGGTATTCGTGCTCACCGGCCAGGTCGCTGCGAACCAGGCGGGCCCCGCAATCACTCTCTCGCTGCTCATTGCCGCCTTCGGCAGCGGGCTCGCGGCCCTTTGCTACGCCGAGCTGGCTTCATTCCTGCCTGTACCCGGCAGCGCCTACAGCTACACGTACGCGACGCTCGGGGAGGCATTGGCCTGGTTTATTGGCTGGAACCTCCTGCTCGAGTACGGCATGTCAGCCTCCGCGGTGGCCGTGAGCTGGTCTGCGTATGTCGTCAACCTTCTGCACACCGTTGGAATCGATCTGCCGGACGCACTAACCAACGCGCCGTTGGCGGCCGTCAACGATCATATAAAGACGACGGGCGCGATCTTCAATCTGCCGGCCGCGCTGATCATCGTGGCTATGAGTGCTATCTGTTATGTGGGCATGCGCGAGACGGCCGGGGTCAACACGGCGATGGTAGCTTTGAAGGTATTCATCATCGTCCTGTTCATCGTCGCCGGCCTGGCCTTCGTCAACACCGCAAACTGGCACCCCTACATTCCGGCCAACACCGGGACCTTCGGGCATTTCGGCTGGAGTGGTGTGCTGCAGGGCGCGGGCATCATCTTCTTCTCGTACGTCGGATTTGATACCGCCTCGACGACCGCCCTGGAAGCTCGCAATCCGCAACGCGATCTGCCCATCGGAATCATGGGGGCGCTGTTGATTTCCGTGCTGCTGTATGTGGGCATGTCCATGGTGATCACCGGTATGGTGCCGTTTACCCAGCTCGGAGTGGATGCGCCCGTTGCGGTCGCTCTCGATGCCCACCCACAGCTGCATTGGCTCGGCGGATTCGTCAAGCTCGGAGCCATTGTCGGTATGACTTCGGTAGTCCTCGGCTCTCTGCTGGGTCAGCCGAGAATCCTGCTCGCGATGGCCGACGACGGTCTGCTCCCACCGGCGATCGCGCGCTGCCATCCGAAATACAAGACTCCTCATGTGGCTACTGTGGTCAGCGGCGTCATTTTCGCATTGGTGGCCGGAGTGTTTCCCCTCGACATACTCGCCGACCTGATTTCGATCGGCGTCCTGCTGGCGTTTGTAGTCGTGTGTATCGGCGTACTCGTCCTGCGCAAAACACGTCCGGATGTGCCGCGACCATTTCGCGTTCCGGTGGCTCCCTTTACCTGTGTGCTGGGTGCGCTCGTTTGCGGCGGAATGACCTATTTCCTTTCGAACGGGACGTGGTGGCGGCTGTTGTTCTGGACCCTGCTCGGCTTCGCGATTTACGCACTGTACGGATACAAACACAGTCGGCTGCGAAAGCGATGACCCAGACACTGACGACAACTCCTGCTGCAGATGGCTTCTGGATGCCGGCGGAATTCGAGCCGCATGCCGGTTGCTGGATGCTGTGGCCCGAGCGCGCGGACAACTGGCGGGAGGCGGCGCGGCCGGCACAGCATGCATTTGTCGGCGTGGCAACGGCGATAGCGCAATTCGAGCCTGTCACCGTGGGTGCTTCGGCGGGGCATTATGGAATTGCGCGTGCCCTCCTGCCCGAACACGTTCGAGTCGTCGAGTTAGCGCATGACGATAGTTGGATGCGCGACGTTGGGCCGACGTTCGTAGTCAACAAGCGCCGGGTTGTGAGAGGCGTCGATTGGCACTTCAACGCCTGGGGTGGCCTGAATGGCGGCCTGTACTTTCCATGGGACCAGGATGACCTGGTGGCACGCAAGGTCCTGGAGATCGAAAGTCGCGAGCGCTACCGGCCGTCTATCATCAACGAAGGCGGCGCCCTGCATGTGGATGGCGAAGGCACGGTGTTGGTGACCGAGGAATGCCTCCTCAATGCCAATCGCAATCCGAACCTGGGTCGTGAGCAGATTGAAGATCAGCTGCGGGCCTATCTGGGTGTCAGCAAGGTCATCTGGCTGGGCAAGGGCGTCTTCAATGACGAGACGGATGGGCACATCGACAACCTCGCGTGCTTCGTTCGGCCGGGTGAAGTTGTTTTGGGATGGACCGACAACAAACGGGATGTCCAACACGCGATTTCACTGGATGCCTGGGAGCGACTGCAGGACGCGGTCGACGCTCAGGGACGGCGGCTGAAGGTTCACAAACTGCCGATGCCGCGGCCACTTTCGATCAGCGCGAAGGAAGCCGCCGGCGTAGTCAGTCGCGAAGGGACCAAGGCGCGTCCCGCAGGCGAGCGGCTGGCGGGAAGTTATGTGAATTTCTACATGGCCAACGGCGCAATTGTGATGCCCTTGCTGGATGCGCGCTCGGACAAAGTCGCGGCAGCGAAACTGAAACGGCTGTTTCCCGAGCGCCGGGTGCTCGGAGTGCCGGCGCGTGAGGTGCTGCTGGGTGGCGGCAACATACACTGCATCACACAGCAAGTGCCGGCCGGCGGGAACGTGAAACCCAGGACGTGACCCGCGTTGCAGATTGTTAAATGTCGGTGATCACAGCCGTCAGTTTCGGCCGACATTCTCGCCAGGTTGAACGGCGCAGTAGGGTGGCTCCCACATGCGGAGGTTTCCGCAGCCGCCTCGAGAGCTCGCGCCGTGCAAGCCGCTTCAGCCTTTCGCCACTATCTCATCGGTGTTCTCGCGACCCTCTTGGTGTTAACCCAGGCCATCGCATCCACCCCTGCCGCGGCGGGCACCAACGAGCACAACCCCGTCCTTACGCACCCGGCGGTCGCCTCCGACCCCACTGAGCAGCGGATTCTCGTAAAGCTCCGGCCCAACGCGGCGGCCGCGGCCCACGTACAGGCATTCTCGGCCACGGGCGTCAACGGCACAATGCAGGCACTGGCCACGCGCGCCAGCCTCACTTTCAAACAGTCGCGTGAAATCACCAATGGATTGCACCTGCTGAAGGTTCAGCCCTCGGGTGGTGAGCCAATCGAGGCAACACTGGCGCGACTGCGCGCCGATGCTTCCGTCGAGTCTGCTGAGATCGACCAGCGCCGCTTTCCCCACGCTCTGCCCAACGATCCTCTGTTCACCGGCCAGTGGTATGAGCAGGCAACACAACCTGCAGGCATCGATGCCGTGACGGCGTGGGATACGACAACGGGTCGCAGCGAGGTTGTCATTGCGGAGCTGGATACCGGTGTTCGATATGACCATCCGGACCTGCTCGCAGCCAGTGCGAACGGGCGTTTGCTACTCGGATATGATTTCGTCTCCGACCCCACGATAGCCAATGATGGCGATGGCAGAGATGCGGACGCGTCCGATCCCGGTGACTGGATCACTACCGCGGACGCCGCAACCACCGCTTTCTCAGGCTGCACAGTTGAGAACAGCTCGTGGCATGGAACGCGTGTCGCGGGAATTCTCGGCGCCCTCTCGAACAACGCGACGGGTATCACGGGAATCACCTGGCAGCCGAAGATTCTGCCGGTGCGTGTGCTGGGCAAGTGTGGTGGAGTTGACTCGGACATCCTCGATGCCATGCGCTGGGCAGCCGGCCTGCACGTCACGGGAGTACCGGACAACATTCACCCGGCCCAAATCATCAACATGAGCCTGGGCGGGCAGGGCGCCTGCTCGTCCGCCGAACAGACCGTCATTTCCGAAGTGGTGGCTGCCGGCGTGACGGTCGTGATTTCGGCCGGCAACGAGGGTGGCCCCGTGGACTCCCCTGCCAATTGCGTCGGTGTCGCTGGAATCGCGGGTATCCGTCAAGTGGGAACCAAGGTGGGATTCAGCAGCCTGGGTCCTCAAGTGGCATTGTCTTCGCCCGCCGGCAACTGCGTAAACGCTTCGGGCGCCTGCCTGTTCTCCATCGATACGTCGATCAACAACGGAACGACCACGCCGGGTACCAACGGTTACACCGACCAGATGAACCCGAACCTCGGCACCAGCTTTTCCTCGCCGATCGTCGCCGGTATCGCGGGGCTGATGACCAGTGTGAACGCCAATTTGCAGCCCGCACAGCTGATCGCACGCCTGAAGGAAGGTGCCAAGCCATTTCCGGTTTCGAGCGACGCGACGGTTCCGAATTGTCATGTCCCCGCGAGCTCCACGGATCTGCAGACGGCGGAATGTAACTGCACGACGACAACCTGCGGCGCTGGCATGGCGAATGCTCCAGGCGCTCTCAAGGCCGCACTTCGACCGATTGCCGCTGTTGCTGTGCCGCTCACTGTGTCGGCCGGTCAGAACGTGATGCTTGCCGGAACAGGCAGTGCCGCGGCCTGTGGCCACACCATCACGACGTACGCGTGGACAAACGTCGGGAGCTCTACGAATCCCATTCAGAATGCCAACATGGCCACTGCCACCGTGGTCGCACCATCGACTGGCTCCATCACCGTACGATTGACCGTTACGGATGATGCGGGTCATACCGATACGGCGGACGTTGTTGTGAGCTCGACGTCCGCCACGACCAGTGCGCCTGCCAATGCGAACAGCGGAAGATGTCCCGCAGCGGCGCTTCCAGTTACGGTAGCAGTGACTCCGGCGACCGCGAGTGTGCAAGCCGGTGCTATGCAGACCTTCATGGCCGCAGTCACAAATACTTCGAATGCCGCTGTCACGTGGAGCGTCAATGGTGTGAATGGCGGCAATTCGACGGTCGGGATGGTCACTGCTGCCGGTGTTTATACGGCGCCAGCGAGCGTTCCGTCCCCAGCAGCCGTCACCGTCAAGGCCACATCCGCTGCCGACAGCACCAAGTCCGCATCGTCAACAGTGACAGTTGTTGCGCCGATTAGCGTAGCAGTCACGCCGGCAACGGCGAGCGTGCAGGCCGGGATGACTCAGACATTCGCCGCGGCGGTTACCGGCGCTTCCAACATGAGCGTGAATTGGAGTGTCAATGGAGCCGCGGGCGGCAATGCCACGGTCGGCATGATCTCGGCATCCGGTGTTTACACGGCTCCGATGACTGTTCCCGCACCCGCGACTGTGACCATAACAGCCGTTTCGGTGATGGATTCAACGAAGTCCGGCTCTGCTCAAACGACAGTGACACCTGTACCGGCAGCGGCCTCCAGCGGCGGCTCCTCCAGCACCAGCAATACGGGTGGCAGCTCCACGAGCAGCAGTGGTGGCGGCGGACCCATGGATCCTCTGACCCTGGTCGCCTGCGCATTGGTTGTGGGGATCACAGCGCATCGCCGAGGTGTGGCGCTGCGCCGCATCGGGCTGTCGGCGTATCGAAAGCGTTTCGCAGCGCGCCGTATGTGATAGGCGACAAATTTTCAAATACAGGCAGTTCGGCTATTGTGGCCTGATGCGTGTCTTCATTTGGGCCCTGGCTTTATCGGCCACGGCGTATGCGAGCGTGATCGGCGGGTCCAGCGAGCTGAATCCGGTTCGTACCCATCCCCATCCGCACACTGACGACAGCATCCAGCAGATCATCGTGAAGCTGCGTTCCACGGGAGCTGCCAGCGCTCAGTCACTCTCTATGCGCGACCGGGTGGCGAATCTCGCTGTCCGATCGGGCCTCACAATGAAGGAGTCGCGGCAGATTTTCGACCGCATGCAGGTCATGCGAGTCGAGCCGGGCTCGGCGACCGACTCCGTCGCTGCAACCATCGAGCGGTTGAAAGCGGATCCTGACGTCGAATATGCGGTCCCGGATGAGCGACGGTATATCCATGCCGTTCCCAACGATCCTTTGTACGCGACCACCGGGCAATGGTACTTGCAAGCGGATCCGGCGACTCCTGCCGCGGTCAATGCGCAGGGCGCGTGGGATCTGACCACGGGCGACCCCAACCTGGTCATCGCCGATCTCGACACGGGAGTGCGTTACGATCACCCGGATCTGCTCACGGTCGCCAACAGCGGGCGGCTGCTCCCCGGTTACGACTTCATCGGCAATGCCACTGTGGCCAACGACGGGGGCGGACGGGACGCCGATGCTTCCGATCCCGGTGACTGGATCAACACGGCCGACAAGGGAACGTCACAGTTCAAGAGCTGCGACATCGACATCAGCTCGTGGCATGGAACGCGAACCGCCGGCATCCTCGGCGCTCTGACCAACAACTCGCGCGGTGTCGCGGGATTGACCTGGCAGTCGAAGATTCTGCCTGTGCGCGTACTCGGCAAATGCGGCGGGTTTGATTCGGACATCATTGCGGGAATGATGTGGGCTGCGGGCCTGCCGGTGTCCGGTGCACCGGTGAATCCGAACCCTGCGCACATCATCAACATGAGCCTGGGATCCACGACGGCCTGTCCACAGACCTATTCGGATGCCATCACGCAGTTGACGGGGATCGGCGTGCTCGTCGTTGTGTCAGCCGGAAACGAGGGTGGCGCGGTGGACTCGCCGGGTAACTGTCCGGGGGTAGCCACCGTCGCCGGGATCCGGCATGCCGGTACGAAAGTGGGATTCAGCAGTCTGGGGCCCGAGGTGACCGTCAGTGCACCCGCAGGTAACTGTATCAACACCATCTCCGGGCCGTGCGTCTACTCCATTCAGACGACGACCAATTCGGGGACCTCTACTCCGGTCGCCAACGACGATGCGTATACCGGAAATACCATTACCCCGGATGATCAGCAGCCTAAGGGCCCCAACCTGGGAACGAGCTTCTCAGCACCCATTGTGTCGGGCATTGCAGGCCTGATGCTGGCGGCCAACAGCAACCTGAATACGTGTCAGCTGATTTCACGTCTGAAGGAGGGGTCGCTACCGTTTCCGCAGACTTCGGTGGGCGAGGATACACAGCCGCCTGCGTGTCATGTGCCTGCGAATTCGTCGGATGTACAGGCCCTGGAGTGCATCTGTACTTTGGATGGGCAGACCTGCGGCGCCGGTATGGCGAATGCTCTGGGCGCCGTAAAGGCTGCTCTGCGGCCCGTCGCGGCCGTGACGCTGCCGGCGTCAGTCAGTGCGGGGCAGTCTGTTTCGTTGAGCGCTCAGAATAGTGCAGCGGCGAATGGGCACACAGTCAGCACCTACCAGTGGAGCAGTGTTGGAAAGCAGTCCGTCACAATCCAGAATGCGACGAGTGCCGCGGCAACGGTCACTGCGCCTTCGTGTGGTTACGCGACGGTCCAGCTCGCTGTCACTGACGAGGTTGGCCGGGTTGACGCGGCTAATATTGTATTGAGTCCAACTTCTGCCACGTCGTTGGCGCCAGCGAATGCGACTGACAAATCGTGCTCTGTTGCGGCACCGGCGGTGCTTCTGGCGGTATGTCCGGGGTCGTCGAGTGTCCCTGTCGGTACAGGCACGCAAACGTTCACTGCCACCGTGGCCAATACCTCCGACGACTCAGTTACCTGGGAAGTCAACGGTATTGTCGGTGGCGACTCAAATGTCGGAACGATCACTTCGGTGGGGGTGTACACCGCACCAGCCAAGGTGGCTTCGTCCACCGAGGTGGAAATCGATGCGGTGTTGAATTCCGATCAAACGGTCGTCAGCAAGACAAATCTGAGCATCACCTCGCCATCGGGCTCTCACGGGGGTGGTGGAGCGATGGATCCGTTGACCTTGATCGGCGAGGCGCTCGCTTTGGGCGCCGCGCTCCTGTCGCGGCGTTACGCGAGACGCTCCGCGGCGTCCAGCCAGGACTTCTGCGCCTTACGATAGTGAGCAGGAGCAATTTTCGCCTGCTCGAGCAGGTCGCGCGCAACCTTCTGCGCCTCATCCCCCCGTCCCTGTGACTTGAGCAGCTGCGCATACCGGACCGCCGCTTCCGCTCCAGGAAAGGAAGACGCCAGCACGCGATATTCCTCGATGGCTTTCTGCGTGTTGCCTTCCGATTCGAGGGACCGTGCGTACAGCAGGTGGCCTTCCGGTGATTTGAAGTCAGGGTTCGCGCGGATCAGGTCGTCCAGCGTTGCTCGCGCGCCCGCAGCATCTCCCTTACCAAATTGCGCCCGCGCTACCCCGAGCATCAGGTTGGGGTCGTGCTCGTAGAGGCCCGTGAGGGCTTCTTTGAATTGCGCAATCGCGTCGTCATGGCGTCCCTGCCTGGACAGCTCTTCTGCGTAGCGCTGTTTTGCGGCTACGTTGCCGGTCACTCGTGCCTCGTTTTCAAAGCGTCGCAGATCCGCGGTGGGGTCCATCGCTTTCTTGAGGCCGCGCGCAGTCCGTTGTGCCGTACGGCTGCGAAATACGTCGGGAAGCAGCTCCACGACGATATACGCAATCGCTCCGGGAATGGACAGCAGTGCCAGCACCCAGATCCAAATCTGGTTTCGGCCGGTTTTGATCACGTGAATAATCAAAATGACCTGGATCAGGATGGACAGAATCAAATAGAGCATCGAAGTCTCAAACGAGTCGGGGAAGTCGGTCAGTTTACCCCGGATGGGACGGTCTTCGCGCCTTTAGGGAGGGCGAAGGCTACGACATAGTCGCCTCGCTGGGTGCCCAGGGAGCCATGGCCGCCTGCGGCAATTACGACGTATTGGCGGTGGTCGGGGCCGGCGCGGTACGTCATCGGCGTAGCCTGGCCCCCGGCCGGCAGACGGTATTTCCAGAGCTCACGGCCCGTTTCGAGGTCGAATGCCCGGAAATAGCTGTCCATGGCGGCGCCGATGAAAATGAGGTCGCCGGCTGTGGCGATGGGACCGCCCATATGGGGGGTGCCGAAATTCCGTGTTGGTGCGAACCACGGGCCGATGCCTTCGGTCGATCCGAGGGGTACCTGCCAGACAATCCGATTCCGGCGAAGGTCGACGCTGACGAGGGTGCCCCACGGCGGAGCAGTACAGGGCAGTCCCCAAGGCGACAGCAACGGTTCCCGCCGCATCGCGTAGGGCGTGCCGGATTGGCGCGCGAAGTCAGAATGCGGGTAATCGTCCGTCTTCGCCTGTTGCTCCATCGTTTCCGGTGACATCAGGGTGACGATTGTCGGTAGGTGGTTGACCGCCGCGAACACCCGTTGGCGCGACTCGTCAATGGCGATGCCGCCCCAGTTGATGCCACCTATGTAGCTGGGGGCGAGGATTGTGCCCTGGGTGTCGGGTGGGGTGAAGATGCCTTCGTTGCGGTGTGAGGCAATGAGGTCGCGGCATTTTCCCCGGTCCCAGAATGTGACTCCCCAGGCGTCATCCGGGTTGAGTTTTCGCTGGGATACGAGCGAGGGAATGGACGAGAACGGCTGGGTGGGGGCGGATACTTCGCCGGGGACCTTGCTTTGCGGCACCGGCTTTTCCGTGATCGGGAAGAGAGGTTGACCCTTCACCCGATCGAACACATACAGCATGCCGGTCTTCGTCGCCTGGATCACCGCGGGGACGGGAATGCCCTGTAACTCGATATCGGCCAGGACCGGTTGGGCCGCGACATCGAAATCCCACAGGTCGTGGTGCACCAACTGCCGGTTCCACACGAGCTTGCCGTTCGCGGCGTCGATGGCCAGCAGGGAGTTGGCGAATCGATTGCTGCCGAGCCGTTTTCCGCCGTAGAAGTCCGGGCTCGCCGAGCCTGTTGGAATGAGAACGTAGCCGTGTTCTTCATCAACGGACATCACACCCCAGGAGTTGGCTGCACCTGTTGTTGATGCCTGGGAGAGATTCCACTCGGCGGCGGCCGGATGAGTGGAGTCGTTGGGTATCGGGTCGAATGCCCAGCGCTGCGCGCCGGTTCTGGCATCGAACGCGCGAATCACGCCGCGCTCAACATCGACTGCGCGGTTGTCTCCGACAGACGATCCGACGACTATCGTGTCCCCCACTATCGCAGGAGGCGACGTGACTTCGTAATCGTCACGGTCACGTATTCGCAGGGAGCTGGTGAGATCGACCTGTCCCGTCGTCCCAAAATCCGCGCAAGGCTGGCCTGAGCCCGCGTCCAGAGCAATCAACCGGGCGTCGAGAGTTCCAACGAAGACGCGGCGCGTGCACGCACCCTGGCGTTTCGGGTCTGTGTCTTCCCAGACGCTCACGCCGCGTCCAGCCACATCGGAGTAGCGGCGTTTTCGGTCGATCTTGGGATCGTATCGCCACTTCTGAACGCCGGTTTCCGGATCGAGCGCGATCACGATGTTCGTCGCTGTCTCGAGGTACAGGAGCCCGAACGCGAGCACGGGCGTCGCTTCGAACGTGAGTTTCGACTCGCGCGCAAAGCCTTCGCCGATCTCACCTGTGCGGTACGTCCAGGCGACGGTCAGTTGCCCTACGTTTTCACGCTTGATCTGGTCGAGGCTGGAGAAGTGCTGCCCGAATGCGTCCCCACCGTAGAAGCCCCAGTCGCTGGCATCCGGCGACTGCGCATGCGTTGGGGGCGATACAATCAGAAACGCCACGGCCCAAGCGCCGAGCAGCGCCGCGACAGAAGTGCCGGCCAGCGCAGCGACAGAAGTGCAATCGGGTCGTGTGAGTTTCTTGAGCGACATGCTGTATTCTTGCGCCGTGATTTCACCACGGGCGGTCCGGCCCCGTCTCGGGGTCCTCGGTTATATTTTCGCAGGTCTGTGGCTCGTGTGTTGGAGCATTACCAACGCCCAGAGCGCGGCAGACCCTGCTGCGCCCCCACTTCCGCCACATCGCCCACGCATTGGCCTCGTGCTTTCGGGTGGCGGTGCGCGAGGTGCAGCGCACGTAGGCGTGCTCAAGGTGCTCGAGCAGTTGCACATTCCGATTGACGCAATTGCCGGAACCAGCATGGGCGCGGTGGTCGGCGGTCTCTATGCAAGCGGCTTCAGCCCGCACGAGATCGAATCGATCATGACCTCGCTGAACTGGCAGGATGCTTTCCGCGACCGGCCGCCACGTGAGGATCTCACGTTCCGGCGCAAGCTGGAGGATCAGAATTTCCTGGTGAAGTTCCCCTTGGGGATCCGGGGCAGCCGAATTCAGCTGCCGAAGGGCCTGATACAGGGGCAGAAGCTCAACCAGACACTGCGGCGATTGACGCTGCCGGTGGCGAGTGTCACCAACTTTGATGAGCTGCCGACGCCGTTTCGCGCTGTAGCGACTGATCTCGAGACCGGTGACGCCGTGATCATGAGCGCCGGTGATCTGACCAGCGCCATGCGGGCCAGCATGTCGGCCCCGGGTGTCTTCTCACCGGTGGAACGCGACGGGCGTCTGCTGGTGGACGGTGGGATCGCCGAGAACTTACCGATCGATGTGGCACGCGAGATGGGGGTCGACATTCTCATCGTGGTGGATGTCGGCACTCCGCTGTTGAAGCGTGACAAGCTCTCCAGCGCACCGGTGATTTCCAACCAGATGCTGGCGATCCTCATCCAGCACAACTCGCGTGCCCAGCTCGCGAAGCTGACACCGAAGGATGTGTTGATCGAGCCGGCACTGGGCGACACATCCGCGTTCGATTTCGGAATCGTCAAGCGTGTGATCACCACGGGTGAGATTGCCGGACATGCGGCTGAGTCGCGTCTGACGGGGTTGTCGGTCAGCGCCGAGGAGTACGCTGCCTATGCTGCGCAACGCGACCACGACCGACAGTCACCGCCGCGAATCGATTTCGTCAAAGTGGATGACGGCTCGGGGCGCTATTCCAACAGGTTGGACCGCCTGTTCAAGGATGTGATCGGCAAGCCGCTCGATCCCGATGCCGTGGCGCGCCACGTTACAACTGTCTATGGCCAGGGAAACCTGGAGGCACTCGACTACCGGGTCGTGCAGGATGACGACGACCGTTATGGCCTGCTGTTGGCCGCCCGGCGCAACTCCTGGGGACCCAACTACGTGCGCTTCGGCCTGAGCCTGCAGGACGATTTCCAGGGAAATTCCAGTTACAACGCCGCCGCGCGCTTCGTGCTGTCCGAGATCACCAACCCCGGTGGCGAGTGGGTGTGGGATCTGCAGGTGGGCGAGACCTCGTTGATCTCAACCGAGGTGTACCTGCCGATCTCCGACACCTCGAGTTTCTTCTTCGTGCCCCACGCCAGCGCCAAAGCGTCCAACGTAGATGTGCTCCAGGAGCAGACGCGCATCGCGGAATACCGGGTGCGCAGCTTCGACTATGGTCTGGACTTCGGCTACGAGTTGGGCAACTGGGGCGAGATCCGGACCGGCGTGGAGCGCGATGTCGGGCACGAAGATGTGCGGGTCGGCGATCCGAGCCTGCCATCCGATTCGTTTCATACGAGCGAGTACTTCCTCCGCCTGTCGTTGGATCATCTCGACGATGTCAACTTCCCCCACCGCGGCCAGCAGGCCACGGTCGAGTGGCGCGCCGAGCGCACCGGTCAACGTAGCAGCACGGGTGACACGCAGAATTTTGAACGCCTGTCGTTCAGCTATCTTGCGGCCGCCTCGCTGGGCCGCTACACCGCCGTCTTTTCCGCCGCAGGAGGTACGACCTTCAACACTCCGCAAGGGTTGCTGTTGTCAGGGCAGGTCCCCGGCTCGGCTCCAGGCGGAGTGCCGGTCACCACTCCGACGGACCTGCGGCTGTTGTTTCCCCTGGGCGGGTTTTTGAACCTGTCCGGCCTGAAGGCCAATTCGATCGCCGGCCCACATTTCGCGATCGCACGCACGCTGTTCTACAAGCAGATCGGGCGGGGCGGCCCGGGGTACCTGGACGTGCCTACCTACCTGGGCGTCTCGTTCGAGACCGGTAACGTCTGGGAGCATCGGGGCGATGCGTCCTTTGGCAGCCTGCGGCACGATGCCAGCGTGTTTTTGGGGATGGATACGCTTTTGGGGCCGGTTTATGTGGCGTCGGGGTTTGATGATAGGGGCCAGCATGCGTTTTACTTGTTTTTGGGGCGGACGTTTTAGGGGCGTCCAGCCTTGCGAGCGCCCGCCACGCCCCTTAAGCTTTCCGTCTATGGGAATCAGCCAGCCGCAAAACCTTCGTACACCCCCCATCGAGAAGCTCCGTCCCTACGGGGTCCGTGTGAGCCTCCCCGTGGGCGACCCGTTCCGCAAACTCCTCGGTCCCGAGTGGCACCGACTCCATTGGTACCCCACGCCTGCAGAGCGCGATGCCGCCTTGGTTGAAATGGGGCGCCGGCACCAATATTCCCGCGCGGGCGATAAGCCTTCGCTGGTGTTCGAGAAGGTGGAGAATTTGGCGCAGAGCAGGGGGCTCTAGGGCCGGAGAGAGTCCACTGTTGCGCAGCGTCTCGCCGAGGCTGCGCGCCGCCGCCCTACGACGGGACGACCTTTCGCGCTTGGCGTCCCAGCAGCTGTTTGTTCCGCTTCAGTATGCGAACGCTCTCATGCAACGTCGCCGCGCCGGGCGCTAACGCCAGCCCCGCCTCGAGGTCATGCATGGCGAGGTCATACAACCCCTTCTCTACGTATATCGACGCCCGGTTGTTATATGTACGCCAGTTTGACTTATCGAGCTCCAACGCGGCGTTGCATTGAGCGAGCGCTTCCGCCCACTGCTTGAGTAGTATGTATCCCGCGCATGCATTCGAATGTCCGGCGGCGTTCTCCTGCACAGTTACCGCCGCCTTCAGCCCTTCCAACGTGAGCCGAATACCCTCCTCAACACGACCTGCCTCGAGTGCGGCCGCGCCGTCAGCCAACAACGGGTTTGACTGACCAACAATAGTCTTGCTGCCAGCGTGCTCCCCAGCCCGCGCAGAGGATGACATGCAAGCTGCCATGATCAGTATCCCGAGCGCAAAACTATTTACGCGAAGCGGATTACCCATTGCCTTCCATTGCAGACGGTCGCAAATACCGCCGACCGCCTCGTTATATCCATCCCGCGGATGACATGCAAAGACCCGGGGGGCGGCCTTCGGCCGGCAGGGTTATACGATTCTTAGTGAGTTTATCTCCTATTTATAATTTCGCTAAGAGTGCACGGACTAACTGCGAGATTCGAAACTCAATCCCCAACCAACTGAAAGGCATCAATCACTTTGTAACCACGTTGGACGTTGTTCGCCAGCGTGATTTTAGCCGCATTGGCTTTAAATGCTGTTTTGTCAAATTTCTGCACGAACCAGGTGCGGCCGCCGCGCGAGTCCACCTTCGTGGCGCTGAGGCCCGACCATACTGTCGTCCAGTTGCCTCGTTCGTCAGCCAGTTCTAACTTGCTAACCGCCTCGACGCCGTCGCCACTCTGGAAAACGATGCGCACTTCCGTCGCAGCCACGGGCTTGGCGAAACCGACCTGCAACCAATCGAATCCGACATCCTGGTGGTTATTGGTCCAGGTTTTGCTGTCAACCGATCCGATTACATTCGCTGCTACACTTACCTCTGACGGTTCGCGCCCCCCGTCGTCACCAAATGTTGAGCTCGCTTTGGCGGAGTTCGCCCACTGCGCTCGAGGATCGTTGATGTATTGGTCCTCCATCGTCGCGTAGTCCATCAACGTCTGCTTTTTTGCGCGCTCAGCTTCATCCTGGGACGGTTCGGTCGGGGCTGAGGAAGGAGCGCTCTGCTGGGCCGGTGGTGGTGTCGCGGGTATCGAGGCCGTCTGTTCGGCCTTTTTGGCGCAGGCCGCCAGTGTGATGGACGAGATGATCAACGCCATGGTCAAAAGTTGCTTCATTCGGCACCGTGTGAGAGAACCAAGGGGAAGGCCGCGCATGCTACTTCCATGGCCAGGAATCCTACGGACGACTAACTGTAGCGATTACACATGTATCGGGCAAGAGTGCGGATTGACAGTACGTTGAATCAGCTCAGAGCGACTGATCGTCAATTTGCATCAGATGCCAGCAGTCGCGCCCTCTCTTGAAGCGATATTCGACGGTGTAGCTGTCCGTGTCGCGCTGGTCGAAGTGCACGAGGGTTTCGATAGCGGTGAGCTCGATGATGCGCTTTTTCAGACCGCGGAGCGTCTCGGTCTCGGCTGTCGGATACAACCGCTCGGTTATAAACGCGTCCCGCGAAACTTGCTTCGTTCGGGCAGCGGGCTCCGGGATTGCGGCCGTATCGATATAAGTGACGTGCAGGGGAAACTGTACGTGTTCGAGTCGGAATGTCTCATCCGACTCGAACATCGGGAGGAAATCCAGACTGGTTGAATGCGAAGGCATGTGTGTCATGTCAGGTAGACATGTGAATCCAGTAGGTCTACGAAGGTTATCTTCGGGTCGCAAAGCAGGCAGCGCGGATCCAGCCGCAGCCGCACGACGAGAGCGGCGCCTTGCGGCCGATTCGAGCTTGCCAGGCTCGCTCCGGACGAGAGCCGCAATTGGGGTGGCGGGCACGGCCGCCCATCGCCAGGCCCCGCAGCATGCGTCCGATACCGGAACGAGGCCACGAAAGAGCGGCCTGGGTGGGTGGCTCTCGCGAGCCGCAAGTGACCCAGCCGCTGGGTGATTGGAAATTGGTGTAAGCTCGAGCTGCACTCTAGGCCAAATGCTTGCGAAGAACCGTGATGATCACGGCAGCCAATGCGAGTTTGCTACTGCTAGCCCGCGGCGCTCCCCGGGTGATAGGGCAGAGTCTGCTGGCAATTTTTGCCTTGGCAGCGGTCACCTTGGTCTGCGTTCATCTCCAGCCCGACGATCCCTCGCTGACAGCGGCTGCGCTCGTTTACCTCGTAATCGTCGTGTTGCTTTCCCTTAACGGGAGCTTCACCGCCGCGGCGACAGTGTCGATCGTCGCTGTGATCCTTCTTCAGGATCTCGCCTCACCACCGCTGCTTTCGCTGAGTATCTATGAACCGCTGGATGCGGTCGCCCTGGTGGTCTTTCTGACCACTGCGCTGACCATCACCCGGCTGGTATCGAAGATGCGTGGCGCGCTCGACCGGCTCCGGGTTTCGCTCGAAGACCTGCGGCGCGCCGAAGAAGCTACCCGACAACAAGCCGCACTTCTGGATCTCACTCACGACACTGTATTCGTGAGCGACACGCAAAGCCGCATTACGTTCTGGAATCGAGGGGCGCAGGAGTTGTACGGGTGGTCTGCCGACGAAGCCGTAGGCCAGACGACTCACCAGCTATTGCGGACCGAGTTCCCTGCTCCACTGGCAGACATCACCGCCGCATTGCATGAGGCCGGCCGCTGGGAGGGCGAGCTCATCCATGCTCGACGGGACAACTCTCGGGTTGTGGTTGCGAGCCGCTGGTCTTTGCAGCGGGACGCAGACGCCCGACCAATTGCCACACTCGAGACGAACAACGACATTACTGCGCACAAGCAGGCGGAGAGCGCGCTTTCACAGGCCCAGGCAGAACTGACGCGTGTCGCACGGGTCACCACGCTTGGCGAGTTGGCAGCGTCGATTGCACATGAGGTCAACCAACCGTTGACCGCAATCGTCGCCGATTCAAACGCAGCGCTCAATTGGCTGGCCATGGAAAAGCCCGACCTCGAAATCGTGCGCAGCACGCTGATCGCGATCGTGCAGGACAGTGAGCGCGCGGCCAACGTGTTCACCCGCATTCGCGCCATGTTGTCCCGCTCCGTCCAGCCTCATCAGCCCTGCGATCTGCGCGGCATCATTCGCGAGACTCTGCCACTGGTACGAGCTGAATTCGCCCGTCACACCATCCGTGTGGAGGTCGCGCTCGCCGCGGAGTTGCCGTTGATATCGGGCGATGCGGTACAGCTGCAGCAAGTGCTGTTGAACCTCTTGATCAATGCCGCGGAAGCCTCGCGAGATGTTGCCGCAGAACGGCGGGTGGTAATCGTGCGCACCGAGATTCAACACAGGGAGCCACAGACACAGGTTGGAGTGCAGGTGCGCGATTCGGGTGTTGGAGTTCCTGAAGGCGATCTGCATCGTGTGTTTGAAGCGTTCTATACCACCAAATCCGGCGGTCTCGGCATGGGATTGTCGGTCAGCAAGGCCATTGTCGAGCGCCACGGGGGGCGGCTGTGGGTGACGGAGAATACTGACTACGGCGCCACGTTCCACTTCTGCATTCCAACAAAGTCGTGAGCTCCAGCCAGTCCGTCGTCCGCGTCGTCGATGATGAGGAGTCGGTCCGCCGCTCACTGAGCGGGCTGCTCGAATCGGTCGGCCTGCGCGTCAGGACCTATGGCAGCGCCCAGGATTTTCTCGCCATCGACTCGCCCGATACGCCGGGTTGTCTCGTGCTCGACTTGCACCTTCCCGGCATGAGTGGACTCGACCTGCAAAGGCAGTTGGCTGACAGCGGCCGCGCGCTTCCGGTCATTTTCCTTACGGGCCTGGCAGACGTTCCAACGGCAGTCCATGCCATGAAGGGCGGCGCGGTGGAATTTCTCACCAAACCACTGAACGCGCCCGCTCTGCTGGATGCGGTTCGTCACGCAATCGAGAAGGATCGGGAGGCGCGGGCGGAACGCAAGAGTTTGGATGAGCTGAGACGTCGATATGACTCTTTGACCCCAAGGGAGCGCGAGGTGCTGCAGAGAGTCATCGCTGGCCGCCTCAGTAAGCAAATTGCCGCCGAGTTCGGAACCAGTGAGGCGACCGTCAAGGAACAAAGGGCACAGGTGATGCAGAAAATGCAGGCTCACTCTGTGATTGCACTGACGTTGAGTGCGAAGCGCCTCGGATTCTGACCGACGACACCCTCCCTAGGCAGGGTAGACGCTCGCGCTGTCGCCGTCCTAGGCTCCCCTTGGATCACCAGCTTGCGTCTATTGCCGGGAAACGCGGCCTGGAAGAGCATCGCGAACCTGTAGTTTCGATTGTGGACGACGACGAGTCCGTTCGGCGTTCGGTCAGGAATTTGTTGCTGTCAGTCGGCTTGCGGGTCGCGGTGTTCGAATCCGGGGAGTCTTTCCTGCAATCCGTGCAACGCGGATGCACCGGTTGTCTCGTGCTCGACTTGAGGATGCCCGGAATGAATGGCCTCGATTTGCTGGCGCATCTCGAGAAGGCGGGCGAGCGTATTCCGGCGGTGATCCTGACGGCTCATGGCGACGATGACGTGCGGGAACGGGCCAGGCAAGCCGGTTCCACAGTCTTTCTTGATAAGCCTGCCAATAGTGCCGTGCTGATTGGAGCCGTCGAATCCGCGCTGCTGCGCGCCAAGGGGAGTACCGATGTCGATGATCAGTGAAGCCGCGACCGTTATTCAGTTTGACCTCCACAGATCGTCCCGTCGCAGGCGCGAGCCGGGTGGCACGGGCAGAGTGCAAACTTTTCTCGATAAGAAATACGCGATGCTCGGCGAGGTACCCCGCGCAGTATTGCGCCGCCTCGCCGTTTTCGCAGGTGAATTCACACTCCAGGCGGCGAGCGCGGTCATTGCATGCAGCAGGCTGCACAGATCGGATGTTGCCTCAGGAATGGTTGCGTTGCAGGCGTGCTCACTGTTGGATATAAAAAGTGACGGTGCATTCTCCTGCTATCTTTTGAGTCAGCAAACCCGGGCTTTCGCGCTCGGGAAGCTAGCCTGCCACAAAGAGCTGGATCTAGTGTCACGGAATCATGCCGAGTATCTCCAATGTATTTTCGAATACGCGGAGGTCGAGCTGGAGCGGGGGGAACCAGGGGAACCAGGCCAGTGGATGGCGCACTACGGCCGCCTGATCGAAGACGTGCGCGCAGCACTCGATTGGGCATTTTCGCCGTCGGGGGACGCCGCCATAGGTGTTGGCCTAACTATGGCGGTGATCCCTTTGTGGCTTCCATTGTCACAATCCGACGAGTTGTGTCGCCGAATCGAGCGCGCCTTGAAGAGTGAGGCTGCGATTCGCTCAGGGTGCGATATGCGATTACGCATTGCAGCGCGTCTTGCAGGTATGAGCGACTTGTAGATGATCATAATTTGCGAGCCGCGGCAACCACGCTCCTGTGTGCGCAAACTAGTCACGCGAAGCCCAGATCGTCACGCGAGCGCATACCCCAGCCAAGGGATGAGTGAGCGGAAACGTCTATGGCATCACGAACGGCGATGTCTGCCCAGGGCGCCGTCGTGTGTGGGCAGGCAACGGTATTGTCTGTCTTTTTGGTAGGCCTCGCGCCTTGCAGAACCCGGGTACAACCGGCTTGCTTTCGGGGGGAAGTGGCCCGGCCCCGGCTCTGCAGGGCGCGCGGGCTCGCATCGATCGCCGGGCAGCGTATGCGCCGAAGCATTGAGTGTGCGCCGACGGGGCGTAATTCCCGTCGGTACGGACTGCTGCTGGTTACTGCGCCTGGAAGTACCGTTCCGGGTGGACGATGGCTCCTGGTGTCCATCGCATGCGCACCTGGGCGTCCGCGTTGACCAGCTGCACTTTGCGCAATGACCGCTCTAGTCGTTCGGTTGAGTCGCTGTAGAGTTGCATGAACTCTTCTCCCATCTTCAGGGTCGATGTGACTTGCACCGTGGCGCTCTTGCGGTTCGACGCAAGCTCGAGATGATTGATCTCGTAGCTGTATTCGATTGTGAGAATGCCGCCGGCCTTCTCGCCCATCTCCTCAAAGAATTTGAACTGGTTTTTGAATTGCAGACACGCCGCCGCCCTGTCATACGAGGCAGTCGTTGTCTGACCGCCGAGGTGGCCCGTGATTCTGACCGAGACGTTGCGACCCATCTGGTCGCATAACGCTCGCGGATCGCGCGCGTACGTATGGTGCGACTGTTGTTCATAGAATTCGTGCACCATGGCCTCGTCGAGCTTGCTGCCGTCGATCAGGTAGAACCACGCGACCGCGGCCACCAGGATTGCCACCAACAGAGATTTCATCCATTCCCTCCTGGGTAAACGTGCAGTTTCCCGCGCACTGAGCGATGCAAGAGAAGGCCACGTCTCAGGTGGGCCAAGGACAACGATCATCTATACATAAAGGTTGACGGCAATTCCGCCCTCACGTTTCAGTAGCCGGCGGAAGTTGTGTCTCCACGGATTTTTTGGGCTTTCGCTGGTTTCGTCGCGCAGGGCGTTCGTTCCCGCTGGTCGCAAGCCCCAAGGATTTCATGACAGCATACAGCTCTTCAGTGAGTGCCACTTTCCTTGCGCCCAGTTCCTGAATCTGCGCATCAATGCTGCTGATTTCGCTTGCAAGCAGTGCTTTCTTCTCAGTAGCTTCCAAGTGGAGTTGCCTGCGCTTGCGCTCTGTCAGTAATTGAAGTTCTTCAAGGGATAAAGTATCGAGGCCGTGGACTCCTCGCTGTTCCAGGTCTTTAATGACTTCAACGTCATTGGCGATGTCCTGCGCCGGCCGAAGTGATTGATCAGAAGTAGTCATGGATGGTGGGGTCTCCAAAAAAGCTCGCGGCTTCCGCCGCCTCCTGAGGCTAGCATGGGGTCCACGAGTCGCGAAGCGATGAGAGTGAGAGGCGCGTCCAAATTAAAAAATTCGCCGGCGCGCGCATCGGAACGAACGCCAAACTGAAATCAGTTGTTCACTTTTGGGCCGTGCGTATCGTCGCGGGAGCTGGACGAGTCGGTCACTTTGAGACGAGCGAGACGTGCCGGCCGCAGGACGCGAGCCTTTGCAAGCACGTACTCGCGATCGGCCAATGTAGGTCCCATGAACTCCTGCAGTGTCGGACCGTTCGTCACGAGCCGCGTTTGGAAGATGAACTCGAAGACCTCATGAAACCAGACGCGGCGGCCGATTCGCGTGTACCAGCGCATTGCGTGCCGATAGTCTGCGTCGCGATGGAACAGCGTCCGCGCAATCACTATCGGGCGTGCCTGCATGAGCACTTCGATGCATTTGAACCACAGGAACACGCGCCATGGGGGTACACCATGCGTGCTCAAGACCTGATGCTTGTAGTCCCAGCGCCGCGTGTCGGACTGAATCACTCGTTGTTCGGCTGCTATCTGATAGAAGGGAGTCCAGCGGTGCGGGGTCGCGTAGAGCAACTGCACCTGGTCTGGATCGTAGCGCATCAGATGCCTGTATGACTTCCAGTAATCTCGATCCGACCGCTCACTGAATCCGACGACATACGTGGCCATCGAGATGATCCCATGCTCGCGTAGCAACTGAATGGCGCGCTGGTCCTCGGTCGTGGATGCGCCTTTGCCGATCGCGCTCAGGGTCGCGTCATCGTAGCTTTCGATTCCCAGCAGGAACCGGATCACGCCGGCGCGCTTGTAGAGATGCAGAATCTCCCTGTCGCGCACGATGTCGCCGGCGCGCGTGGACCCCACGAGCAGCAATGGCACTTGCTCCGCAATCAGCGCCTCGAGGAACGCCTTCCATGCCTTGGGTGACCCAGTCGGAAGCTCGTCGGCGAAGTTGATCAACTCCACACCGTGCTCGCGATGCAGGCGCGCAAGCTCGCGTGCGAACTTCAATGGATCGCGGTGCCGCCATTGCGTCCAGAAGCCGCGCTGTCCGCAATAGTTGCAAAGGTACGGACACCCGCGCGAGAACTGCACGACGACGGCACGTTTTCCGCCCCAGTACGAATAGCGCCCGTGATCGATCAACTCCCAGGCGATGCGATAGTCATCGAGATTCAAGAGCATCTCGGCGGGAGGCGTGCCGACGACCTCGTCGTCCTTTCTGAACGCCAATCCTCTGACTCGTTCCAGCGGCGTACCTTGTCGGAGCGCTCGCATCAGCTCGAGTGCTGTTCTCTCGCCTTCCCCGCGTACGATGACGTCGATCTCTGCGCAGTCGCGCAGAATTTCTTCCCAATGATACGTCGGGTGGACGCCGCCGTAGACTATGACCGACCTCGGCAGGCTCAGCTTTAGCAGTTGGCTCAGCTCCACAACCGTCGGGTGCACGGAGCTCGACCCCGAGTGTCCGATCATCACGACATCTGTTTCGAGTTCCTGCGCCCGACGGGCGATCTCGCGCAGCGACATCGGCCCGAGCTCGGCGTCGATCAAGGTGACGTGAAAGCCTGCATCGATGAGCGGTCCACCCACGTTCAACAGACCGAGCGGCGGCAGATGCTCCCGTGGGATCCGGCTGCCGATCGCCGTGTGAGGCGGGTTGATCAGGGTGATCTTCATTGAGCTATCTATCCTTGACTGGTCGATGCACCACTCGTGCGGCATGATGCTAGCGCGAGGCTTCGCGCCCAGCTGGGAAGATGCGGTGTCGAATTATGATGAATTGTGGCGCATGCGCGTGACGCCGCTCTACGCCTGGGTGGGCTCCGGCCGAGTTGCTACGTAGTACACTAAGGATGAGTATTGCGGCTTGAAAAAGATTCGAAAATCAATATCGTCCGCGCCGCGAGTTCAGCGAAGACCGGCGGTCAATCGTCGCTCGCCAACCGTGGACCTCATCTGTGAGGCCATCGGCAAGCGGGTATTGTTGGAATTTGGGTATCACGGGCGCGTTCGAGTCGTTGCGCCGTACTGTTGTGGCATCTCCACACGTGACGTCGAGGTGCTCCGGGCGATCCAGGTTCGGGGCCTCAGTGCTTCGAATGGACTGGGATTCGGCAAGCTTTGGGCTGTCGCGCAGATGATCAACCTACGCATCCTCGACGAGACATTCGCTCCGGACGATCCGAACTACAATCCACAGGACAGGGGAATGAAGGAGATCTACTGTTATATCTAACAGCAGATCCGAGCCCTGACCGACCTGGACGACTGACCGGGACGCCACTGCAGCCACCTCACGTACCGCAGTCGCGCCTCGATTGCCGCTATCCAGTGCTCGAGCGAGATCGCCCTGATCCAGTACCTGGACGAAGTGTTTGCTGAGGACAGGTATCGCTCAGGCATGCTCGCCCTTGAGGTCGAACGGATAAAGCACGCGTTGGCTTCGCAAAGCGGAGGACACGTTGCTCCGGACGAGCCTCGGGGCTCGGGCAGGCAGCACATCGCGCCTACAGTGGTATGCCTCAACCGCGACAAAGCGGCCACCCGGTTGTCTTGAGCGGGTGGCGATGCACGGAACGCAAAAGGTAGTCCCAGCGATGTCGAAGCAAGTCTTCACTGTGCTCGTTGCGACTGCGGCCGTGATCCTGGTCGCAGCACAAAGCTTGGGGAGCTTCCAGCACGGAGCGCTGACAGTGATATCCCCGTGGTCCTTCGTGTTAATCATGCCGACCTTGCTCGGTGTCCCCCCGTGGTTGGTACCGTTGCTCTGGGGTGCGCTGTTTGTTGGGTGGTATCCTGCCTCGATATGGGGAGCGGCCGAGGTGCCTTCACGGACCGTCGCACTCTGGTTAGCGGCAGCACTGCTGTCAATCGCCTATTTTGTGACAAGCTGGCGAGCCGGCGTTAGGTTTGAAGGCCTTCTGTTTACCGTGCCAGTCCTCGTCGCCAACGTAGCCGCATTCAGCACATGTTCGGTATTGCTCCGGCGCGCTCTCGACAAACCATCCTTTGGGCGTTGTCTGAGGCTTCACGTGAGTCTGTTTGTCTGGATATCCACGTACGCATTCCCCTATCTCGGATCGGGTGTAATTGGCTGAT
>JAXDQF010000428.1:0-2576 GCA_034668025.1 Gammaproteobacteria bacterium | reverse complement strand
ACCTCGCAGGTGGCGCCGGTGGCATCCAACATTTCATCGACCACCTGTTGCCGCCGGTGATGGAGGCTTTGTGGAAGGAGCTCGGGACTCCGAGCCTGACCCCCGAGTTCAAACAGAGATTGGCCGTGGGAACGCTTGAAGAGGCGGCCGGGCGTTCGGTCGCACAGCTGGCGGAGGCCGAAAACAAGGTGCTCCTCGGACTGCTTCGCTTGCGAGCCGAGCACGGCTGAGCGGCAGACTGTGATGGATCAAGTCGCGTCGCAACGTCGCGTGGTCATCGTCGGCGGCGGGTTCGGAGGTTTGTTTTGTGCTAAGGGGCTGAGGAGAGCGCCGTTGGAAACGGTGGTGGTTGACCGTAACAACTACCACCTTTTCCAGCCACTGCTTTATCAGGTGGCGAGCGCGGCGCTCAGCCCGGCGGACATCGCACAACCTATCCGCACGATTCTGCGCGATCAACAGAACTCGCTCGTCGTGCTGGGTGAGGTGGATCGTGTTGCGTTGGCGGAAAGCCGCATCTACGTGAACGGTCAGGGGGTGCCGTACGACTACCTCGTGCTTGCGCCGGGTGCGGTCGACAATTACTTCGGTCATGCGGACTGGGCGCACGCGGCACCCGGTATGAAGGCGGTGGAGGACGCGACGCGGATACGTTCGCGACTGTTGCTGTCCTTCGAGCGCGCCGAATTCGATAAGGACCCAGCAAACCGTTCTGCGCATCTGTCGTTCGTTATTGTCGGCGGTGGCCCCACTGGGGTGGAACTGGCGGGTGCCATCAGGGAGCTTGCGGTTGATGTCATTCCCCGCGACTTTCGCCGCGCAGACATGCGTCGCGCGCGGGTGATTCTCATCGAAGCTGGGTCCCGACTGCTGCCAACTTTCGACCCATTGCTGTCGGAGAAGGCGCTCCGTCAGCTTGTCGAGCTGGGAGTGGACGTCCGTCTTGGCGCGCCTGTCACGGCGATCGACGAGGATGGGGTGGAAGTCGGTGGTGAGCGGCTGCGCAGTCACAACGTCATTTGGGCCGCAGGTGTGCGCGCGGCGGCTGTGGTACAGAGCCTTGGCGCGGATCTGGGTCCGGGCGGACGCGTGAAAGTGGAGCAGGACTGCTCGATACCTGGACACCCAAACGTCTTCGTCATCGGAGACGCAGCCTACCTGGTCGACTCTCATAGCGGCCGCCAAGTGCCGGGCGTGTCGCAAGGCGCTTTGCAGATGGGGCGCTACGTCGCAAGGGTGATTCAGGAGGATCTCAAGAGCAAGCGGCGGCTGCGTGAAATGGGTTTCCACTACAGGGATCTCGGCTCGATGGCGACCATCGGCAGATTCCGGGCAATCGCCCAGATCGGTCGATTTCGCTCGAGTGGGCTTCTTGCCTGGCTTGGATGGTTGGCCCTGCACATTACCGTGCTCATTGGGTTCCGAAACCGCTTTTCGGTGCTGGTCTCTTGGATCCACTCATACGTGTTGGTCCGCCGCGGCTCCCGGCTCATCACACGCTCCGGACCGGCTTCGGATACTGCCCCGGCCGGACAGCGTCAGCCTGCCACACAGCCGCCCTGACACGAGACTCACGCGAGTACCTGCCATGATTCACACTCACTCGCTTGGCCGCGCTGCTCGATACCATGCGGGCGCTACGGCACTGGTGTCAGGTGGCGGACGTCCCACATTCCGGGAGCTGCACGCTCGGGTCGGAGGCATTGCCGCGGCGCTGACGCAGCACGGTTTTGGGGTGGGGGACCGCCTGGCCCTGCTCCTCCCGAATGAAACCGAATACCTGGAGTTGATATATGCGTGCGCTTGGCTCGGCGTAACTGCTGTTCCGCTGAACACCCGGTTCTCGGCACCAGAAATCGACCGAGTGCTCGCCGATGCAACTCCGCGCGGTCTGATTCGCCACTCGTCATTGCCGGCGCCGACGCTGCGGCTTCCCTGGGAGCGGGTTCTCGATGTGGAACCGCTGGAAGTTCGCGGCGGTGACTGTCCCGCCGCCATTTACGATCCGGAAGCGATCCTCGCGCTGATCTATACGAGCGGCACGACCGGCCGTCCGAAAGGCGTTGCGCTCACGCACGCGGCGTTGCTTGCGAATCTGGACCACGTCAATTACTGGTTGCCCTACAGAGAAGGCGGTGTGTATCTGCACGCGGCGCCGCTATTTCACATCGCCGACTTCCCATTCATGTTTGCCGCGCCGGCCTTCGGCACTTGTCAGGTCACAATTGCGAAGTTCACTCCACAGGCCTTCTGCGAGACAGTCCAACAGGAGCGGATCACGCGCACCGTCCTGGTGCCCACGATGATCAATGCCCTCACTCAATTCGAGCACCTTGCCGACTATGATCTCAGCAGCCTGGTGGAGTTGGGGTACGGCGGATCGCCTATCGCACCCGAGCTCATCCACCGGGCGAGGCAGGCTCTGCCTCATGTGAAGCTGGTGCAGGTTTATGGCTTGAGCGAAACGGGATTCCTCACGGGTCTTCAGGACCACGAGCACATTGCGAGCAGGCTGCTGTCTTGCGGACGATCCTGTCCCGGAGTCGATGTGCGTGTCGTAGATGAGTCAGGCAAGG
>JAXDQF010000427.1:0-10241 GCA_034668025.1 Gammaproteobacteria bacterium | reverse complement strand
CTTCTGCGGACTCGCAGCGACGGAAATCCTCGCTGCCAAAAACAAGGGCAGTCGCGTGCGCCCTGGAGATCCTGGATGGCCTTCGGCGGCCCAGTGGGACCAGCTCAAAGCCGCGGTGGGCGGGCGCTTGATCAAACCGGAGTCGCCGTTCGCCAACTGTTCGGCCGCACCGGCCGCCGACGCCTGTGTCGAGGCGATCAAACAGGTCCAGAATCCCTACTACCTGGGCGATAACCCCGCCCTGACCCAGACCAGCGGTTGGGTTGACGCATGGAGCTCGCAACCCAGCGTCTATGCGGTTACCGCAAGCGACACGGCTGACATCGTCGCCGCAGTTAATTTTGCGCGTGAGCACAATCTGCGCCTCGTTGTGAAAGGCGGTGGCCACAGCTATCAGGGCACCTCCAACGCCCCCGACTCGCTCCTGATCTGGACCCGGCAGATGAATAGCGTGACGCTTCATGATGCGTTCGTTGGGCAAGGGTGCGAAGGCAGACAGACACCTCAGCCAGCAGTCACAGTCGGTTCCGGTGCGCTGTGGAGGGATGCGTATAACGCTGTAACCACAGAGGCAGGCAGATATGTGCAAGGAGGCGGCTGTCAGACGGTAGGCGTGGCTGGTCTGGTCCAAAGCGGAGGCTTCGGCAGCTGGTCCAAGCGCTACGGAACCGCGGCTGCCGCCTTATTGGAGGCAGAGGTTGTCACCGCGGATGGTCATGTACGGATCGCGAATGCATGCACTCATCCCGACCTGTTTTGGGCGATTAAAGGTGGGGGAGGCGGCACATTTGGTGTACTGACGCGGCTAACCTTGCGAACCCGCGAGCTACCGGAGTTTTTTGGCGCTGTGATCGCCGACATTCAGCCGGCATCCGACGCGGCCTATCGCGCGTTGATTGCCAAGGCGTTGAGCTTTTACCGCACCGCTCTCATGAATCCGCACTGGGGCGAAAAAATGATCTTCGGCAAACGTCTCAGCGTCTCCATGTTGTTTCAGGGAATCACCCCGGAACAGGCACAGGCGACGTGGGCGCCGTTCTTCGAGTGGGTGCGCGCGCGATCAGAATATTCCATCGTCGGTGAGCCTCACGTGGTGAGCGTGCCGGCTCGGCAGTTCTGGAATCCGGACTACATGACGCAGCACCTGCCCGGTGTGGTGCGGCTGGATGATCGACCCGGTGTTGCGCCGAACCGCGCATTTTGGGCAGAAAACGGCGAGGAGGCTGGCCAGTTTCTCCATGGCTACAAGACGGCGTGGCTTCCCGCTGGACTGCTCGAACCGTCAAAGCTTGCCGCTTTGGTGGAGGCTGTGTTTGCCACCACACGTCATTGGGGAGTTGCATTCCATTTCAACAAAGGGCTCGCTGGCGCACCTGCAGAAGAGATCGCCGCTGCCCGTGACACTGCAACGAATCCCGCAGGGCTCGATGCCTTCGCCTGCGCCTTCATCGCCGGTACAGGGCCGGCGGCGTTTGCGGGCATGCCAGGAGGCGGCCCGGACCTTGCGGATGCGCGCGAGCATGCCGAACGTATCAACCTGGCGATGGAGGAGTTGTTGAAGGTGGCACCCGGAGCAGGTTCGTATGTGTCCGAAAGCGACTATTTTCTGGCCGACTGGCAGAAGGCCTTCTGGGGTTCAAACTATCTGCGGTTGGCGGCCGCCAAGCGCAAGTACGACCCGGACGGGCTATTTTTCGTGCACCACGGAGTGGGCAGTCAGGCGTGGAGCAGGGATGGATTCACCCGGGCGTAACTCGAGCTCCGCGAGTGCGTCTGCCAGTAAGTCGTCCCCGGCTGTCAGGTCTGCGGAAATTTCCGACTTATCAATGTCCCGGAAGTCGACCGCCGCCCGCTGACGGATCCAGCCCACCAGCACCAGGATGCCAGCGACCGCAATACCCACGTTGAGAAACCAATTCAGCACATTCGAAAACATGAGGCTAGTCGCGCAAGCGCAGTTCGGGGGCAAATACGACGAAGGGCTCGTCATACCGATAATAAACGAAACCACCCGAGTGCCGCTGGAACGTATTGAACAGATCTCTCGCAATGCCGTCCGGTATACGGTCGCCCCGATTGCGAACGTGAATGACCGCGCGACTTTCGTCTGAGCCCGGTGTCACGTGTATGGCGTGGATTATGTTTCACGCCTGCGGGACTAACATCAACTCATCGACATGCGCGCTGATCCGGCTCATTTGCCGGCGTTCGTCAGAGTGTCGACTTCCTTCTCCGCTTCCAACCAGTCATCGAGGTCGTGCCCCGGGGCGAAGTTGCGTTGCTGGGCGCGCTTGTAGGCCGCCTCGGCAATCCTCTTCAGTCGCTCTGCACTGTGATCGTCGAAGGGGATCAGTCCGGTGGGTATCGCCCCAGGGCCAGCATTCGCGGATTTGGATGCCATGGCAGAGATTCCCGCATTCGGGCGGCGTGAGACAGCAGGAAAAACAGCAGCCGTGCGTAGGAAAAGACTTACACGACGTGGGGCCATCTGGCGACGCGCAGCAATTCCACGAACCGCTGCCCCGTCCGCCCGAGACTGCGATCCGCGCGACGCACGAGGCGCGGCGTGAAACGGAACCTCGATCCCCCGGCGTACTTCACCTCCCGCAATGCGCTCACTTTGAGCTCGTCCCGGATGAGATAGAGCGGCATCCATCCGAAACCCACGCCCATCAACAGTGCTTGTTTCTTGGCCTGAAAGCTCGACAGGTAAAAGCCGCGCTCACAGCCGAAGAAGTGGCGGTCCGAGCGCTGCTCCTCGCTGGAGTTCTGCACGGAGAGCTCAACATGCTCCCTCAGGTCTGCCAGCGACACCGACCTTTTCCTGGCGAGCGGATGAGCGGGCGCGACGCACAGGACGCAGTCCATTTCCGGCAGGGTTTCCTCTTCATGCAGGGGCCGGCTCTCCGGGTCGACGACCAGCATGAGGTCACCCTGTTCGCGCTCGAACCGGGATGACACTCCGCTCAGAAACTCCACTTTGACCTGAATGCGCGTGGGAACCTGCTCGGCGGCCAGCGTCTTCAGGCCGTCGAGAATCGGATCGAGCGGCAGAATACCGTCGATGATGACGAGCAGCCGCGGCTCCCAACCCTGCGTGAACTGCCGCGCCACCGAGCCGACGAGCTCGACCTGTGACAGCACCCGCCGGCCCTCCGCGAGCACCGACTCACCGGCCGCGGTCAATTGGACCCGGTAGCCCTCCCGATTGAACAACTCGATCCCCAACTGCTCCTCGAGCTTTCGAACCTGGTGGCTGACGGCCGACTGCGCCTTGTGCAACTGCTGTGCTGCCCGGCCGAAGCCGCCACAGTCCACCACCGCCACGAACGCTTCGAGGCCACTGAGATCGAATTGCATGACCATCTCGAAATTGGATCAACTCTATCTAAAATATACGCTTTCCTAGATGGATGCATGCGGCTACGCTGATGCCTGCGTCCCCATTGAGACTCGTACCTTGTCCAGCCGATATTCGGCACTTTCGCTGGCACGTCATGCGCTGTCCGATGCGCCATGGCCGCGCGCCTGGGGAAGCCCGGAGCCAAAGTCCAACTATGACGTCCTGATCATTGGCGGCGGTGGGCACGGTCTTGCGACCGCTTACTATCTCGCAGCGAATCACGGCATCAAGAACATCGCCGTGCTCGAGCGCGCCTATATCGGCTCCGGGAATGTTGGGCGCAATACCACTCTCGTGCGCTCGAATTACGTGATCGACGGCAACACGCAGTTCTTCGAATTCTCCATGAAGCTCTGGGAGGGACTCTCCCACGCCCTCAATTTCAATGTGATGCTGTCGCAGCGAGGTCAGATCGTATTGGCCCATGGGCCCGCACAGCTCGATGTATTAGCCCGCAAAGGCAACATCATGCGTTTGAATGGCATCGACGCGGAGCTGCTCGACCGCGGCGATGTCATGCGCCTGCTGCCGTATCTGGACTACTCAACTGAAGCCCGATTTCCCATTCAGGGCGGATTATTGCAGCGCCGTGCCGGCACGGTGCGACACGACGCGGTCGCATGGGGCTATGCGCGAGCCGCCGCTTCGCTGGGCGTAGACATCATTGAGCACTGTGAGGTCACTGGCTTTGTGATCTCGCAAGGCCAGGTGACGGGAGTCGAAACCACCCGGGGTCGAATTCTGTCCGGTCGTACCGCTATTGCAGTGGCGGGTCATTCATCCCATCTCGCGGCCATGGCCGGCCTGCGACTGCCGATCGAAAGCCATCTGCTGCAGGCATTCGTGTCAGAGCCGATCAAGCCCTTTGTGGATCACGTGATTTCCTTCGGCGCCGAGCTGTTCTACATCTCCCAATCGGACAAGGGCGGGTTGGTGTTTGGCGGCCACATCGACGGCTTCAACAGTTACACCCAGAGAGGGCAATTCCCGAAAGTGCAGACCGTGGCCGAATGCGCGGTCGCGCTCATTCCGTCCATTTCGCGGTTGCGGCTGCTGCGCCATTGGGCGGGCATCCAGGACATGACACCGGATGGAAGTCCTTTCATCTGTCGCACGCCGTTGCGCAATTTATATCTCGATGGCGGGTGGTGTTATCAGGGTTTCAAAGCTACTCCCGCCGCGGGTTGGTGCCTCGCGCACACCATCGCTCATGACGATGAGCATCCCTTGAATCGCTGTTACAGCCTCGATCGATTTGAACGTGGAGCAGAGCTCGACGATTACGGCATAGGCAATTGGACGTATAAGCAATGACTCTATGTTGAGGATCAACTGTCCCTTGTGCGGTGAGCGTGACTACACCGAGTTCCGTTACGGTGGAGATGCGGACAAGCCGCGTCCTGCCCATGGCACGGCGGATCAGCAGGTTTGGCACGACTACGTCTTTCTGTTTGACAACCCCAAGGGTCCACATCGGGAGTATTGGCAACACGTGCTCGGCTGCCGACACTGGCTCGTTCTGGAGCGCGATACGGCGACCAACACGGTAGGCGCTTCTCGGCCGGCCAGCGAAGCAGTTTCGAAATGACGTTCCGATTACCGGCCGGGGGCCGCATCAATCGCGACCGCAGGATCCCGTTTTCGCTCGACGGTCAGTCGCTGAGCGGATTCCAGGGAGATACGCTGGCCTCGGCGCTCCTGGCGAACGGTGTCAGGCTCGTCGGCCGTAGCTTCAAGTATCATCGGCCGCGGGGCTTTTTGTCGGCCGGAGTCGAGGAGCCCAACGGCCTCTTCACGCTCGGCAAAGGCGGGCGCACCGACCCGAATGTCGCCGGCACGACCACGGAGCTCTTCGAGGGCCTCGAAGCACGCTGCCAGAACGCATGGCCCTCCGTGCGGTTCGATGTCATGTCAATCAACTCGCTGGCCGCGCCGTTTCTGTCAGCCGGGTTTTACTACAAGACCTTCATGGGGCCCACTCGCGGCTCCTGGATGTTTTATGAGCCCTTCATCCGCAGAGCCGCGGGGCTCGGGCGCGGCGTGCATGAGCGCGATCCCGATCGGTACGAGGCCCGACATGCGTTTGCCGACGTATTGGTCATCGGTGCCGGCCCTGCAGGACTGAGTGCTGCGCTGACCGCAGGTCGTGCTGGCGCTCGCGTCGTGCTCGCTGAACAGGATTCGCTGTTGGGTGGCAGCCTGCTATCGGAAGACATGGCCAGTGCGGCGGAAGCGTGGCGCCGGAAAATGGAGCTCGATCTCGCATCGCTCCCAAATGTGGAGATCCTGAGTCGCACGACGGCTCTTGGACTCTACGACGGCAATACAGTCGCGTTGGTGGAGCGTCGCGACCCCAAACAGCCCGACGCCGCTAAGGGTGAAGCGCGGCAGGTGATTGTGACTTTGCGTGCTCGTTCCATCGTGTTTGCTACTGGTGCGACCGAACGTCCCCTCGTCTTCCGGAACAACGACCGTCCTGGGGTCATGCTCACCTCGGCTGTCCGAAACTACTTGAACCGTTTTTCCGTGCTGTGTGGAAAGCGCGTGGCCGTTGTTACCAACAACGACAGCGCTTATGCCACTGCGTTTGATTTGAGTCGGGCCGGTGCCAGCGTGGTCGTTGCCGACCTTCGGGGTGCAGTTGATCAAGCGATTGCCGCAACGGCTAGAGCGTCCGCCATTGAGGTGTTGAGTGGCGTGACGTCCCTCGAAGTGATTGGTGGCGCGGCAGTCAAAGGCGTCACGCTTGGGACCCGTAAACTTCAGTGCGATCTTGTATGTATGTCGGGCGGCTGGTCACCCGCTGTGCATCTGACATCGCACGGCGGTATCAAGCCGACGTATCTAGAGGAGATCCACGCGTTGGTGCCAGGCGGCTACGCCGCGGGGCAATTCGGCGCTGGTGCGCTGACGGGCACTTCTACGTTGCAGGCTGCAATCGAAGAAGGGATGCAGGCAGGGCAGAGTGCGGCCACCCATATCGGTCTTTCCAGATTCGAGATGCTACCACCAGCGCTGCAAGGCTTCTCAGACACGGCACGAAGAGGATATGGCATCGAGCCTGTTTGGCAACCGCCTCAGAGTCGCAGCGCCAAGGCCTTCGTGGATTTTCAGAACGACGTGACGGTCAAGGACCTCGAGATCGCACATCAGGAGGGTTACGTTTCGGTCGAGCATCTCAAGCGCTACACCACGTTGGGAATGGGCACTGACCAGGGTAAGACCAGCAATGTCAACGCGCTCTCCATCATGGCAGGACTGCGTGGTGTTGAGACTCACGTGGCGGGCACAACTACCTTTCGTCCCCCGTTCACGCCGGTCGCCATTGGGGCACTCGCCGGTCGAGCGATTGGCAAGCACTTCCGCACGACACGGCGTTCACCGCTGCACGATTGGCACTTGGCTCACGGCGGGGAGATGATCGAGGCGGGGCCCTGGTTGCGTGCCTGGTGGTATCGATGGGCTGGGGCGACTGTGGAAATCGCCTACGTCGAGGAGATGCGTCTTGTGCGTCGCGGAGTGGGACTGTCGGACGTCTCCACCCTGGGTAAGATTGATGTTCAGGGGCCTGACTCCGCGGAATTCCTCAACCGCGTTTACGTCAACGGATTCGCAAAGCTGCCGGTGGGTAAAGCTCGCTATGGCGTCATGTTGACCGATGACGGTGTGCTGTTGGACGACGGTACCACTACGCGACTGTCCGAAACTCGCTACTTCATGACCACGACGACAGCGCAGGCAGGCGAGGTGATGTCCTGGCTGGAATTCCTGCTGCAAACCGCCTGGAGTGATTTGCAGGTCCATGTCACCTCTGTCACCGATGAATGGGCGGGGATGGTCGTTGCAGGCCCCAAGGCACGCAGGGCGCTGGAGCTTGCATTTCCGGGCCACGATGTTTCGGATGCCCGCCTTCCCTACATGGGATGCTTGGAAATGGAAGTGCAGGGCGTGCCACTGCGCTTGATCCGTTTGAGCTTCTCAGGCGAGCTGGCCTATGAGGTGTACATTCCCGCCGATTATGGTGTGAGCCTTTGGGAGCACCTGCTGGCGAGCGCCGCGCCGCTTGGGATTCAGCCTTATGGGCTGGAAGCGCTGGCCTCGCTCCGTATCGAGAAGGGGCATGTCGCAGGTGGGGAGCTGGATCATCGCAACACGCTGGATGATCTGGGGCTCGGCAAGATGGCCAGTCGGGAAAAGGCCTTTGTCGGCCGCGAGCTTCGTCAGCGCCCGGTGTTGCAGGCTCCTGAGCGCTGGAGCCTGATCGGCATAGAGTGTCTGGAACCCGGCAAACGCCTGCGCGGCGGCGCGATCCTGTTTTCCGCGGGTGAGGAGCTCAAGGGCCACGGCCGTGGTTATATAACATCGGTCACTTGGTCGACAGAGCTGGAAAAATTCATCGCGCTGGGTTTGTACCAGGGCGGCCTCAAACACTCCGGTGAGGAAATCGTCTGCGCATATCCGCTGAAGGAAGAGCAGGTGAGAGCGCGTATCGTGTCGCCGATGTTCATTGATCCGAGCGGGGAGCGCCTACGTGTTTGAACGGCATTCAACTCTGGCCGACGCGCTGAAGGTTTCCGGCCGCGATGGCGCGGACGGACTGCGACAGTTGCGCATTGGCGAACGGCGAGGTTGGAGCCTGGTGCAGGTCGCCGCGTTTGCCAAGACGGGCGCCGAGTTTCAGATCGCGATGCGTTCCGTGCTCAATGGGGATTTGCCAACCCGAGTGGGTGAGGTCGTGCATGTTGAGGGGCGCCGACTGTTGAAAACGGGCGCTGCTCAGTATTGGGTCATCACTCGAGATGATGATGACATCCTCGCACTCAACCGCGCGGTAACCTTGCAAACTGGCGCCATCACACCGCTGTCACATAGTCGCACCTGCATCTTTATCGAAGGTGCTGCGGCGCGCGAGGTGCTCGCGAAGGGCGTGCCCCTGAATTTCCACCCTGATAGCTTCCGCGTAGATCAGTTTGCTCTCACCGGGCTGCATCACACACCCGTGCTGATCCATCACTGCGCCGAAGATCTCTACGAGCTGTATGCGTTACGAACCTTTGGGCTGTCCGTCTGGGAGTGGCTCACAGATGCGGCGTTGCCGCTCGGTTACGAGATCGTCTGTTAGGCGTATCATTGCACTCCCAACTGCGCCCGGGAGGTTTTGCCCGGCAGCAAGAAGCGGCACGGTTGGGGGAACATGCGCATCGCGCGCGAATAGCAGAGGAGTCGCTAATGCGCTCTCTGGAAAAGCGGCTGGAAGATATGTTCGGTACGAAGAATGAGTGATGGATACGCTCGAGGTGACGAGTTGCTGGTCCGGCTCATGCGCGGCGAGGCCGGTGGGGGCGACCTGGAAAACGAGCTGTTAAAAGAATTCCAGCAAGGCTATCCCATCAGCAAGCTGAGGCTCCTTCTCCGAGCTCACGATGAGGGAGTTGTTGAAGCGGCCGTTTGGATCGGCTCTGAGTTGGGGTCCGATGCAATGCCCCTGTTCTCGGACATCGCTGATCTACTGCGTCATGCCTCGTTGAAAGTGCGATTCTTTGCGTTGGATTGCTTGACTGTTAACGCGCAGCCCAAGGATGTCCGTGCGGTCAATGTGGGGCTCGATCTCATTGAAGATCCCGAACCAAGTGTCAAATGGAAGGCGCTGATGTTTCTTTCGAGCGCGCCGGAAGTGGTGTTGCGTGCTGCCTTTAATGCCTTACCCGTCGAAAATCCTAGTTTGAAACAGAGGGGTTTGGATCTTTTGCTACTCACGTCAGCTTCGCGCGACAGTTCGGCGATAATTGCTGGATTGAGTGACAACAACGCAGTCCTGCGCCGCTATGCCGCCGCGACAGCCGCCAGAGTCGCTCACAGTGACCGCGCTCCACTGCTGCAGGCAATGAAGTCCGCGGATCCCATCATAAAGCAGTTTGCTACTGATACCGCGGCACGCCACGGGATTTTCCGTGCATAACTCAGCTCCCGCTTTAACCAAGAAACAGGCTGCGGTTCTGTCGTTCTTATTTGGGAAGGTGGACTTGGGAGCAGGGGTGGATACCCTCAATCTTCGGTTGCAGGGCGACTTTTCCGGGCGGTTCGTGGCGGCGCATTCGAAGTTCGAAGATGGCTTGACGATTGTCTTTACGCTTCCTACCTACGGCGACAGCGTTTTCTTCGGACTAGCGCAGCGTAGTTCCATGGAGACGGCAAGCGTGCTGGCTAACTTGGAGGACTATGAAAGGACCACGAGCGCGTTACGTGTAGGCGAGGCCATAACTCTCCCCACCCAAGACGGCACCAATCCCCACCTGCACGCCGTCCTTCTACTTCCTGCAGCTACCCTGGTAGTACTCAATTCGATACCCTACCGCGCGAAAATCAACGAATCGGAAATAAATTTTGCGTTGGCGGCACCCTTATCGGTGGAGGAGTATGAGTACAGGACACTGCATGGGCACGACTCTTTGATGGACAGATTCCAGTCTGAAGGAAAGGAATTGGTCATTGCATGGCAGTCCGGCATGTTCATCCTGGTCTCAGACGCCCGCAGTTTCCCGTATTGCAAAGTGGTTAGGATTGGGTCCTTTGCGGACCGCCAATATGACATCGGCCTATGATGGTGCGGGTCGGCTGGCCGGATAGCACACGGGAAAATCAATGGAGTCAATGGCGCTGAGGCCTCAGGTCTTACTCCTGCGGGGGGCTCGTGGTTCATCGATTTGATTGTGTAGATTGCAAGCGCCGAATCGAAGCTCTCCCGAGTTGGGGAAGAATTGGGGCAGATCGCGCAGCTTCAAATGGCGAATTCTGCGGCGGCTGCGGCCGACACGGCGGGTGCCAAGGATGCTGTTCA
>JAXDQF010000426.1:0-18791 GCA_034668025.1 Gammaproteobacteria bacterium | reverse complement strand
CCCGCCGCCAATCGACGCCGCCATTTCACGACCGCTCAAGGTGCGCCAGGTAATTGACCGACGGGTTCGTGCTGAGGCGGCAGGTCGAAGTCAGGGGATTGAATTCCAGGCCCGCAATCTCACGCAGGGATAATCCCGCTGCGCGGGCCCAGCGCTCCAGCTGTGAAGGCCGTATGAGGCGGTCGTATTCGTGAGTACCGCGAGGAATCAAATTCAGCAGGTATTCTGCCGCCACAATCGCCAACAAAAAGGATTTGAGATTCCGGTTGATTGTGGACACAAATAGGGCGCCACCCGGCTTTACTAGCGTCGCCAACGTCCCGGTCATTCGCGCAGGGTCGGGGACGTGTTCGAGCATCTCCATGCAGGTGACGACGTCGAAGTCACCCTTAATCTCCTCGGCGGCTACGACGTTGTAGGTTATGTCGAGTCCCTGCTCAGCCGCATGCAACCGCGCAACCTCAATCATCCCCGGCGCGAGATCGATACCCGTAACCTTAGCCCCAGCGCGCGCCAAAGCTTCGCAGAGCAAGCCACCACCGCACCCGACGTCGAGGACCCGCATACCAGCCAACTTCGCGCGCTCCGCAACGAATTGCGCGCGGACAGGATTCAGGATGTGCAGGGGACGAAACTCACCCTGTGCATCCCAAAAGCGGCTGGACAGCGAGTCGAACTTCCCAAGCTCACTGCGATCTGCATTCGTTCCAAGGGCACTCACGTTGCACCTCCTGTCTTCAACCAAGTCTGGCCAGCCAGTTCTGCGCAGACGCCATGAGCTCCTGCTCGTCAAACGCAAGCAGGTGGCCGCCGCTCACTGCAACGCGTCCCGACGTCCACACATCGCTCACTTGTTCGCGCGTAGCGCCGAACAGTATCGATTCCGGAACGTTCGAGGTCGGCTGACACGCGAGACGATTCAGATCGACGCAGACCAGGTCCGCGTATTTGCCCGGTTCAATCGAGCCCGTATCCGCGCCGAACCCAAGAGCGGTAGCGCCACCGAGTGTGGCCAGACGCAGGGCATCCGCCGCTGATACAGAACCGGCCCCAAGCAGCGCGGCGACACGCGCCTCAGCCAGCAGATCAATTGCACCAACGCTGGCAGGATCGCCGGACCCCAACCCAACGGTTTGCCCAACGAGTTTCGACACCGACGACGGCGTGCCCCCGCCAAGCCTCAGATCCGACTGCAAGCACGCGATGACGCAAATGCCCGTGGTAGCGACGAGCTCGGACTCTGCGTCGTTCCAAGCATCCTGAGGGATCGCCGCGAAGCCGGGGCGCAAGAGCCCCAGCGCATGAAGTCTCTGCAGAGGAGGTGACTCCATCGCGATCCGTGCGTCCAATTCATCAGCCACGCGCCGCACCCGGATTAGCGTGTCGTCCGAGACCTCCGCAGCATCTTGCGGCGCAAAATAGAGACACACCCACGGGTCAGACTTGTACTCGTCCCAAAGCTGTTCAGCCCGTTCGAAATGCGTAGTAGCGCTGTCGGCCCATACATTCGGCGAATCAGCCACCGGCAGTCCGATGGCGGCTCGCATTCGGGCGGCAGACGCCACCCGAGCCGCTTCTTCTGGAAAAAGATTCGTACTTGCGAACGACGTGATCCCTGCCCGCAACATTTCCGCAATAGCGAGCTGCGTTCCCTCGCGCACGAAATCGGCACGCATACAGCGCTGCTCGACTGGACGAACTGTGTCGCGTACCCACCGGGATCGAGGTCCGCGCACAGGCAGCCCGCGAAACAACGTCATCGCCGCGCGCGTATGCGCGTTTACAAATCCCGGTAGCAACGCATGGTCGCGCCGAACGACGCGTTCGCGCGCCTCAAAGCGCTCGTTCATCTGCGCAATGGGCCCCAGAGCCACGATTTTGCCGGACGTGACGGCAACCGCATGATCCGTAAAAACGGTGTTGACAGGTGCAATCGGGAGCACCCAGCGGGCTTCAATCAGGAGATCTACGGGTTCGGGCGGCATTTGCGCGAAAGCGCTGGAAAATGACAGTGCGCAGTATACTGAAAGGGGTCGCGAACGTGCCTGTGTGTTAAGATTGGCGTTTTCACCAAGCCTTTATAGGCCCGGTTTTTGATGGCCGAAATTGCACGCGAAATACTGACCGTCAGTCTCGAAGATGAGATGCGGCAGTCCTATCTAGACTATGCCATGAGCGTGATCGTCGGGCGTGCGCTGCCCGATGTACGCGACGGCCTGAAGCCCGTCCATCGCCGCGTTTTGCACGCGATGCGCGAGCTCGGCAATGACTGGAACAAGGCTTACAAGAAGTCCGCTCGCGTCGTCGGTGACGTGATAGGTAAATACCATCCGCACGGCGATACAGCCGTCTACGACACCATCGTCCGCATGGCGCAGCCGTTTTCGATGCGCTACCTGCTGGTCGACGGACAGGGCAATTTCGGCTCGGTCGATGGCGACGCGCCGGCGGCAATGCGTTACACCGAAGTACGCATGTCGAGGATTGCGAGCGAGCTGCTCGCAGACATCGACAAGGAAACGGTCGATTTCACGCCGAACTACGACGAGTCGGAGACCGAGCCTTCAGTACTGCCGGCCCGGATACCCAACCTGCTGGTCAATGGTCAGACGGGTATCGCGGTGGGCATGGCCACCAACATCCCGCCGCACAACCTAACCGAGATCGTCTCGGCGTGCCTCGCGTTGCTGGATGACCCGACGTTGAGCCTCGCGGCACTCATGCAGTATGTGCCCGGACCGGATTTCCCGACGGGCGGCATCATCAACGGTGCCCAAGAGATTGCGACCGCGTATCGGACAGGCCGCGGGCGGCTTTCTGTGCGGGCGAAAGTGTCGACTGAGGACGTCGGCAAAGGCGACCGACAGGCCATCATCGTCACTGAGCTGCCGTTCCAGGTAAACAAGGCACGGCTCATCGAGCGCATTGCGCAACTCGTGCGCGAGAAGCTGCTCGACGGTATCGCTTCGGACGGTCTGCGCGACGAGTCCGATAAAGACGGTATGCGGATCGTCATCGAGCTGAAGCGCGGTGAGGTTACCGAGATCGTCCTCAATAACCTCTATGCGCAGACGCCGATGGAAACGGTGTTTGGCATCAACATGGTTGCGCTGCAGGATGGGCAGCCGAAGTTGATGTCGCTGAAGGAAATGCTGGATGCGTTTATCCGGCACCGGCGCGAAGTCGTAACCCGACGGACGATTTTTGATCTCGCCAAGGCTCGGGAGAGGGCGCATATCCTCGAGGGGCTGGCGGTTGCGCTGGCGAATATCGACGACATTATCGCGTTGATTAAGGCTGCGCCGTCACCCACTGAAGCGCGTACGGGCCTGCTTGCCCGACCTTGGCCGGCTGGAATTGTGCCGCAGCTCCTCGAGCGTGCCGGCGCGATTTCCACACGTCCGAACGGCCTCGCGGCGGACTTCGGCCTGAATGGCGGCGGGTACCACCTGTCCGAGGATCAGGCCCAGGCCATCCTCGACATGCGCCTGAACCGGCTCACGGGGCTGGAGCAGGACAAGATCATCGATGAGTACAAGCTGCTGCTGGAGAAAATCGCCGACCTGGGCGACATCCTGGCGCGCCCGGAGCGACTCACACAGGTAGTGCGCGACGAGCTGATCGAAATCCGTGAGGCGTATGGCGATGCCCGCCGGACTGAGATCAACCGCGATCATCTGAACCTCACAACCGAGGATCTGATCGAGCCACAGGATGTGGTGGTCACGCTGTCCCACACCGGTTATGCGAAGTCGCAGCCGCTCACGGAATATCAAACGCAACGGCGCGGCGGCCGCGGCAAAGCAGCCACGTCCGTGAAGGATGAGGATTTTGTCGAGAAGCTGTTTGTAGCCAACACACACGACACGGTGTTGTGCTTCTCCAACCGCGGCAAGGTGTACTGGCTGAAGGTGTATGAAGTGCCGCAGGCGGGACGCAGCGCGCGCGGCCGTCCGATGGTGAATCTGCTGCCGCTGGGCGAGGGCGAGAAAATCAACGCGCTGTTGCCCGTCAAGGAATATGACGAGCAGCATTTCGTGTTCATGGCGACGAGCCAGGGTACGGTCAAAAAGACGCCGCTCACGGCGTTCTCGCGCCCGCGTTCGAGCGGCATCATCGGTGTTGATTTGCGCGACAACGACCGCCTGGTCGGCGTGGCGCTCACTGACTCGCAGCGCGAGATCATTCTCGTCTCGAGCGGTGGCAAGGCCATTCGCTTCCACGAGGAGGAAGTGCGACCGATGGGACGCGAAGCCGCGGGTGTGCGCGGCATCAAGCTCGGCGAGGGCCAGGAACTGATCGCGTTGATTGTTGTTGGTGAAGGCAACGTGTTGACTGCCTCGGCAACGGGCTACGGCAAGCTGACTCCGTTGGAGGAGTTTCCCTCGCACGGCCGCGGCGGCCAGGGCGTGATCGCGCTGCAGACTTCCGATCGCAACGGCACGACCGTGGCGGCACTGCAGGTGGTGGCAGGGCAGGAGATCATGCTGATCAGCTCGACCGGCACGCTGGTGCGAACGCCCGTGGACGAAATATCAGTCCTCGGGCGTAACACCCAGGGTGTGCGCCTGATCAGGCTCGCCGAGGGCGAGCGGTTGACCGGCATCGAGCGCATCGAGCACCTGGAAGGCGAAGTGGTCGAGGAGGCCGGCGACCCGTCTGTCGATGATGGAACCCCCGGCGATACACCAGCGGGCGATGCGGTCTCCGGTGACACACCCCCCGAAGGTGCACCGGAAAGCGAGAACTAAAGCGCCAAAAGTTATGACGCCCGCGACACTCCGTTGGTAGTATCGCGGGCTCCCTAGTCACTTCGATCAACCACTGCTATGCGAGTGTTCAATTTCGCGGCGGGGCCTGCGACCCTGCCTTTGGAAGTTCTGCAACAGGTCCGTGATGAGCTGGTGGACTGGCGTGGCTCCGGCATGTCGGTCATGGAAATCAGCCACCGCAGCAAAGCCTTCATTGGTGTTGCGCAGGAGGCGGAAAACCTGCTGCGTGAGCTGCTCGGTGTGCCCTCCAACTACAAGGTCCTGTTCCTGCAGGGTGGTGCCACGGGGCAGTTTTCAGCGATTCCCCTGAATCTGACGACCGCCGACTCAACCGTTGACTACATCAACACGGGAGCGTGGTCGAAGAAGGCCATCGGTGAAGCGAAACGTCTGACGAAGGTCAACGTTGCCGCCGACGAAGCGGCGTCGAGCTATTGCTCCGCACCCGCGCAGAGCACGTTGAAACTGACACCCGGTGCCGCTTATGTGCACTACACGCCCAATGAAACCATTGGCGGCGTGGAATTCGGTTACGTGCCTGAGACGAACGGCGTGCCGCTGGTTGCGGACATGTCTTCGACCATCCTGTCGCGTCCCATCGATGTGTCAAAGTTTGGGCTGATTTACGCGGGTGCGCAGAAAAACATCGGCCCGTCGGGCCTGTGCGTGGTGATTGTGCGCGAGGACCTGATCGGCAAGGCGCGGCCGGTCACTCCCGCGGTGTGGGATTTCAAAGCCATGGCCGATGAAGGCTCCATGCTCAATACACCGCCGACCTTCGGTTGGTATTTCGCGGGGCTGGTATTCAAGTGGCTCAAAGCCAAAGGCGGATTGTCTGCCATCGGTGAGCACAATCGCCTCAAGGCCGAAACGCTCTACCGGGCCATCGACGAATCGGGCTTTTACCGCAACCCCGTGTCAAAGGACGCGCGCTCGTGGATGAACGTGCCGTTCACACTGGCGAAACCGGAGCTCGATAAAACCTTCCTCAGCGAAGCCAACGCCGCCGGGCTCACCAACCTCGAGGGACATCGCTCGGTGGGCGGCATGCGTGCCAGCCTCTACAATGCGATGCCGCTCGAGGGAGTCCATGCGCTCATCGCATTCATGAAGGAATTTCACAGCCGCCACGGCTGAAACACACTCATGCGCTACCGAATCCTGACACTGAATAACATCAGCGCCCGCGGCCTCGAACGCCTGCCGCGGGATCGTTACGAAATCGCCTCGGACCTGGATCGTCCGGACGCCATCCTGCTGCGCTCTGCCGACATGCACAGCAGCCCGGTCGCGGATTCGGTACGCGCCGTGGGTCGTGCCGGCGCCGGCGTGAACAACATTCCCGTTGCCGAGCTCAGCAAGCGCGGTATTCCGGTATTCAATTCTCCCGGCGCCAACGCCAACGCCGTCAAAGAGCTGGTGCTCGCCGGCCTGTTCCTGGCCGCACGGAATATCTGCACCGCCTGGTCGTTTTCCCGGTCGCTGACCGGCGATGACCACGCGATTGACGAAGCAGTGGAGAAGGGCAAGAAGAAATTCGTGGGCTTCGAGCTGCCTGGCCGCACACTGGGAGTGGTCGGTCTCGGCGCCATCGGCGTGGAAGTGGCCAACTCGGCCCTGGCGCTCGGCATGAAGGTCCTGGGTTACGACCCGCAGATCACTGTGCAACGCGCGTGGCAACTGTCGTCGAGTGTCGAGCAGGCGCTGTCGCTGGATGATCTGTTTGCGCGTGCCGATGCAGTCACCGTGCACGTGCCGCTGAATGACCATACGCGCAAGCTGGTGAATGAGGCCCGTCTGAAGCTCATGAAAAAGAGCGGTATCATTCTCAACTTCGCCCGCGCGCCGATTGTGGATGACACGGCGGTGGTGGCGGCGTTGGATGCGGGCCGCCTGCATTCGTATATCTGTGACTTTCCGAACAACGCCCTGAAAGACCATCCCAAAGTCGTGACACTGCCGCATCTGGGCGCCTCTACCGGCGAGGCCGAAGAGAACTGCGCTGTCATGGTGGCGGAACAGGTGCGGGATTTCCTGGAAAACGGCAATATCCGCAACAGCGTCAACTACCCGGAAAGCGTGATGCCGCGCGCCCCCAATACGACGCGCATCGTCATCGCCAACAGCAACGTCCCCAACATGGTCGGTCAGATCTCAACCTGCCTCGCCAGCGCGCGGATCAACATCGCGGACCTGCTGAACAAGTCGCGGGGCGAGTACGCCTACACGCTCATTGACACCGATGGCACGGTAGGCGAGGAAATCCTGCGCAAGATCCGTGGCATCGACGGCGTATTGTCGGCCCGGATTGTCTGATGGCCCGCGGCAAAAAGACTGCCGCCGGCGCCCCGGCGCCTCTCAATCTGGAGAAGGTCCGCAACCAGATCGACGCCATTGACAAGCAGATCCACGAGCTGATCAACGACCGGGCGCGGCTGGCCCAGCAGGTCGGGATCTCCAAGACCCGTGAAGGCAAAACGGTCGACTTCTATCGCCCCGAACGCGAAGCCCAGGTGCTGCGCATGGCGAAGGAGCGCAACAACGGCCCCCTGCGGGACGAAGAAGTCCTCAGGTTGTTTCGGGAGATCATGTCCGCCTGTCTCGCCCAGCAGGAGCCGCTGAAAGTGGCTTTTCTCGGGCCTGAAGGCACCTTCACCCAGTCCGCCGTCCTCACTCACTTCGGTCATTCCGTGCGCGGCCTGCCGCTGAGCTCCATCGACGAAGTGTTTCACGAGGTGGAAGCCGCGAGTGCGGACTTCGGCGTCGTGCCGATCGAGAATTCCACCGAAGGGACCGTGAACCATACGTTGGATCGGTTTCTGTCGTCGCCGCTGACGATTTGCGGGGAAGTGGAGTTGCGTATCCACCATTCCGTCATGGGGAAGATGAGCTCGTTGGGACGCATTGTGCGAATCTGCTCCCATCCCCAGGCACTGGCACAGTGTCGTGTCTGGCTGGATGAGCACCTGCCGAATGTTGAGCGGGTTGCCGTCTCCAGTAATGGTGAAGGCGCGCGCCGCGCGCGTGATGAGCAGGGCACTGCAGCGATTGCCGGTGAAACGGCTGCCGAAGTCTACGGGCTGAAAATTCTCGCGGCCGAAATTGAAGACCGGCCTGACAACACGACGCGCTTCTTCGTGCTGGGCCGCAAGCTTTTCACCCCCAGTGGCGAGGATCGCACCACGCTGTTGGTCTCAATCAGCCACACCGACTCGCCCGGCGCGTTGCAACGCCTCCTGCAGCCATTGGCAGAGCATCGAGTCTCCATGACTCGCATCGAGTCGCGTCCGTCCCACAAGAAGAAATGGGACTATGTATTCTTTATCGACATTGAAGGTCACGCGGACGACAAGCATGTCGCCAAGGCGCTGGCAGAGTTGAAGAAGCGCGCCTCGCTGTTCCGCATTCTCGGTTCCTACCCGCGCGCAGTACAGTAATCATGCCGAAATATCGAGCCGGCCCGGGCGGCGTCGCCCAAGGCGAGCTGACAGTCCCTGGTGATAAATCCATTTCCCACCGCTCGTTGATGTTGGGAGGAATTGCCGAGGGTGTCACCGACATCACGGGATTTCTCGCCGGTGAGGATTGTCTGGCGACCCTGCGTGCCCTGCAGGCCCTGGGGGTGCGCATTGCACGCCCCGAGGACCAACACGTTATTGTCCACGGCGTTGGCCTTCACGGCTTGAAAGCAGCCAACAAGCCTCTGGACATGGGAAATGCCGGCACGGCCATGCGCCTTTCCATGGGATTGCTGGCCCCCCAGGGTTTCAACTCAACGCTGATTGGCGATGAGTCCTTGATGAGCCGGCCCATGGAGCGCGCTGCCACGCCGCTGCGCCTGATGGGCGCGAACATAACCACGCAGAACGGCCGGCCGCCCGTGGAAATCCATGGAACTGCTCTAAAGGCGATCGACTACAAACTCCCCGTAGCCAGCGCCCAGGTCAAATCCGCCGTTCTTTTGGCCGGTCTGCAGGCGTCAGGCACAACGCGGGTAACCGAGCCAGCGCCAACCCGCGATCACACTGAAAGGATGCTGCGTGCCTTCGGCGTCAAAATCACCCAGCAGGGCCCGACCGCCACCATTGAGGGCGGACAGGCCCTCAAGGGCACACAAATCCAGGTGCCCGCGGATTTCTCCTCCGCCGCGTTCTTCCTGGTTGCAGGATGCCTGGCAGCGGAGAAGCCGCTGCTGTTGCGGAACGTTGGCGTAAACCCAACCCGCACCGGTCTCCTGCAACTCCTTCTGCAAATGGGCGCAGACATCAGGGTGCACGCTCACCCGGGCTCGAAGGATGCCGAGCCCGTAGCCGATATTGAGGTCCGCAAGAGCCGGCTGAAGGGCATAACGGTCTCGGAAGATCTGGTGCCGTTGTCGATAGACGAATTCCCGGTGTTTTTCATTGCGGCGGCCTGCGCAGAGGGCGAGACCCTCGTCCGCGGCGCGGAAGAACTGCGGGTTAAAGAGACGGACCGCCTGGCCGCCATGGCCGACGGCCTGACCACCCTTGGGGTGGAAAACAAGCTGCACCCCGATGGCCTGTGGATCCGCGGTGGAGACGGCTTCAAGGGCGGCACGGTAGACAGCCGCGGCGACCATCGGATCGCCATGTCCTTCGCGGTGGCCAGCCTAAGGGCTCGAGGTGAGATCGAAATCCTCGATGTCGCCAACGTGGCGACGTCGTTTCCTGGCTTTGTTGAGCTGTCGCAAACGGCGGGCTTGCACATACAGACCGTGTAACCGACGCTGTCGGAACTGATGCTGAGCACAAAGATTGTCACTATTGACGGCCCCAGCGGGTCCGGAAAGGGAACCATTGCCCGCGCTGTGGCCGTCCGGGCAGGGTGGCATCTCCTGGATAGCGGAGCCCTCTATCGCCTCGTAGCCCTTGCCGGCCTCAAGCGAGGTGTGAAATCTGACGATACGGAGGCTCATGCCCTCATTGCCGCCTCCATGGACGTCCGTTTTGAGGTCGGAAATGACGGTGGCGAGCTCGTTATCCTGGCCGGAGAGGAGGTTACCCGCCAGATTAGGTCAGAAGAGGCCGGGCAGGGGGCATCCCGCGTCGCCGCTTGGCCGTCTGTCCGCAGTGCATTGCTGGACCGCCAGCGTGCCTTTGCCAAGGCCCCGGGCCTGGTGGCGGATGGCCGGGACATGGGTACCGTTGTATTCCCGGGGGCCGACCTCAAGATATTTCTCACCGCCAGCCCCGATGAGCGGGCTCTTCGGCGCTATAAGCAGTTGAAAGACAAGGGGTCGGATGTTAGCCTTCCCGCCCTTTCGCGCGAGATCACCGAGCGGGACCAGCGGGATTCGACCCGCGCGGTGTCCCCACTGAAGCCCGCGCCCGATGCCGAAGTGATCGATTCGACAAGCCTCACCATAGAGCAGGTCATCGATCGCGTCACGGCCTTGGGTCGCGCGCATGCTCTTTGGGCGTGACGGGAAGTTGATTTAGCCAAGGCACGTGCAGGATGCGCGGGCCATTTTTTAATTGCCTGGACCGCAGTGGATGAGGGTCCAGTACATGCACGGTGTTCCGTGCGAGTGAAGGTATGACAGAAAGTTTCGCCGAATTATTCGAGTCGAGTCTCGCCAACCAGCGTATCCGCCCGGGAATGATTCTGACCGGGCTCATCGTGGACGTCACAGATGACGTCGTCATCGTCAATGTCGGTCTCAAGTCAGAGGCAGTCATCCCTCTCGAGCAGTTCAAGAATGAACGCGGCGAGGTGGAGGTCAAGCCCGGCGACGAGGTGGAAGTTGCATTGGATTCCGTCGAGGACGGAACCGGTGAAACCCGTCTCTCGCGGGAAAAGGCCAAGCGCGCGCGCACCTGGACGCGCCTGGAAACTGCATTCAATGACTCTCAGATCGTCGTTGGCGTCATCACTGGCCGCGTCAAAGGCGGTTTCACCGTAGAGATCGACAACGTCCGTGCATTCCTGCCGGGCTCACTCGTCGATGTTCGTCCGGTGCGTGATACGTCGTACCTCGAGAACAAGCCGCTCGAATTCAAAGTTATCAAACTCGATCAGAAGCGTAATAACGTCGTGGTTTCACGGCGTGCGGTTGTGGAGCAGGAATTCTCCGCAGAACGCAGCGCACTGATGGACAACCTGCAGGAAGGCGCGGTCGTACGCGGCTCCGTCAAGAACCTCACCGACTACGGTGCGTTTGTTGACCTGGGCGGAATCGACGGCCTGCTGCACATCACGGACATGGCGTGGAAGCGCGTCAAGCACCCGTCGGAAGTCGTCAAGGTTGGCGATGAGATCGACGTCCGCATCCTGAAGTTTGACCGCGAGCGCTCACGTGTGAGCCTCGGCCTCAAGCAGCTGGGAGCGGATCCGTGGGAGAACATTTCCCGCCGTTACCCGCCGCACACCCGCGTGTTCGGCAAGGTCACGAACATTGCCGACTACGGCGCGTTCGTGGAAATCGAGGACGGCGTCGAGGGCCTGGTGCACGTGTCCGAAATGGACTGGACCAACAAGAACGTCAACCCCGCGAAGGTTGTGCACACCGGCCAGGAAGTCGAGGTCATGGTTCTCGACGTGGACGAGGAGCGCCGCCGCATTTCGCTGGGTCTCAAGCAGTGCAAGGCCAACCCGTGGAAGGAGTTCGCAGAGAACTACAACCGCGGCGACAAGGTGTCGGGACAAATCAAGTCCATCACCGACTTCGGCATCTTCATCGGCCTCCCGGGCAACATCGACGGTCTGGTGCACCTCTCCGACATCTCCTGGGATCTGCCGGGCGAAGAAGCAGTGCGCAACTACCAGAAGGGCCAGCAGCTGGAAGCGATGGTGCTGTCCATCGATCCGGAGCGGGAGCGTATCTCCCTCGGCATCAAGCAGCTTGCCAAGGATCCGTTCTCGGCCTACATCGCCGAAAACCCCAAGGGCACAATCGTCAAGGGTACCGTCAAGGAAGTGGATGCTCGCGGAGCCGTCATCGACCTCGGCAACGGGATCGACGGTCAACTGCGTGCTTCCGAGCTTGGTCGCGACCGTGTGGAGGATGCGCGTACGGTTCTGAAGGTGGGCGAAGAGATCGAAGCGAAGTTCACGGGCGTGGACCGCAAGTCCCGCACGATTTCGCTGTCGATCAAAGCCAAGGAAATGCATGAGGAACAAGAGGCCGTTCAGAGCTACCGCTCCGAGACGGGCTCCTCCTCGGGCACCAGCCTTGGCGATTTGCTCAAGGAACAAATCGGCTCGGACCGCGACTGATGCGACGATTGCCCTGACCGCATGAGTACTAGCAAGCTCATGACGAAATCGGAACTCATCGAGATCATTACTGCGAAGCAGAAGCACCTGCCAGCCAAGGATGTGGAGCTCGCGCTGAAGCAGATACTGGAGATCATGAGTGATGCGCTCTCGCAGGGAGAGCGCATCGAAATCCGCGGTTTCGGCAGTTTCTCGCTGCACTTCCGGCCGCCTCGCCAGGGACGCAACCCGAAAACGGGCGAGGCGGTCGCGTTGTCAGGCAAGTACGTCCCGCATTTCAAACCCGGGAAGGACTTGCGCGAGCGCGTCAATGACGGCGCTGACAGGCCTATTCGCGATTGAACGCATAGCTCTGTAACACTGACGCTGTTATCTTCGGCAGCGTGATCGAGCTGCCACCAATTCTGCTCGCACTGGCCTTCGTATCAGTCGGCTTCGCCTGCTGGATACTAGGGCGGCGCAACGGCGCGGCCCGCACAGTCCGACTGCCGCGCGACTACTACGTCGGCCTCGACCATTTGATCAACGATCGGTTCGACCACGCGGCCGAGATTTTCTCGCGCATGGCGCAAGCCGACGGCGATGCCGCGGAAATCCAGTTCGCTCTGGGAAGCCTCTTTCGCAGACGCGGCGAAGTTGATCGCGCCATCGCCATTCATTCGCAGTTAAGGGAGCACGGCGCTGTCGCGCTGCGCGACAAGGCTGCTTTCGCCCTGGCGCTCGATTACCTCAGCGCCGGCCTCATGGATCGTGCGGAGCGGTTGCTGGAGGAGTTGGCCGCATCACGGGAGTATCGCAACGCCGCATTGGATCATCTGTTGCGCATCTACGAGCAACAGGGCGACTGGGCCAACGCGCTCAAAATATTCCACGATCTGCCACCCGCTCTCCAACTCGAACGACGCACGGTCGCTGCACACTACCTATGCGAACTTGCCGAACATGCGCTTCTTCAGGGCGACACTGAGCGCGCTCGGACCTTGTTGCGCCAGGCTCGTACCCATGACCCCGAGCTTCCGCGTGCGCAGGTACTCACTGCCCGGATGACCGAGCTCGGTGGCAACTCCGCCGAGTCACTATTGCTCTATCTCAGTGCTCTCGAGGCGTTCCCGGGGCTCGCGCTGGAAATCATTCCAAGGGTTCTTGCATTGGCCAAACAGGTGGGCGAGGGCGATGTTCTTTGTCAGGTTGCCCGACGGTTGCAACGCAACGGTCGGGTCAGCGGGCGCCAACTCGCCTGGTTGCTAGCGACAGCGCTGCCACCGCAGGACGTAATCCGTTTGCCGTCAGTTACGCGGGAGTTTGACGCAGGAATAGATTCCGCCGCGGACGCAGCATCACTCGGGGCGCTGTTGACCCGTATAGGCGACGCCGGCGGGCGCTACCAGTGTGACGACTGTGGCTTGAGTAGCGTGGGCTGGTATTGGCACTGCCCCAAATGCCGCTCGTGGGACAGCATGCGACCGGCTGTTTTTAAGTGGGCCGAACGAACCGATGACGCTGCACGTGCCATCTGACTATGCTTGGGGAAATGTGCGCTGGCATATACTTTGCTGCATTCCAGGACGTTAGACTCAATGCTCACGGTTTTTTGTCTTAATTTGGCTGCCCGCAGGAGAAGAATTTGATGAGGACGAACCCCACGTCGGCCATTCGCACGGCCGTATTTCCCGTGGCCGGCCGCGGTACGAGATTCTTACCCGCTACCAAGGCCAGTCCCAAGGAAATGCTGCCCGTCGTCGACAAGCCCCTGATCCAGTACGCAGTGGAAGAGGCGTTGTCGGCTGGGGCAACACGGCTGGTGTTCATCACGGGCGCCTCCAAGCGCGCGATCGAAGATCACTTCGACTCCGACCAGGAGCTAGAGCACATGCTGGAAGCGCAGGGTAAAAGTGACCTGCTCAACCAGGTGCGTAGTGTCCTTCCGTCCTATGCGTCGTGTATTTATATCCGGCAGCCTGCGCCGCTGGGTTTAGGTCATGCGGTGCTGTGCGCACAACCAGCCGTCGGTTCCGAGCCCTTCTTCGTGCATCTCGCTGACGACCTCATCAGGAGCGAGGTCGCCTGCTTGCGGCAGATGGCTGACGTTTACGAAGCGAAGCGCGCCAGCGTGCTGGGTGTTCAGGTCGTTCCAAAGAGCGACACCGATAAGTACGGCATCGTTGCCGTCGAAGCCGATAAGTCGGCTACCAGCCGCGTGAACAGTATCATTGAGAAGCCGAAGCCCGCGGACGCACCGTCAAACCTGGCGGTTGTGGGTCGATACGTACTGTCGCCCGCCATTTTCGAGCACCTGGAAAAGATTGGTCAGGGCGCAGGCGGCGAGATTCAGCTGACTGACGGTATTGCGGCACTCATGAAGGAAGAGGCCGTGTACGCGCACCGCTTCACCGGCAAGCGCTATGACTGCGGCAGCAAGCTGGGTTACCTGCAGGCCACTGTTGAGTTTGGCCTGGGCCATCCGCAGCTGGGCAGGGACTTTGGCAAGTACCTGCAGAGCCTCAGCCGCGAGACCATCAACTCCATTGCGGCCAAGGGCAACGAGTACGCCCAGGTCGATCGCCGCAAGGGCAGCGGCACAAATGGTTCGTCCAGGAATGGGGCCGCCAAGCCCACGAATGGTGCCGGCAAGCCTGCGGTCAGGGCTTCGGCACGGCGGAAGGGATCCACAGGGTTACGACAGCGCCCGTAATAGTTCCGTCCGAGTTGGCGTCGGGGCGGTTCGCCAGGCTGAGGCGACCGCCATGCGCTTCCACAATCTCCCGGCACAGAGTCAGACCCAGGCCTGTGCCGGTTGCCTTCGTCGAGTAGAACGGCAGCAGCGCATCCCGTAGTACGCTCTCCGTCAAGCCGCTTCCCCGGTCGGAAACCTCAACCACGAAATCGTCTGCGTGCTCGCGGACTTTCACCGTGATGTCCTCGGGCTTTGAGCCTGACTCCGCGGCGTTCTTCAACAGGTTGATCATCACCTGTTCCAGCTGGCTGGCATCGAAGGATCCCGGGCGTGAGGGCAGTGCTCCTTCGAGCTCGAATGTCATCGTGCCTCGCAGCCGCTCCATGAACTGCCCCCAATCCACCGCCGCCGGCAGAGGCCGCGGCAACTTCGCGAAGCGCGCATACCCGTCAATGAACGAAGCCAGGTGCGCAGCTCGATCGCCGATGGTGGTAAACACCCGATCCAACTGCACATTGTCGTGTGCCAACAGCTGTCCGGAGTGGGCTAGCGAGGTGATGGGCGCCAACGAGTTGTTGAGCTCATGCGCAATCACCCTTATCACCTTCTTCCACACCGCCACTTCCTGCGCCGCAAGCTCGCGCGTCAGCTGCTTGAGCAGGAGCAACTGTTGTGGTTGAGCATTCAGGTGAAATCGGCGCTGCGATAAATGGTAGACCTGCGGCTCCCCCTCAACCTCCATCGTGAACAGCGTGTCGGCGTTTCCCGTGACTGCTTCACGCAACGGCGCCGGCGACTGCTCCAGGATCTCCATGAAGTCCAGTCCTTCGAGCTTGCGACCGCTGTGGAACAGCTGGCGGGCGGCGATGTTGCTGTAGACGATGCGACCTGAAGAGTTGGTGAGCACCATCACCAGCGGTGTGGTTTGAATCACCGTATCGAGCAGCAACTCGCGCTGATGCAGGTCGAGCCGTTCGCGCCGCAACAGATCTCCGAGAGCGTTGTAGGCAACCACCAGATCGCCAATCTCATCGTCGGAAATCTTTCGGATGCTCACACTGTAGTCGTGGTCGCGCATGCTGACTATGCCGTCGCTCACTGCTCGCAGTACGCGCGACCACGGCCGCGTAACCAGGGTTGCGATCCAGACAATCAGGGGTGAGGCCGCGAGCAGGCCGGCCAATGCCGCAATGAACGGGGCCCGAAAATAGTATCCAGCCGTGGCCGTGACAGCAGCCACCAGGGTCGCAACCACCCCCAGCCCAGCGACAGTGCGTCCAGACAGAGACGTACGCATTACGAGTTGGGGGACTTGAGCCCCAACTTCTCCATCCGTCGGTACAGCGCCTGGCGTGACAAGCCCAACTCCCGGGCCGCCTGCGCAACGACGCCTTGTGCGCGCCCCAGTGCCTGCTCAATGGTGCCGCGATCGAGCGTCGTTTCCTCCTGTACTGCCACGACTGGCAACACTAGCGCGGCCGCCTCGATCGTTTCGTTCGAAGACAACAAACATGCTCGCCGTATCGTGTTCTGAAGCTCGCGAACATTCCCCGGCCAGGGATGGCGGGTGAGCGCAGCTACCGCATCCTGCGCAAGCGTAAACCCGGGTTCCAGAAAGTGGCGCGCCAGCACGGCAATGTCCTCGCGCCGCTCCGCCAACGCCGGCATCTCCAGCTCAATCACATTGAGGCGGTAGAACAAGTCCTCCCTGAACTTTCCCTCGCGGATGGCGCTCCGCAGGTTCGAATTTGTCGCGGCGATGACTCTGACACGTGTGCGCCGTGTCGTGTTGGACCCCAGCCTTTCAAACTCGCCGGTCTGCAACACGCGCAACAGCTTGGCCTGCCCACTGCCGGAGAGATTCCCCAACTCATCCAGGAACAGCGTCCCGCCATCCGCCGCTTCGAATCGGCCAATGCGGGCTCGTGCCCCGGTGAATGCCCCGGTCTCCGTGCCGAAGAGCTCCGCTTCTATTAAATCGTTGGGTAGCGCCCCCAGATTCACCTTGAGATAGGGCTTCGCGCGCACTGACGAGTTGGCTTGCACGATGTCGGCCAGGACTTCCTTGCCCGCACCATTCGGCCCGGTGACGAGTACCGGAACATCCGCATGGGCAATATGAGTTGCCGTGGTCACCAGTGCATGCATCGTTTCGCTTTCGTACACGATGCCGCGCAGATCGAAGTGGTCCGCGAGAACCGCGCGGGCCCGGGTTCTTTGGGCTCGCAGTGCCTGCGCTTCGGCCCGGGCTTTGCGCAGGTCGAGCAGGTTTCGCACTGACGTCAGGAGGCGCGCATCGTCCCAGGGCTTTGCAATGTAGTCAGCGGCGCCGGCCTTGACCAGGTCGACCGCCGTTTCCAGGTGTGTCCACGCCGTCAACAGAATGATGGGTACATCCGGGAAGCGGGTCCGGATCTCGTGAAACAGCGCCACCCCTTCCTCGCCGGTCGTCGCCTCCCGGCGGAAGTTCATATCCTGAATCACGAGGTCCACGGGGTCCCGGCCGAGCCGGCTCAAGCCTTCAGCCGGCGAGGCCGCAGTCAACACCCGTGCACCGTGAATCGACAACAGAACGTCGAACGCCGTCCGGACTGCTTCATTGTCGTCAATGACGAGAACAGTGCCGGCGTCCAGATTCATACGGTTCGAGTTGCCACTGACGGGGATACGGCGGATGCCTTCCGCGCGGGTTGCCAGACAGCCAGCTGGCCAATGGTCCATAGCACAGGAATACCGCCTACCAGGTAATACAGGTCCAGGCGTGGGAGTTTATATTGTAACGACAGCCAATATCCCACTCCCAACGCCAGCGCGCAGCCCACCGCGATACCGGTTGTGGTGATCATTGCGTTTTCGACCATGAAATACCGCAGGATGTCCCCGCGGCGGGCCCCTATGGCGCGGCGCGTACCGATCTGCTTGGTGCGGGTGCTGACGTTGAATGTCGCCAGTCCGAAGATGCCCAACATGCAGATAGCGACCAGCAGGGTGGTCACCGCAATCAGGAAGACTTCCATGTTTTTGTCCCCGGAGTAGCCGCGGTCCTTGAATCGCTGCAGGGGCCGGATATAGTCAATGAGCCGGTTGGTATCGGAGGTGGACAGATGCTCTTCGAGGTTGCGGGCGATCGTTTCGCGTTGACCCGGTGCCGTGTGGACCAAGTAGTACATCGCGCCGCTATACGAAAAGGGCAGGCGGGGCAGCAGGTAGACGCTGTCCAGGTGAGTGTATTCGGGCCAGGCCGCCTGCATCCGTTCCACGACTCCGATGACCGTCGCGGGATGGCGCAACTGATCGTAAACCGTCTTGCCCACAGCGCTCTCGTTTGGAAAGAGTACGTCCGCCATCGCCTTCGTCATGATGAGCTGTGACTCGAACCTGGACACCGTGCCGTTGGTAATGGGCGGCTGAATTTCCTCAGCGCGGAAGTTGCGGCCGGCGATCAGATGCAGTCCCAGGGCATCGATGCCCTGCTCGTCGACCTCCAGATACTGGCCGCCCTCGCCGCCAGTGACGCTGCCATCTGGATGGTTGCTCAGCGATCGCGAGCTGCCGCTGTTGCTCAGCGGGACCGAATTGACGGCCGTCGCAGCGATCACGCCGCGGACTCCACGGATGTATGCGAGGTCGTTGCGAATCGCCGCGACGATGTCGTAGTCGCGCGTGAAGCCGGAGCTGGAAACCACCAGGATATTGTTGGTGTCCATTCCCGTCGGCCGGCCGATCTTGTCGACGCGTTGCTTGACGATGTACACCGCGTTTACGAGCACCGCCAGCGCAATGGCAATCTGGATCGCCACGAGCACGGCACCGGTCCGGTTGCGCAGCAGCGCGGAAAAAATGGGGCGCATTGGGATATTCATGTTTATTGACTCTTTAAATAAACTGCGGGCGGCAGCCGCCCGATTCGCCACGCTGGATACAAACCAGCGGCCAACGTCGCAACAATCGCGAGAATTACCGCCCACACCACACTGGAGGTGTCGAAATGCGTGAGCTCCTGGAATCCGCCACGCTCACCGAATCGTACTGACGCATACAAAGCGTGCACCGCCCATAATCCGACTGCAGCCAGGATGAGCCCCAGCAGGGCGCCGCAACCCGCCAAC